>NZ_CP159534.1:6036672-6338506 GCF_040529335.1 Streptomyces sp. HUAS MG91 | reverse complement strand
GCGATGCGCGAGTACGCGACGACGACCGGCTGCCGGATGGAGTTCCTGCGCCGGCAGCTGGACGACGAGGAAGCGGCTCCCTGCGGCCGCTGCGACAACTGCGCGGGGGGCCGGTTCACCACCTCGGTCTCGTCGGCGGCGCTGGACTCGGCACGCGGCGAGCTCGGACGCCCAGGCGTGGAGGTGGAGCCCCGCAAGATGTGGCCCACCGGGCTCGCCGCGGTCGGCATCGACCTCAAGGGACGCATCCCGGCGAATGAACAGGCAGGGCCGGGCCGGGCCCTCGGCCGCCTCTCGGACATCGGCTGGGGCAACCGACTGCGCCCCATGCTCACACCACAGGCCCCGGACGGACCCGTCCCCGACGACGTGGCACGGGCCGTCGTGGAGGTGCTGGCCGACTGGGCCAAGGGCCCCGGTGGCTGGGCATCGGACGCCGCCGACGCTCCACCGCGCCCGGTGGGAGTCGTCACCATGGCCTCGCACACCCGACCGCAGCTCATCGACTCCCTCGGCGCGGGCATCGCCCAGGTCGGCCGGATGCCCCTGCTGGGACGCATCGAGTACGCACCGGACAGCGACACCACGCACATTCCCCGGAGCAACAGCGCACAGCGGCTGCGCGCCCTCGACGGCACCCTGACCCTCCCACCCCAGCTGGCCGAAGCGCTGGCACACGCGGGCGGCCCGGTACTGCTCGTGGACGACTTCACGGAGACCGGCTGGACACTGGCGATGGCCGCGCGACTGCTGCGCCGGGCCGGTGCGGAGGGGGTGTTGCCGCTGGTCCTTGCGATGCAGGGTTGACGCAGGCATCCCTGGCGCAACCTTTGGGCAGGGATATTGGCGACGCATCGCCAAATTACGGTCCCGAGCCCTAATTGCTCGTTGCCGTGCGCCAGTACGACGGGAAGAATTGGAGCTGCTCCCGCGCGGCTCCCCCGTGGTCCGGACAGAGCTCTGCCGCGGTGCGCTCCCCCAGTCCGACCCCGCCTGCCCTCCAGGGTGGCGTGTAGCCGAAGGGAGGATCGTGACCTTCGGATTCGCTCCGTCCTCGGCGACATCGATGCCCGCGTCCTCGATGCGCGCCGAGAGGTCCGCAGATTCCATCGACCGACCGACCAGGCTGCTGGAACCCGCGGAGTGGGCGGCAGCCGGAATCCCCCTGCTGCGCAATCCGCGCGAGGTTGTCAGCGGCCTGCACGCCCGCCACCGACCGATCCCGCGCACCGCCGTCGTGGCGGTGCTCGATCCGGAGGAACGGCTGCGCGCGAGCGCGTCGTTCACCCGCCGTGAGAACGGCACCGACGGCTGGACGTTCCGCAACGCCCTGCTGTCACAGCTGCGCCGGGTCATCCCGCACGACCTGCGCCGCCGCACCCCGGTCCGTACCGCCGTCCTGCTCTACTGCCGCGAGGGGGAAACCCACTGGACGGAGGAGGACGGTGCGTGGATGTGGGGGCTGCGCGACGCCTGCACGCTGCACGGCCTGCGCTGTGGGGCGTACATCACGATGACGCGTGACGGCTGGCAGGTCCTCGGTGAGGGGCGTGGCGGCCGCCGCCCCAGCGTCGGCTCCGTCGCGGAGGTTCTCGGCGGCGGCGAGCAGTCCGCGCCGCGCACCGGCGGCGCCGCGACGGAGATGCTCCGCCGCGCCGCGGCACGCTAGGACCGCGCGGCCGAGGCCACGCGTCGGCCTGCCGGGCTCCCCGGTCACCGTCGAACGGTGCGGGCAGCCGGCAAGCCGCGCGTCAGACCCCGGCGCCGAGCAGCGAGTTGATGCGCTGCGGGTCGCCGCAGACGACCAGCAGGGCACCAGCCCGGCCGAGCGCGATCGGCAGTGCGGTCGCGGCCGTCTCGTCGACGCCGCCGTTGAGGGCGACGACGACCACCGGGCGCGCGGCGGCACGGTCCAAGGCAGCGGCATCGGCGTAGAAGACGTCGTCGCCCGCGTCGTGCTGTGCCCAGTAGGCGGCCTCGCCGAACGACAGCTCGTGCGCGGCCCACGGGTGCGGGTCACCCGTGGTGATCACCAGCACCTCGCCCGGCGCGCGACCGGTGTCGAGCAGCAGGTCGACGGCTTCCTCGGCGGCGTCCAGCGCACCCTCGACCGAGGCCGGAATGAGCTGGATCTGCGGCTGGGCAGCCGAAGTCGAAGGGGTGGCAGGGGCGTTCGGCCCCGGCGTGGGGGACCCGGCCGACTCGCGCGGCGTGCGCTGCGCGGGCGGTGCGGGCCTTGCGGGACCCGGACGACCGGGTCGCGACGGCGCCGCGGGACGCGGGCCGGGAACAGGACGGGGGGTCGGCGCGGTGCGGCTGCTGGCCGGCGTGGCGCGGGGACCCTGGGCGCTCTCGTGAATCTGAGGCTCCTCGGGAATGAGAGGCATGGGTTGATATCTATCAAACGCGGGTGTGGTTCGCGCCAGCGGGTGGCACATCAGTGCGAACGCAAGAGTCAGAAGTCGAAGCCGAGCTGACCTTCGATCTCTGGAGCGCTTGCCTCCGCCCAGCTGCGGGCTTTCTTGAGGTGCCGCCACTGGGGCAGCGCATCAAGATACGCCCACGAAAGCCGGTGGTACGGGGTGGGGCCCCGCTCCTCCAGCGCGGCGCGATGCACCGGCGACGGGTATCCGGCATTGGCCGCAAACCCGAAGTCTGCATGGTCGAGGCCCAGTTCGGCCATCATTTTGTCGCGACGAACCTTGGCGATCACCGACGCCGCGGCGACGGCGATGCAGGAACGGTCACCCTTGATCACCGTACGTACCTGCCAGGGAGCACCCAGATAGTCGTGCTTCCCGTCGAGGATGACGGCGTCGGGCCGCACCGGCAGGCTCTCGAGAGCGCGGACGGCAGCGAGGCGGAGAGCCGCCGTCATGCCGAGGTCGTCGATCTCGTCGTGGGACGCGTGCCCCAAAGCGTGCGCGGTGACCCAGCCCTCCAGCTCGTCCGCGAGCGCCTCACGACGCTTGGGACTGATCAGCTTGGAGTCGGTGAGGCCCTCGGGCGGGCGGCGCAGCCCCGTGACGGCGGCACAGACGGTGACCGGTCCGGCCCAGGCACCGCGGCCGACCTCGTCGACACCGGCAATGATCTTGGCACCGGTGGTGGCGCGCAATGAGCGCTCGACGGTGTGGGTGGGGGCTTCGTACGGCATGGCGCCAGACAGCGTACGCCGCCGAGCCCGCGGCGCGACACCCGGCTCGCTTCAGTCCGCGTGCCGCAGCAGCAGAGGGACCATGACCTCGTCGATCAGCTCCACCAGATCCTCGTCCCGCCATTCGCTTCCGCACACTTTGGAGCGGTACATCATCATCGCCGGGATGACGTCGCACACAGAGGCGCCGACAGCGTCCTGGCGCACATCTCCTCGCGTGATTCCGCGGCTGATGACCTCCTTGATCAGCTCCACGCCGGGCTCGATGATCCCCTGGATGATCACGCTGTGGAAGCGCTCCGCGGTGAGGGTGTCGCATTCGTGAATGACGGAGAGGAGCGCGGAGCCGGGACGCGAGAACATGGCGTCACGCATCTGCCGGCACAGCTCCAGCAGGTCCTCGCGCACGCTGCCGAGGTCCGGCACGGAGTCCACCTGCGGGAGTCCGGCCTGGAGCGCGTCGACCACCAGGTCCTCCTTGGAGGGCCAGCGCCGGTACACCGCGGCCTTCCCGGTCTGCGCACCAGCGGCGACGCCCTCCATGGTGAGGCCGTTCCAGCCGACCGTGCTGAGCTGCTCAAGTGCGGCTTCGAGGATGGCCCGTTCCAGCACGGGGCCACGCCTGCGCAGGGCGGCGGCCGACCGAGCGGGGTCGGCCGTCCAGCGCGAAGTAACCATCGTCTTCTCTCCGTTGAGCGGTTCGGGAGCGGTCCGGACGCAGGTGGCGGGTTCGGCGAACGACCACGTTCGGCGAAGGGGACCCACCACCGCCGAGGCGATGCGGACGGGCACGTTCAGCAGCGCTCCCGCGGGGGATCCATGGTGACAACCTCTCCGTAGGAGCGAGATCAACGGGCCCGACCGGGCCCCGCCCTCCACCAGGATGTCAGGCGAGGGGACTTCTTTCGACGGCCCGGGCACGGAAATCACCAGGCCGCGGCCAGGGGCCGAACATGCCCGCACCAAGCATCCATCGGAGCCCTCAACCCCGGACCACCCCTTGGAGTCAACTCCGTTAGAGAACGCTTGTGTTCACCAAGGGTGGCTCGCTATGGTCGGGATTAGTGAACGCTCACGTTCACTACTTCGCTTCTGGGGGACATCCTGTGACGCACGATCAAATCCAGACGCACGACCCCATATCCACAGCGCCGAAACCGGCCGCGCGCTCACCCCGACCCGGTATCGCCCTCGCGGTGATCGCCGCCTGCCAGCTCATGGTGGTGCTCGACGCGACCATCGTGAACATCGCACTGCCGCACATCCAGACCGCACTCCACTTCTCGACGACCGACCTGACGTGGGTGGTCAGCGCCTACACCCTCACCTTCGGCGGAATGCTGCTGCTGGGCGGTCGGGCAGGCGACATCCTCGGCCGGCGCCGGGTCTTCATCACCGGCATCCTGCTCTTCACCTTCGCCTCGCTGCTCGGCGGACTGGCCCAGGAGCCCTGGCAGTTGCTGGCCGCGCGCGTGCTCCAAGGTGTAGGCGGCGCGATCGCCTCACCGACCTCGCTCGCCCTCATCACCACGACGTTCCCCGAGGGGCCCGAGCGGAACAGGGCGTTCGGCATCTTCGCCGCCGTCTCCGCGGGCGGCGGTGCCGTGGGGCTGCTGGCAGGTGGGGTCCTCACGGACTGGCTGGACTGGCGCTGGGTGCTGTTCGTGAACGTGCCGATCGGCATACTGATCGCCGCGCTCGCCCCGCGTTACATCAAGGAGTCCGAGCGCCACCCCGGCCGCTTCGACCTTACCGGCGCGCTCACCTCGACCCTCGGCATGGTCGCACTTGTCTACGGCTTCATCAGGGCCGCGTCCGACGGCTGGCGCGACGGGCTCACCCTGGGCGCGTTCGCCGCGGCCGTGGTGTTCCTGGCCGCCTTCGTCCTGGTCGAGTCCCGCGCCAAGGAGCCGATCACCCCGCTGCGGATGTTCGCGGACCGCAACCGCTCCGGCACATACGTGATCATGATCAGCCTGGCCGCGGCAATGTTCGGCATGTTCTTCTACATCGTGCTCTTCGTGCAGAACGTGCTGGGGTACTCCCCCATCCGCGCCGGTCTGGCCTTCCTTCCGGTCACCGTCGTGATCGCTCTCGGCGCGGGGATATCCCAGCGGCTGCTTCCGACGCTCGGCCCCAAGCCGTTCCTGATCACCGGCGCCACCCTGGTCACCATCGGTCTGGCATGGCAGTCGCTGGTCGACTCGGGCAGTTCCTACGTGAGCGGAGTACTCGGCCCAATGCTGATCTTCGGCTTCGGCATGGGGCTCAACTTCGTCACGGTCACCGTCACGGCCGTCTCCGGAGTGGCACCGCACGAGGCGGGCGCGGCCTCCGCCCTGCTCAACACGACGCAACAGGTCGGCGGCTCCCTCGGCCTGTCCATCCTGACCACGGTCTTCGGCACCGCCAGCCGCGACGAGGGGACCAAGCAGGTCACGTCGTTCATGTCCCAGGCGAGCCCGGAGCAGAAGGCCGCGTTCGCCAGAACGCACCAGTTGCCGGCCCCGTGGAGCCACGAGGTGCTCTCCCACGGGATATCCACGGCGTTCATCCCGGCGGCCGCCATGGGTGTGCTCGCCCTCGTCGTCGCCACGGTCGTCATCCGCGTACGCAAGAGCGACATGGAGTCGCTCAGCGGCGCTCCGGCCCTGTAGCCGACGGTCGCGGGTCCGGTCCCCCGGTTACGGCCGCGATGCCCGGCCCGCTCCTGTCACCAGGAGCGGGCCGGGCACGTGGTCACCACGGCACGGTTCGTCGTACGTGCCCGACAAGGCCCGGGTCGCTCAGAGGGACGACGCGGCGGGAGCCCACTGCGGCAGCGGCTCCGTACGCCCGACCCACTCGGGCGAGGGCTGTCCGCCCTGCCCGGAGGCGACGACTCCGCCCACGATCGCGCAGGTCGTGTCCAGGTCTCCACCCACCTGAGCGGTGCTCCAGAAAGCGCCTTCGAAGTCTCCGAGCCCGCGCGCCGCGGACCAGAGGGCGAACGGAACGGTGTCGTGCGCGGTCGTCCGCCGCCCGCAGCCGAGCACCGCGGCGACCGTGCCCGGATCGCCGTAGTCGAGCATGTCCCTGGCACGGCGCAGACCGGCCTGCACCGCGCTGCGCGGCACCAGCGCAATCACTCCGTCGAGCAGGCCGTGCGGGGTCGGTGGCGGTCCCTGCGGGGCGGCCACCAGCGCCGCGGCGGCGGCCACGGCCATCGCCCCGACGACGGCCTCGCGATGCTGGTGCGTCGGATACGCCGAGATCTCGGCCTGGTGCGTGGCCTGCTCGGGGTCGTCGGCGTAGTAGGCGCCGAGCGGGGCGATCCGCATCGACGCCCCGTTGCCCCACGACCCCTGTCCGTTGAACAGCGCGGACGCGAGAGCGCGCCAGTCGCCGCCTTCACGGACCTGGCGCAGCAGCCGGTTGACGGCGGGTCCGTAGCCCCGGTCGAAGTCGTGGTGCTCCGCGAAGGAGCGTGCCAGGTCGTCCTGGTCGATCCGGTCGTGAGCGGCCAGGACGGCGACCACGGAGCACGCCATCTCGGTGTCGTCGGTCCACTGCCAGGTGCCGTCGGGCAGAGCGCGGCGCTTGAGCAGCGGATAGTTCGCGGGGACAAAGAACTGGGACCCCAGCGCGTCTCCCACGGAGAGTCCACGCAGGCTGGCCAGGGCGCGGTCCATGCGCCGGTCGGGAGAGGAGTCAGCGATCATCGCCCTGCCACTCTATCCGGTGGCTCCGTAGGGCCTCGGTTCACACCATCGTTCGAATGCACGGTCGAGTGCGTACTTTCCGTTCTCCCCAAGAACGAGCGACCTCGTCTCGGCGTTCCCCGGATTCGACAGCGACTCGAAGTCCTGGACGGTCCAGTGGAACCACCGCATGCAGAACAGTCGCATGGTCAGGCCGTGCGTCACGAGGAGCACGTTCGGCGGATGGTCGGGGTCCTCGAAGCTGCGGTAGAGGCTCTCGAGGAAGGCGCCGACCCTGTCGTACACGTCCGCTCCGGACTCGCCCTGCGCGAAGCGGTAGAAGAAGTGCCCGTAGGCGTCGCGATACACCTTCTGGAGCCGTACGTCGTCGCGGTCCTGCCAGTTTCCCCAGTCCTGCTCCCGCAGGCGCGGCTCCTCCCGCACCCGCACCAGGTCGGGATCGAGGCGGAAGGCGCGGAACGTCTCGTGCGTACGCCGGTAGGGCGAGACGTAGACGCTCACCCGCTCACGGCCGAACAGGTCGCGCAGTTCCTTTCCGGTCTCCTCGGCCTGCCGCCAGCCGGTGTCGGTGAGCGCCAGAGCGTGGTCCGGTTCGCGCTCGTAGACGGTGTCGTCGGCGTTCCCTTCGGATTCGCCGTGCCGGACGAGGACGATGCGCCGCGGTCGTGCCATACCTCGACCCTAGATCGGATCGGTCCGGTTCGAGCACTCGTACGGCCCATCCGGCGTAGATCGAGCGGGACCGTGCGGCACGCGCGCGTGGTGACGCGCTCAGACCGTCCAGGTCGGCTCGAGTCGCACGATGTCACCGGAGACGTCGGAGACGTCGGCGTCCGTCTGAGCCCGCACGGACAGCCGCTCCACCCGGTCCACCTGGTACTTGCCGTGCTCGGCCGCCGACCGCCACATGGACAGGACCAGGAACTCCTCGTCGGACGCGGCGCCGAAGAGCCCTCGCACCATACCGGGCGAACCGGCCATCGCAGGGTTCCACACCTTCTGCTGCATCAAGGTGAAGTGCTCGGCCCGCTCGGGGTTCACTCGGCAGTGCGCCACCCGCACCACGTCCGCGTCCGTGAAGCGCGGCTCGAAGCCGGTCTTCACGTCGAAGCGGTAGTCGAAGAGCTTCACCCGCATGTCCTTGTACGTGCCGGACTGGCCGGCCGCGAGCCGGTCGTGGGCGCGTGCCATGAAGGAGTCGTAGAAGGCGCGGCTCTCCCAGAAGCCGAAGACATGGGCCACTTCCGGCCGCCGCCTGCTCCATCCCCCGCCCTGCCCCCGGAACCCCGGCTCCCCAAGGAGCCCCGCCCATTTCCGCTGTCCCCGCTCGAACCCCCGACGGTCCACCACAGTGCAGCGAATCCACTTGACCAGCACCGCGCCATCGTACGGCGCGGTGCGTGACGCGGGGTGACTCTCTGGTGCAGTGCTCACCTTCGCGCTCTTCTCCGCCCCCGGGCGGTCGGCATCACCTGGGGCATCACGCACCCGTCCCGGCCACCGCGGCGCGAACTCCGCTGTCGGGTCACGCGGACGGAGACGGGCTCACCGTTGTCGGTGGGACGACGTAGCGTGTGAGTAGCACTCAACATCGCACCGAGAAGGGGGAGTTCGGTGAGCAGTCTCCGCAAGGGGATCGAGAAGGTCGAGGTCGGTCTGAAGTGGGACCCGAGCCCGGTCGGTTCGCCACCCCACGACCTGGACCTGGTCGCGGCCGCGTACACCCGCGAGGACCCGCGTGGCACCCCGGCCTACGTCGTCCACTTCGACAGCCGCTCCCCGGACGGGACGATCGTCCTGAACCGGGACAGCAGGAACGGCCAGGGGTTCGGCTTCGACGAGGTCATGACGCTCGAACTGGACCGCCTGGGCGGGCAGTACGCCCGCGTGGTGGTCGGCGTCGCCCTCCAGCAGAACGAGCAGCCGTCCGACAGGCCGAAGACGTTCTGGGACGTGGCGAGCACGGCCGTACGCATACGCGAGGGCTACACCGATCTGTCGGAGCACGACCTCTCCGCGGTGGCGGCGCACTCGGCGACCACCGTCGCGGAGTTCACCCGGGACGCGGACGGCGAGTGGACCTTCCAGGAGGTCGTCCACGGCTTCGACGGCGACCTGAACGCGTTCACGTCCGCGATGGGCGCCCTGTAGCACCGCCGGTGGCCGCTCATGCCGAAGGGCGGCGGAACCACAGGGGTTCCGCCGCCCTCAGGTCAGCCGATCGGTCCGGCCGGGAGGCCGGACCGAACCGTCAGATCAGCTGCAACCGCTGGTCGAGCCGCAGCCCTCGCAGATGTAGCAGGAGCCGGCGCGCTGCATCTTCGTACCGCAGGAGAAGCAGAGCGGGGCGTCGGCCTGGATGCCCAGCTGCATCTCGACGAGCTCGGCACTGGTGTGCGCCTGCTGCGGAGCGGGCACCACGGCGGCGGCCTCGGCCTTCGGCGTCTCGACGGCCTTCAGCTCCTGGGCGAGCGGCGCCGACTGGGCCAGGCCCTCGACGTCGACCTCTTCCTCGGTGGGCTCGTACGAGCCCGTCTCCAGGTGGCGCTGACGCTCGTCGGCCGAGTGGATGCCGAGCGCGGAGCGCGTCTCGAAGGGCAGGAAGTCGAGCGCCAGGCGGCGGAAGATGTAGTCGACGATCGACTGCGCCATCCGCACGTCCGGGTCGTCCGTCATGCCGGCCGGCTCGAAGCGCATGTTGGTGAACTTCGAGACGTAGGTCTCCAGCGGCACGCCGTACTGGAGGCCGACCGAGACGGCGATGGAGAAGGCGTCCATCATGCCCGCGAGGGTGGAGCCCTGCTTGGACATCTTCAGGAAGACCTCGCCGAGACCGTCGTCCGGGTAGGAGTTGGCGGTCATGTAGCCCTCGGCGCCGCCGACCGTGAAGGAGGTGGTGATGCCGGGACGGCCCTTGGGGAGGCGCTTGCGTACCGGGCGGTACTCGACGACCTTCTCGACGGCCTCGCGGATCGTCGCCTCGGTCTTCGCGGTGACCTCGGTCTTCTCCTGCTCCTTCTTCTTGGCGGAGAGGGGCTGGCCGACCTTGCAGTTGTCGCGGTAGATGGCGAGCGCCTTGACGCCCATCTTCCAGGCCTCGAAGTAAACCTCCTCGACGTCCTCGACCGTCGCCGTCTCCGGCAGGTTGACGGTCTTGGAGAGGGCGCCGGAGATCCAGGGCTGGATGGCGGCCATCATGCGGACGTGGCCCATCGCGGAGATGGAGCGCTCGCCCATCGCGCAGTCGAAGACCTCGTAGTGCTCGGGCTTGAGGCCGGGGGCGTCGATGACGTTCCCGTTCTCGGCGATGTGCGCGACGATCGCCTCGATCTGCTCCTCCTGGTAGCCCAGGCGGCGCAGGGCCTGCGGGACGGTGCCGTTGACGATCTGCATCGAGCCGCCGCCGACCAGCTTCTTGAACTTGACCAGGGCGAGGTCGGGCTCGAGGCCGGTGGTGTCGCAGGACATCGCGAGACCGATGGTGCCGGTCGGCGCGATGACGGACGCCTGCGCGTTACGGAAACCGTTCTTCTCGCCGAGGCGGACGACGTCCTGCCAGGCCTCCGTGGCGGCGGCCCAGATCGGGTTGTCCAGGTCGTCCATGCGGACGGCCGCGGTGTTGGCGTCGGCGTGCTGCTTCATGACGCGCTGGTGCGGGGTGGCGTTCTTGGCGTAACCGTCGTACGGGCCGACGACCGCGGCCAGCTCGGCGGAGCGCTTGTACGACGTACCCGTCATCAGCGACGTGATGGCGCCGGCGAGGGCGCGGCCGCCGTCGGAGTCGTAGGCGTGGCCGGTCGCCATGAGCAGGGCGCCCAGGTTCGCGTAGCCGATGCCGAGCTGACGGAAGGCGCGGGTGTTCTCACCGATCTTCTCGGTGGGGAAGTCCGCGAAGCAGATCGAGATGTCCATCGCGGTGATGACCAGCTCGACGACCTTGGAGAAGCGGTCGACGTCGAAGGACTGGTTGCCCTTGCCGTCGTCCTTGAGGAACTTCATCAGGTTCAGCGAGGCGAGGTTGCAGGACGTGTTGTCCAGGTGCATGTACTCGCTGCACGGGTTCGAGCCGTTGATGCGGCCGGACTCCGGGCACGTGTGCCAGTGGTTGATGGTGTCGTCGTACTGGATGCCGGGGTCGGCGCAGGCCCAGGCGGCCTCGGCCATCTTGCGGAAGAGCGACTTGGCGTCGACCTCCTCGATGGTCTCGCCGGTCATGCGCGAGGTGAGGCCGAACTTGCCGCCCTCCTCGACCGCCTTCATGAACGCGTCGTTCACGCGGACCGAGTTGTTGGCGTTCTGGTACTGGACGGACGTGATGTCGTCGCCGCCCAGGTCCATGTCGAAGCCCGCGTCGCGCAGGGCGCGGATCTTCTCCTCTTCCTTCACCTTGGTCTCGATGAAGTCCTCGATGTCGGGGTGGTCGACATCCAGGATGACCATCTTGGCCGCGCGACGCGTGGCGCCACCCGACTTGATCGTTCCTGCAGAGGCGTCGGCACCGCGCATGAAGGAGACCGGACCCGAGGCGTTGCCGCCCGAGGACAGCAGTTCCTTGGAGGAGCGGATGCGGGAGAGGTTCAGGCCGGCGCCGGAGCCGCCCTTGAAGATCATGCCCTCTTCCTTGTACCAGTCGAGGATCGACTCCATGGAGTCGTCGACGGCAAGGATGAAGCAGGCGGAGACCTGCTGGGGCTGCGGCGTGCCCACGTTGAACCACACCGGGGAGTTGAAGCTGAAGATCTGGTGCAGGAGGGCGTACGCCAGCTCGTGCTCGAAGATCTCGGCGTCGGCGGGCGACGCGAAGTACTTGTAGTCCTCGCCGGCCTTCCGATACGTCTTCACGATGCGGTCGATGAGCTGCTTGAGGCTCACCTCACGCTGCGGGGTGCCCACAGCGCCGCGGAAGTACTTGCTGGTGACGATGTTGACCGCGTTCACCGACCAGAACTCGGGGAACTCGACGCCACGCTGCTCGAAGTTGATCGAGCCGTCGCGCCAGTTGGTCATGACGACGTCGCGATGCGCCCACTCCACCTCGTCGTACGGGTGCACGCCGGGGGTGGTGTGGATGCGCTCGATCCGCAGACCCTTGGTCGCCTTGGAACCCTTGGTACGGGAACCTCGTGCCGGGCCGCTCGCCGTCTCTGTCATGCCGCCTCCCATATATCAGGCTAAAACGCCTTAAAGTGCCTCGATCTTCCCGTGGCACTGTGTGTGTCTTGTGTTGCGGCCGCCGCTCTTGCCGCCCGCAACAGGTCTGTGGATCGCCGCCGCCCGGCCCCTGCCGGTCAGTCGGCGGCGTGTGCGGGCACAGGGACCACGGGGACACCGCCAATCCCTCCGGGCCCACTGTCGCCCTCTACGTACTCTCCGCCCGGGCCGTCCGCTCCCGCGCCGGGCGCATGTTCCCTCAGTTCCGCGATCGCCGACTCGAAGTCCTCCAGCGAGTCGAACGTCCGGTACACGGACGCGAAACGCAGATAGGCGACGAGGTCGAGCTCCTGAAGCGGGCCCAGTATGGCCAGGCCCACGTCATGAGTGGTCAGTTCGGCGCTGCCGGTGGCGCGCACCGCCTCCTCGACCCGCTGGCCGAGCACGGCGAGGGCGTCCTCGGTCACCGGCCGTCCCTGGCACGCCTTGCGCACGCCGTTGATGACCTTGGTGCGGCTGAAGGGTTCGGTCACCCCGCTCCGCTTGACCACCATCAGTGAGCAGGTCTCCACCGTCGTGAAGCGACGGGAGCAGTCCGGGCACTGACGGCGTCGGCGGATCGATGTGCCGTCGTCGGTGGTGCGACTGTCGACGACACGGCTGTCGGGATGCCTACAGAAGGGGCAGTGCATAACTCCCAACCCTCCTTCACGGCACGACGCTGTAGCCCCGAGAGGCTGATCCCGCCTCTCGCAGCAGCCCCAAGCATAGGTGATGACCACGGCCCTGGAAGACCGGGGACCACAACTTCTGGGCTGCTGTTGCAATCCAACCACTACATCTGGGGTTTGGTCGCTTTTCCGGCCCTAGCGCGTGTCGCGGACCCCAAGCCCTTGGCGCATGGCACACAGACCCCACAGGACACAGGCCCCAGCGGGGCGACGCACGCGAAAACGGGGGCGGTGCCTGATCGGTGGGGCGGTGAGTGGCAGACTGGGCGAGCCCGCTCGGCGGGTCTCGGTCCCGGCGGTGAAGAGTACCGGATTAAACCGAATTGCCGTTCTTCCGTGAGGGCAGCCATACACCTAGGCGCATGATCACAACAAGTAATCTGCGATTTTTCACTCGAACGTGTGTTTGGCGCAACCTTTCGAAAGGAACTACCGTTGGCTAGCTAGGGAGACATTCTCGAGAGGGGCCGACCGACGTGACCACGACCGCAGACAGTGCCACCATCACTGCCCAGGGCCGCGCCCAGGGCCGACTCGAGCCGGTGCATGCCATGAATGACGCATCCATGAGCCAGGAGGGGCCCAAGCCCGGGCGCTCTCTGCCCGGCCGACCTCCAGGGATCCGGGCGGACAGTTCGGGGCTCACGGACCGCCAGCGCCGCGTGATCGAGGTCATCCGGGACTCGGTGCAGCGCAGGGGGTACCCGCCGTCGATGCGGGAGATCGGCCAGGCGGTGGGCCTGTCCAGCACATCGTCGGTCGCCCACCAGCTGATGGCGCTCGAGCGCAAGGGCTTCCTGCGTCGCGACCCGCACCGCCCCCGGGCCTACGAGGTCCGCGGCTCGGACCAGCCCAGCGCGCAGCCGACGGACACGACCGGTAAGCCGGCGGCTTCGTACGTGCCGCTGGTCGGCCGGATCGCGGCCGGTGGCCCGATCCTCGCCGAGGAGTCGGTCGAGGATGTTTTCCCGCTCCCCCGGCAGCTGGTCGGCGACGGCGAGCTGTTCGTGCTGAAGGTCGTCGGCGACTCGATGATCGAGGCCGCGATCTGTGACGGCGACTGGGTCACGGTCCGCCGCCAGCCGGTCGCGGAGAACGGCGACATCGTCGCGGCCATGCTCGACGGCGAGGCCACCGTCAAGCGCTTCAAGCGCGAGGACGGGCATGTGTGGCTGCTCCCGCACAACTCCGCGTACCAGCCGATCCCCGGTGACGAGGCGACCATCCTGGGCAAGGTGGTGGCCGTTCTGCGGCGCGTCTGACGCTCCTCCCTGACCGGGCCCCGGAACCAACTGCGCCGGTTCCGGGGCCCAGCGCTGTCCGCGCCGGGCCCGAGAGTGGGGGCTACTTCTCGTCGGCCTTCGCCACCGCGTCGATCGCCGCCAGGGAGCGGCGCACCTGATTGCGGTCCGTGGTGTACCAGAAGTTCGGCATGGAGGCCCGCAGGTAGCTGCCGTAGCGGGCCGTCGCCAGGCGGGGGTCGAGGACCGCGACGACACCCCGGTCGCCCGTCGCACGGACGAGACGGCCCGCTCCCTGCGCCATCAGCAGGGCGGAGTGGGTCGCCGCCACCGCCATGAAGCCATTGCCGCCGGCGTCCTCCACGGCCTTCTGGCGGGCGCTCATCAGCGGGTCGTCGGGGCGTGGGAACGGGATCTTGTCCATGACCACCAGCTGGCAGCTGGCGCCCGGCACGTCCACTCCCTGCCACAGGGAGAGCGTGCCGAACAGGCAGGTCTTCGGGTCCGCCGCGAAGGCCTTGATCAGCTCGCCGAGGGTGTCCTCGCCCTGGAGCAGGATCGGGAACTCCGGGATCCGGCCGCGCAGTTCCTCGGCGGCGGCCTGTGCGCCCCGCATCGACGAGAAGAGTCCGAGGGTGCGGCCGCCCGCGGCCTGCATCAGCTCGGTCAGCTCGTCCATCATGTCGGTGCGGGTGCCCTCGCGCGCGGGGCGTGAAAGGTGCTTGGCGACGTAGAGGATGCCCTGCTTCGGATAGTCGAAGGGTGAGCCGACGTCGACGCCCTTCCACACGGGCAGGTCGTCGCCGGTGGTGCCTTCGGGGGCGAGGCCTAGCGATGCCCCCACCCCGTTGAAGTCCCCGCCGAGTTTCAGGGTCGCCGAGGTCAGGACCACCGAGCGGTCCGTGAAGAGCTTCTCGCGGAGCAGCCCCGATACGGACATGGGGGCGACGCGCAGCGAGGCGCCGAAGCGGTCGTGGCGCTCGTACCAGACGACGTCCCACTCCGAGCCGTTCGTCACCCGCTCCGCCACGTCGTGGATCGTCTCGACCGAGGCGAGGGCCTGCTTGCGCACCGCGTCCTCGTCCTGGACGGACTTGTCCCGGGTGGTGCCCAGGGCTGTGATCACGGTGCGGGCCGCGTCGCGCAGTGCCATCAGCGCGTATCCCAGGTCCTCGGGGATCTCTTCGAGGCGGCCCGGCAGGGCCAGCTCCATGATCCGCTCGAAGCCCTCGGCGGCGGTCTGCAGCTGGTCGGCGGCCTTCTCGTTGACGAGCTTGGCGGCGCGGCGCACCGCGCGGTTGACCTGCCCGGGTGTCAGCTCGCCCGTGGCGACACCGGTGACCCGCGAGACCAGTTCATGGGCCTCGTCGACGATCAGCACCTCGTGCTGGGGCAGCACCGGGGCGCCCTCGATCGCGTCGATCGCGAGGAGTGCGTGGTTGGTGACGATGACGTCGGCGAGCTTGGCGCGCTCGCGGGCCATCTCGGCGAAGCATTCCTGTCCGTACGCGCACTTCGAGGCCCCGAGGCACTCGCGCGAGGAGACGGACACCTGGGACCACGCCTTGTCGGAGACGCCGGGGGTGAGGTTGTCGCGGTCCCCCGTCTCCGTCTCGTCCGCCCAGTCGCGCATCCGCAGCAGGTCCTGGCCCAGCTTGCTCGTCGGCGCGGCCGCCTCGAACTGGTCGAACAGGCCCTCTTCCTCCTCCTGGGGCGCGCCCTCGTGGAGCCGGTGCAGGCACAGATAGTTCGACCGGCCCTTGAGCATGGCGAAGTCGGGACGGCGCCGCAGCAGGGGATGCAGGGACTCGACCGTGCGCGGGAGGTCCCGCTCGACGAGCTGACGCTGCAGCGCCAGGGTGGCGGTCGCCACCACGACGCGCTCCCCGTGAGCCAGGGCCGGCACCAGATAGCCGAGCGACTTTCCGGTGCCGGTGCCCGCCTGGACGAGCAGATGGGAACCGTCGTCGATCGCCTCGGCGACGGTCTCGGCCATGGTGACCTGGCCAGGGCGCTCGGTGCCGCCGACAGCGGTCACGGCGGCATGCAGGAGATCGGGGAGTGAGGGCTTCGTCATAGCTCGACCACCCTAAGGGGCCCCACTGACAATCCCGCGATCACAGCTGATGCAGAGGATTGTCGACGGTGCCGTGCACGGCGGCGTGCGGGCGGTGTGCGCGGTCGCGGTATCCGTCGAGATGCAGCCGATTGCGGTTGAGACACAGGCGCTCGATCTGCGGGGTGAGCAGGTCGAACATCTCGTAGCGGTCCTTGAGCTCGGGGAAGCGGGCGTGGTGGTGGAGGATCTCGGCGCGAAGCAATGACCAGAACTCGTCCTCCGGCAGGCCGAGTTGTTCCTCGTACAGCGGAGCCAGGTAGCGGAAGACCCCCACGAACAGACCGGAATGGATGAACTGTGTGAGGAAGTCGGGACGCTCCGTGAGCAGTACATCGCGGACTTCTCGCGGCATGGCGTCGTGCTCGGGGAGCGAGACGGAGCTGATGTTCACGTCGTCCACGAAGTCCTTGACCGCGAGCCGTACGGGGACGTCCTGGTCGTCGAAGACGACGATGGTGTTCTCCCCGTGGGGCGAGAACACCGTTCCGTAGCGGTAGAGGAAGCGCAGCAGAGGCGGGAGCAGGGTCGCGAAGAGCCTGCGCAGCCAGGTCCTCGGATCGAGGCCGGAGCGGGCGACCAGCTCCGCGGTGAACGCCCGCCCTTCGGAGTCGATGTGCAACAAGGAGGCGAGTGTTCGCGCGCGCTCTCCCGGGGCGAGTTGTCGGGACACCGGCTCGCGCCAGATCGCTCCCAGCAGCTCTTTGTACTGGTAGGGGACTTCGTCGAGTCCGTCGTACAGGGGGTGGCTGACCGCGACCGACGCCACTTCGCCGAGCAGCACGACGCCGCATTCGTCGCGCAGGAAGGGATCGGCGTCGCGCAGTGCGTGCATCCATGTGGTGACGGCGGGTGCGGCGAGCGTGCGCTCGGTGGGCAGTCCCCGCCATACAAGGGTGTTGAGAATGGACAGCGGCAGCTTCACCGTGAGCCGCTCGGGGTGCGTGGCGTTGAGGAACGTGCGGATCGACTGCTGGGGCAGGCGCAGGTCGGCGTCGGCGGGCAGCGGGACGATCGCGCCCGCCGCGACGGCGGGCGCGAACAGGGGCAGGACGACGTCGTCCCACTGCCAGGGGTGCACGGGCAGATAGAGGTACGAGGCCGGGTCCAGGCCGCGGGCCCGCAGCGTCCCGGCGAACAGTTCCCGCGTCTCCACGTCCAGTTCACGGGTGTAGAGGACCTCTGGGGAATCCAGGCCCGCACCCGACGCACCGCGGTAGGAGGCCAGGTCGGTGTGCACGGCGATCCACGGGAGCCTGGTGGGGCGGCGGGCCTCGGGGGCCCAGAGCGCGGTGTCGGTCGCCGAGAAGCCGAGGCGTCCCTTGTTCAGGACGAGCCAGGGGTGGCCGGTCTGGTGGCCTTCGAGTTCGGCGTAGCCGAGGTCGGCGAGGCGGGCCGAGGTCAGGGCGGTGTGATCGAGCCGGGCGTCCGCGGCGAGCGTGACGGTGAGTTCGCGGATGATGTGCCCGAGGGTGATGCCGTCGAGGCGGAGGACGTGCTTGGCGCGCACGAGGAACGCGAGGGGGTCGGTGAGGGGCTCGGCCCGGGACGCGAGGTCCGGCTCCGGGCCGGGCTCCGGGGTCGGCGTCGGCGTCGGCGTCGGCGTCGGCGTCGGCGTCCAGGTGATGCTGGTCGGGTCGACCTGCCAACTGCCGTACGCGCCGCGGCGGGCCCGGAATCGGAGCACTCCGCCGTCCGCGGCTCCGTCCCGGGGCTTTTCGGTGTCGAGCTGTCCGCCACCGGCGGGCACGGCCAGGGCGTAATCGGAGTGCGAGGGCTCTGCCGATGCCCCTATGTCCTCGGGGACCGGGCGGAGGATGTCCTCGTAGGCGAACTCGCCGATCAGCTTGGCCAGCAGCCGTGCGCCTGCCCGGTTCCAGGTGTCAGGGGTCAGTTCGGGCGGGGTGTGGAGGACGGGCGGCTCTCCGGAACTCGGGACGACGGACGGATTCGGCACGGGGACTCCTCGGGCGGGAACCGGATCAGGTCGAGCATCGTTACTGAGAGTGACTGGGTCGGAGCACGGCGCGCAAGGCCCGGTCTCGGACCATGAGCGCGGCCCGTTTGTCGGGGAGATCCACCTCGGCGGAGAAGCGGAATCCGGCGCTCAAGAAGGCGGAGACGGAGGGGGTGTTGCGAAGGTCAGGTTCTGCGACGACGCGTGCGCATTGCGGACGATGGTCGAGTACGAGGTCGGAGACGGCCTGGAGCAGCGTGGTGCCGAGTCCTCGGCCGCGATTGGCGACGCCACCGATGAGGAGGTGGATCCCGGTGTCGTGCGGGCGAGCGGGGTAGTGGCGGGCCAGCGGGTCGAGGTCCGCGCGGTAGACCTCCCAGTAGCTCATGGGCCTGCCGTCCAGGACGCCCAGGCAGGGCACGCTGCGTCCGTCGCCCTCCACCTGGGGTCGCAGATGGCGCTCGGTGACCTCGTCCGGTCCGGACAGTTCCCAGAACGCGGCCACGGCCGGGTCGTTCATCCAACGGCTGATGAGGGCCAGGTCGCGGTCGATGCGGGCGGGGACGAGCTGGAACACGCCCGAGCCGGTGGTGACGGGGCCCCACTCCCCCACGTCGTCGAGGAGATCGTGTTCGGCACGGGCCGTGAGGTCAGGGGGCTTGATCAAGGAGGTCTTGGCCTGCGGGGCCGGTGCCTCGGGGTGCGTGGCCCCGGAGGCGCCGCGATGGCCCTCGTCCGGTTCGGTGCGGGCAGGACGGGACGTGTCCTGCTCGGCGATGAGCGCGATCAGTTCGTCGGGCAGCCGCAGGTCCAGGGTGTCCTGGCAGTCGCTGCTCTCCGGGCGGTGTCCGGGTTCGGACGCGTGGGCGGAGATGCCGTCGGGGTCGGCGGCGACAGGAGTGGTGCCGGCGTCGGTGCTCGCATCGGTCGGGGGCACGGCGACGCTCCTCTCGGGATGTCGTGTCGGGCGTGGTCCTCGGGTACGTGGGGGCTCAGGAATGGAGGGGGTTGGCGATGGTGACGTAGACGGACTGGGTGTCGACCGGGCCGACGAGCTCGTCGAGGCCGTGCAGCCGGGTGAGCAGGTTCGCCTTGCAGCGCAGGGTCGGCGAGTCGAGGAGCCGGCTCGGCAGCGGGCTGCTCAGCCGGGTGGGGCCGGTGGCGGCCTCGGTGAGGAAGCGGCGGAACGCCGCGAGCAACACCCGCTCGTCGGCGAGCTGTTGGGATCCGAAGGCGCCGATGAGGCCGAGGACGTTGTTGATGGCGAGGTAGTAGGCGAACCGCTCGTCGGTGACCTCGTCGGAGACAAAGGTGTCGCTCTGCGCGCCGATGCCGGGCAGCCGCCGGTCGAGTGCGGCGCGGTGGGACTCGCGGAAGTAGTAGCCCTGGTTGTCGCGGTAGCGGCCGCCGGTGGGCCAGCCGTCGGGGTCGAGCAGCAGCAGCGTGTTCTGCTGGTGGGCCTCGAGGGCGACGCCTGCCTCGCTGTCGAGCCAGAGCACGGGGCGCACGACGTGTTCGAGATAGCGCAGGAACCACTCGGCGGAGACGGCGCCGACGGGGCGTCCGGTGCGGGCCGCGAGGCGGGTGATGACGGCCTCCAGGCGCGAGGCCACCGGGGTGCGGCCGAGCGGACCGGCGGCGTCGATGTCGGCCGGCGGCCTGGGCGAGACGAACCCGGCGATGCAGGAGGCGTCGTCGGCCGGGCCGAAGGGGTTGTTGCGGATCATCACGTCGAGGCCGGGGGCCGCGCTGCCGTCCGGGAGGTCCACGGCGAGCCAGGCAGGGTCGCGGACGATGTCGAAGCCCGGGTGGGCCGCGCGCCATCGCTCGGCGATTCCGCTGCGCAGCAGTCGGTGGACCTCGACACCGCGGTGGAGTTCCTTGCGGAGGTTCTCGCGGCGGGAGTTGGTGATGCGCAGGCCGAGCGACAGCTTCAGCATGGCCGGAGCGCCGGACCGGTACAGGGTGCGGACGGAGGAGGTGGGGAACCAGGGCTCGCCGTGCGGGCCGAGGTCGATCAGCAGGCCGGCGTCGAGGAGTTCGGCGACGGCCGGGCGGTGCCGGAGTTCACGGATCTGCCAGGGGTGCAGCGGCAGGACGGCGTGGCCGTCGGGCACGGCGAGACCGGGGCCGGCGAGGCGGGCGGTCAGGTCGGCGGCGGGGACGGTGCGGCCCCGTTCGGTCCAGGCGGAGTCGTGGGCGAGGACGTCCGGTGCGACAGCGAGCCAGTGCAGGGGGAACGAGCCGCGCAACTCCGGTGAGTAGAGGCGTGCTTCGGCCTCGGAGAGTCCCTCGCGGCTCTTCGGCGTCGGGTGCAGCGGGTGACCGAGGAGGAGGGCCTGTTCCGCGGCGAGGAAGGTGTCGGGGGCGTCGGTCGGCCTGCGCCGGCGGTCGGCGATGAACTCGGCGGTGCGGCGCACGGAGTCGGCGACCCGGCCGACCAGATCACCGCTGTCGCCGGACGGACGGGGGCCGGCGTCGAGGGAGGCGGTGCCGGGTTCCGGGGCCTCGGCGGCGCTCGGCGGCGAAGCCGGGTCGACGTCCGCGCCCGGCGCCGCGGCCGAGGTGTGCGGGCGGCTGCCGTTGGCGTCGGCCGGGGCCTCGTCCGCACCGGTGCGCGCCGACTCGCGGCCGAGCAGGGCGGCCAGGGTCACGGCGTCGACGCACGGAGCGCCGTGCGGGCCGTTCTCGAAGTGGGGCAGGCCGAAGCGGTGCCACCCGGTGGGCGACCAGTAGTGGACGGGGACCAGGAGAGCGGTGCCGCTGGCGGGCAGCGGGATCCGCAGGAGATCGAGGGAGGGAGGAGCCATGTCGTTCTCGCGCACCCAGCAGCGCAGAAGGTTCTCGATGGCCGCCACCTGGGCGGCGGTGTCGGCATCCGGATGGTCCAGGAGGTCGACGGTGGACGTGCGTGGACGCCCGGCCTCCCGGCCGCTGTTCTTCTGCCGGGGAACCGTTTCGCGTTCCTGCGCCTCCGGGGTCTGCGTGTCACAGCTTCCGCCGGCGGTGGGACGGGGACGGCCGTCGGATGCGGGTGTGGCGTTCAAGAGTGCTTCCTTGCTCGGTGTGGTGGGCTCCGTACGGCGGTGGTCCGGCTCTGCTCCGGTGAGCCACCGGGTACGTCGGTGGTGCCTGGGGTGGGGCGTGGTCTGGGACGTGGGGCGGAGCCTGCCGACGGCTCCGGTGCGGCTATCGGTGCCGGGCCCACCTCGCGACGGCACCGGCCGTGACCGGGGTGCGGGGGCGTGGGAGGCCGGGCGCCGCCGGTCCCCCGCTCCGCGCTCCGTACGGGACGGGCAGCGGCGTGGACACCGGGTCGCTCGCAGGCACAGCTGTTGGTCCTCCCGCTGGGACGAAGGGTCGGCAGCGCTCGCCGACTCACGTGGCGGCGGGACGAGCGGGCGGCCACAACCACGGGAACCCGTCCGGGCGCGCACCAGGACAGGCCGAACGCTGAGCGCCGACTACAGATCCCCCGTAGGCACCCAACGACGCCGCGCCAAGAAAGACACGGGCACGCCGAGGACTTGCCGGACGTATGGCGGAGCTTTTGCCGCCGTCCGGCGGGCGGTGGGGCTCGTCCGAGGGTCCTCGGATCTACGGGCAGTGCGCCGTGCGGGACACGGCGGCGAGGGCGTCCGTGAGCCGGTCGACGACGGCCGCGGCCTGTTCGTCGGTGAGGGTGAGCGGTGGCAGGAGCCGTACGACGCTGGAGTGGCGGCCGCCCAGTTCGACGATCAGGCCCCGGTCGAGGCAGGCGTCGCGCACCGCGGCGGCGAGGGCGGGGGCCGCGGGAAGCGGCGATGCCGAAGGGGCGCCGAGGAGGGTGTCGTCGGCCGGGTTCCCCGCGTCGTCGGCGGTCGGCCCGGACGCCTCTCCCGTCGGGTCGACGATCTCGATGCCGATCATCAGGCCGCGTCCGCGGACGTCACCGACGCACGCGAACTCCTTTGCGGCCTGCTCCAGTTGGCCCAGGATGCGGGCGCCGAGGTCGGCGGCGCGCTGGTCGAGCCGGTTCTCGCGGACGTGGGCGAGGGTGGCGGCGCCGGCCGCCATGGCGAGCTGGTTGCCGCGGAAGGTTCCGGCGTGGGCGCCGGGGCTCCAGACGTCGAGGTCCTCGTGGTAGACGACCACGGCGAGCGGCAGGCTGCCGCCGACCGCCTTGGACAGGACCATGACGTCCGGTACGACACCGCTGTGGTCGACGGCCCAGAAGGCGCCGGTGCGGCCGACGCCGGTCTGCACCTCGTCGGCGATCAGCGGGATCGAGCGCTTCTCGGTGATGGTCCGCATCCGGCGCAGCCAGGCGTCCGGGGCGGGGATGACGCCGCCCTCGCCCTGCACGGGTTCGAGGATCATGCCCGCGGGCCGGGGCACTCCGGACTTGGTGTCGTCGAGCAGCGACTCGGTCCACCGGGCGGCGAGTTCGGCACCGCGCGGGCCGCCGACGCCGAAGGGGCAGCGGTAGTCCTGGGGGTAGGGCAGGCGCGTGACCCGGACGTCCTGGGCGCCGCCGGACGCTTCGAGCGCCCCTGCGGTCATGCCGTGATAGGCGCCGGTGAAGGCGAGGAGGCCGGAGCGGCCGGTGGCGGTGCGGACCAGTTTGAGGGCGGCCTCGACGGCGTCCGTCCCGGCCGGGCCGCAGAACTGGATGCGGGCGCGGTCGGCGAGCCCGGGCGGCAGGGTGCGGAACAGCTCGGTGGTGAAGGCGTCCTTCACCGGGGTGGCCAGATCGAGGACGTGCAGCGGGGCGCCGGAGTCGAGGACCTTGCGGATGGCCTCGAGGACGACGGGGTGGTTGTGGCCGAGCGCCAGGGTTCCCGCGCCGGAGAGGCAGTCCAGATAGCGGCGGCCGTCGGCGCCCTCGATGGTGAGTCCGCGGGCCCGCACGGGCACGATCGGCAGCGAGCGCGCGTACGTGCGGGCCGCCGACTCGCGCGCGGACTGCCGGCGCAGGATGCCTTCGTGCACGGCGCTGTCGCATGCGGATGCCTCGCGGTCCGCCCCGTCGTGCGGAGCGGGCAGCGCCACGGGCGCAGGATCGGTCACGGCCACGGCTGTTGGTCCTCCCGCTGGGATGTACGGCCGGCAGCGGCTGCCGACTCACCTGTGGGCGGGGCGATGCCACGCGGGCGCGACCGAGGCCCGCCAGGGCGGTGAGCCAGGACGGGCCGAGGACTGAACGCCTGATGCGGATCCCCCGTACGTACCCAACGACGCCGGGAGCGGAGGGCCACGGGTGGAGCGGATACTCGTGCGACACATGACGAGACCTTTGCCGAGAGGGGCGGTCTCAACGAACGGCGCCGCGTCCAAGATCCCTCCGTGACGGAACCGTTGCTGTTCCGTCGGTCGTCCCCGACGGCATCGGCATAGTGTGGGATGCCGTTCGGACGCGGAGGGGCGGCGGAGCGCACCCCTTGCCCAGCGCACCCGTACGGCGGCACAACCACCAAGAAGCCCAGGGGGATTCACGACATGCGACCCATACGCCCGTTGTTCGCCGCTCGCCGCGCCCGGAGCGCGCGCGGCAGGACGTCCCCGGTGGCGGCGGCGGTCGCGCTCGGTGCGGCGCTCGCCCTGACCGCCACGGCCTGTGGGACGAGCAACGACAACGCGGACGAGAAGCCGACCACGTCCGCGACCGCGGGCGGGGACAAGATCCAGATACCCGACAGCATCAAGAAGCGGCTCAAGGAGCACGGGTTCGATCTGGACAAGTGGAAGAACGGCGAGTGGAAGAACTGGGACAGGGACAAGTGGCTGCGCGAGGCGCAGGACTTCGTCAATCCCATCATCGCCGGTCTGTGGGACACGGACCGGATGCGTGACGCCGACAAGAACCCGGGCGGCCAGGTCGACGACAGCGATCTCTCCGGTGACCAGGGGGTGACCGATCCGGAACCGCGGCCCGTGAAGGCGGCGGCAGTCCCGGCCACGTACCACCAGAACGTCCCGTACGCGGGCAAGCTGGTCTTCGACACCCCTGAGGGTCAGGCGCAGTGCTCGGCGACCGTGGTCACCGACCCCGCGCACCCCGGCAAGTCCAACATGGTCTGGACGGCCGGCCACTGTGTGCACGCGGGCAAGAACGGTGGCTGGTACCGCAACCTCGCGTTCGTCCCCTCGTACAACGACAGCGCCAAGTCCGCGGCGCAACTCCAGGGTGTCACGCGGGAGGAGATCGCTCCGTACGGTGTCTGGTGGGCGGACGCGGCGCAGACCTCCGACCAGTGGATCGCGCAGGGCGGTCCGACCGGCGGCGCCGGCGCCCCGTACGACTTCGCGGTGCTGCACGTGAAGCCGGAGAAGGGCACGACCGACAAGTCCCTGGAGGAGACGGTCGGTTCGGCGCTGCCGGTGGACTTCAACGCGCCGGCCGTGCCGAAGATCTCCCAGCTCACGGCGAAGGGCTATCCGGCGGCGCCGCCGTTCGACGGGCAGCGGCTCTTCCAGTGCGCCGACAGGCCGGGCCGCCTCTCGCTGGCCCAGACCGACCCGACGATGTACCGCATCGGCTGCACCATGACCGGCGGTTCGTCGGGCGGCGGCTGGGTCGGGCAGGGAGCCGACGGCACGCCCGCGCTCGTGTCCAACACCTCGATCGGCCCGGTGACGTCGGGGTGGCTGGCCGGTCCGCGGCTGGGCAAGGAGGCCAAGGCGGTCTACGAGTCCGTGAGCGAGAAGTTCGCCGGCCAGTAGCAGGAGTGCGGCCGTTGTACGTGAGTGGGCCCGCCCCGGATGTCCGGGGCGGGCCCACTCACGTACCACTCACCGCGGCCGGATGTCAGCCGGCGGCCGACGGAACGAACGACGCGAACTCCGCCGCTAGTTCCTCGTGCACGCGCGCCTTGAGCAGCGTGCCCTCCGCGGTGTGCTCCTCGGAGATCACCTCGCCCTCGCTGTGCGCCCGTGCGACGAGCTTGCCCTGCGTGTACGGCACGAGTACCTCGATCTCGACCTCGGGCCGCGGCAGTTCGGCGTCGATGAGCGCGAGCAGCTCGTCGATGCCGGCGCCGGTGCGGGCCGAGACAGCGATCGCGTGCTTCTCGTTGCGCAGCAGCCGCTGGAGGACCAGGGGGTCCGCCGCGTCCGCCTTGTTGATCACCACGATCTCCGGCACGTCGGTGGCGCCGACGTCCCGGATCACCTCGCGCACGGCGGCCAGCTGCTCCTCCGGCACGGGGTGCGAGCCGTCGACCACGTGCAGGATCAGGTCGGAGTCGCCGACCTCCTCCATCGTGGAGCGGAACGCCTCGACGAGGTGGTGCGGCAGGTGCCGGACGAATCCGACCGTGTCGGCCAGCGTGTACAGGCGGCCGCTCGGCGTCTCGGCCCGGCGCACGGTCGGGTCGAGGGTGGCGAACAGGGCGTTCTCCACCAGGACGCCCGCGCCCGTGAGGCGGTTGAGCAGCGAGGACTTGCCCGCGTTCGTGTACCCGGCGATGGCGACCGAGGGCACCTTGTTGCGCTTGCGCTCCTGGCGCTTGATGTCTCGGCCCGTCTTCATCTCCGCGATCTCACGGCGCATCTTCGCCATCTTCTCGCGGATCCGTCGCCGGTCCGTCTCGATCTTGGTCTCACCGGGACCGCGGGTGGCCATGCCGCCACCGCCGCCGCCACCCATCTGCCGGGACAGCGACTGACCCCAGCCGCGCAGTCGCGGCAGCATGTACTGCATCTGCGCGAGGGCGACCTGCGCCTTGCCCTCTCGGGACTTGGCGTGCTGGGCGAAGATGTCGAGGATCAGGGCGGTCCGGTCGACCACCTTGACCTTGACGACGTCTTCGAGGTGGATGAGCTGGCCGGGGCTGAGCTCACCGTCGCAGACGACGGTGTCGGCTCCGGTCTCGAGGACGATGTCGCGCAGCTCCAGCGCCTTGCCGGAGCCGATGTACGTCGCTGCGTCGGGCTTGTCACGGCGCTGGGTGACGCCGTCGAGGACCAGCGCGCCCGCGGTCTCGGCGAGGGCGGCCAGCTCCGCGAGGGAGTTGTCCGCGTCCTGCACCGTGCCGGACGTCCACACGCCGACGAGGACCACGCGCTCCAGGCGGAGCTGCCGGTACTCGACCTCGGTGACGTCCTCCAGCTCGGTGGACAGACCGGCGACACGGCGCAGCGCCGCACGCTCGGAACGGTCGTACTGATCACCGTCCCGGTCCGAGTCGATCTCGTGGCTCCAGGCGACGTCCTCTTCCATCAGGGCATCGGCCCGAAGACCTTCGGTGTGGTTCTGCGCGAAGCTCTGCGCGTCCTGGGAAGGGGAAGAAGAGGAGGTCATTGGATCCTTTGCGTCGCTGGGATTCGGATGTGGTCCGGAGTGCTTCCGGGTGCGGCACGTGACCTGGGTCTCGCCCGTCACTGCTGACAACGCTCGGGCCGCCCCCGGGATTCCCGGACGGGTGTCCGGGGCCGGGCGGTCGGCCGGCCCGCGCCGTCGACCTGAAGATGGTCGCACGGTACGGGCCGTCTCGTCACCCGGGTTATTTCCCGCGCCGCACGGGTCCAAGCCCGCCCCGGCCGGTCATTTGCCGGCCTTGCCGCGCACCGCGGCGGACTTCCAGTCCGGGTGTCCGGGCATCGGCGGCGTCTTCTTCGCGTAGAGCCACTGCTGGAAGAAGCCGCTCAGGTCGCGCCCGGCGACCCGGGAGGCGAGGGCGGTGAAGTCGGCGGTCGTGGCGGTGGCGTCACGGTGCGTGGCCACCCATCGCCGCTCCAGCCGCTCGAACTTCCTGGCGCCGATCTCCTGGCGCAGCGCGTACAGGACGAGCGCGCTGCCGTCGTAGACGACCGGGCGGAAGATGCTGATCTTCTCGCCGTGCGTGGGTCCCTTGGGGGCCGCGGGCGCCCCGCCGGAGGCACGCCAGCCGTCGGACTCGCGGTAGGCGTTGCGCATCCTAGTCTCCATGGGCCGGTCGGCCTTCTCCTGCGCGTACAGGGCCTCGTACCAGGTGGCGTGCCCCTCGTTGAGCCAGAGGTCGGACCAGGTGCGGGGGCTGACGCTGTCGCCGAACCACTGGTGGGCCAGCTCGTGCACCATGACCGACTCGACGTACCAGGCCGGGTACTCGGTGCGCACGAAGAGGTCCCGCTCGAAGAGCGAGAGGGTCTGTGTCTCCAGTTCGAAGCCGGTGCTGGCCTCGGCGATCAGCACCCCGTAGTTCTCGAAGGGGTAGCGGCCGATCTTGTTCTCCATCCAGGCGAGCTGCGCGGGCGTCTTGTCGACCCACGGGCGCAGCGCCTTGACGTCCTTGGTGGGCACCACGTCGCGCACCGGGAGGCCGTGCGGGCCCTTCTGGTGCAGCACGGTGGAGCGCCCGATGGAGACCTGGGCCAGTTCGGTGGCCATGGGGTGGGCGGTGCGGTACGTCCAGTCGGTGGTGTCGCCGGCGCCGGGGGTGAGGGAGGTGGGCAGGCCGTTGGCGACGGCCGTGTACTTCTGCGGCGTGTTCACGCGGAAGGTGAACATCGCCTTGTCGGAGGGGTGGTCGTTGCAGGGGAACACGCGGTGCGCGGCGTCGGCCTGGTTCGCCATGGCGAGCCCGTCCTTGGTGCGGACCCAGCCCACTTCCTCCTTGCCGGGCCTGGGGTCGCTGGTGTGCCGCACGGTGATGTGCAGCGGCTGACCGGCCACGAGGGGCCGGGCGGGCGTGACGACGAGGTCCTCGCCGCCGGTGGCGAAGTCCGCCGGCGCGCCGTTCACCTCGACGGACCGTACGGTGCCGTGCGAGAAGTCGAGGTTGACCCGGTCCAGCCGGGAGGTGGCGCGCGCGTCGATCCGGGTGACGGCGTCGAGCGGCTTGTCGTTGTCGCCCTTGTACGTGAACGAGATGTCGTACGCGCGGACGTCGTAGCCGGGGTTGCCGAGGGTCGGGAAGAGCCGGTCGCCGACGCCGAGCGGTGTGACGGGCTCGGGCGGCGCGGCCGCGGCGAGCAGGGCGACCGAGGCACCGGCGGCGAGCAGCGCGACGGTGCGGGGGGTTCGGGAGCTGAGCAGCATGAACTACGGCTATCAGCGCGGCCCCCGGTGGGTCCGGCGGCACGCGCCGCACCCACCCGAACGAGGTCCCCCTAGAGCGCTCCGGCCGCCGCGTGCTGGGCGCGCCCCACGTCGTACACGCCCGGGACGTTGCGCATGGCCCGCATCAGGCCCTGGAGGTGGGCGGAGCCGGGAAGTTGGAGGGTGTAGGTGTGCCGGACCCGGCCCTGCGCGGGGGGTTCGACGGTCGCCGAGATGATGGCGACGCCCTCGAGAGCTATGGCTTCGGTCAGGTCGGCGAGCAGGTGCGGGCGGCTGAAGGATTCGGCGATCAGGGTGACCCGGTACTCGGCGGTCTCGGCGTCGGCCCAGCGGACGCCGACCTCGGGGCGTCCCGCGCCGGTCATGCGGGCCACCGCGGGGCACTCCACGCGGTGCACGGTGACGGCGCCGCCGCGGACGGCGAAGGCGGTCACCTCGTCGGGCGGTACGGGCGTACAACAGCCCGCGAGGCGGACGGTGGCGCCGGGCTGGTCGACGACGGCGTTCGCCGCAGAGGGGCGCGCCGAGGGTCCGCTGTAGGGGGCGCGGGGCGCGGACTCCGGTGCGCTCGGCCCTTCCGGGTGCGCGGCCAGCCAGCGGCGGATGGCGATGCGCGCGGCGGGCGTCCGGGCGTGGTCGAGCCAGTCGCGGGACGGCTCGGAGGCGGCGGCGCCCTCCATGCGGTCCATGAGCGGCTGGACCGTGTCGCCGTCCTTGAGGACGGTGCTGAGCGTCGCCAGGCGGCCGTTGACCCGCGCGCCGATGACGGCGTGGGCGTCCTCGCCGTACTGCGCGTAGGCGGCGTCCACGCAACTGGCGCCCGCGGGCAGGCCGATGGTCCCGCCGTCGGGCCGGAAGACGGTGATCTCGCGGTCCTGGGCGAGGTCCTCGCGCAGCGTCGACCAGAAGGTGTCGGTGTCGGGCGCGGACTGCTGCCAGTCGAGGAGGCGGGAGAGCCAGCCCGGCCGGGTGGGGTCGGAGCGCTCGCCCACGGTGTCGAGGTGTTCCTCGGCGGAGGGCGCGTACGGGTTGCCGAGCGCGACGACGCCCGCCTCCGCCACCTTGTGCATCTGGTGGGTGCGGATGAGGACTTCGGCGACCTCGCCGTCGGCCCGCGCCACCGCGGTGTGCAGCGACTGGTAGAGGTTGAACTTCGGTACGGCGATGAAGTCCTTGAACTCCGAGACCACGGGCGTGAAGCAGGTGTGCAGTTCGCCCAGGACGCCGTAGCAGTCGGCGTCCTCGGAGACGAGGACGAGCAGGCGGCCGAAGTCGGCGCCGCGCAGCTCGCCGCGTTTGCGCAGCACCCGGTGGACGGAGACGGCGTGCCGGGGCCGGATGAGGACCTCGGCGGTCAGCCCGGCCTCGCGGAGCACGCCGCGCACCTCGCCGGCGATGTCCGCCAGGGGGTTCTCGGCCCGGGCGGTGTCGGCGGCGATGAGGGTCTGCGTCTGTCCGTACTCCTCGGGGCGCAGGATGGCGAAGACGAGGTCCTCCAGCTCGGTCTTCAGTGCCTGCACGCCGAGGCGCTCGGCGAGCGGGATGAGGACGTCGCGGGTGACCTTGGCGATGCGCTCCTGCTTCTCCTGGCGCATCACGCCGAGGGTGCGCATGTTGTGCAGGCGGTCGGCGAGTTTGATCGACATGACGCGGACGTCGTTGCCGGTCGCGACCAGCATCTTGCGGAAGGTCTCGGGCTCGGCCGCGGCGCCGTAGTCGACCTTCTCCAGCTTGGTCACGCCGTCGACGAGATAGGCGACCTCGGTGCCGAACTCGGTGCGCACCTGGTCGAGCGTGACGTCCGTGTCCTCGACGGTGTCGTGGAGGAGGGAGGCGGTCAGCGTCGTGGTCTCCGCGCCCAGCTCGGCCAGGATCAGCGTCACGGCGAGCGGATGGGTGATGTACGGCTCACCGCTCTTGCGCATCTGGCCGCGGTGCGAGGACTCGGCCAGGACGTATGCACGCCGCAGCGGCTCCAGATCGGCGTCCGCGAAATGGGCCCGGTGGGCCTCGGCCACATGGCCGATCGCGTCCGGCAGCCGGTCCCGGCCGGCCGGCCCGAGGAGCGCCGCGCGGCCGAGTCGCCGCAGGTCGATCCGGGGACGGCCACGCCTTCGCTGGGCTCCGGGCGTGATCGGCCCCGGGGTCGCGGGGTTGGTCGCCTCCGCACTCATGAGCACCTCCGGCTGCGTCGACCGGTGGCGGGCTGGCGGGGGCACCCGTCCGGACCGGTGCTTGATGCTACCGAGCCCATCACGTGGCGCAGTCCCGCTCTCGCCCAGCGTGAAACGGATCACCCATTCGAGCGACGGTTCACGGGTTTACGGTTTCGATTGCAGCGAACCAGTCCGTGTCGATCTCGCCCTGGGCCACGATCACGGCCGGTCCGGTCATCTCGATCTCCCCGTCGGGCCGCTCGGTGATGGTGAGCCGGCCGCCGGGCACATCGATCTCGTACGTCACCGGGGTCCCGGTGACGGTGGGGTCGACGGCGTCGCGGCGGGCCGTGGCGACGGCCACCGCGCAGGCGCCGGTGCCGCAGGAGCGGGTCTCGCCGGAGCCGCGCTCGTGCACGCGCATGGCGACGTGGCCCGGGCCGCGGTCGACGACGAATTCCACGTTCACCCCCTGCGGATAGGCCTCGGCCGGGGCGAACGGCGGCGGGTCGAGCAGGCGGCCCGCGTGCTCGAGGTCGGCCACGAAGGCGACGGCGTGCGGGTTGCCCATGTTCACGTTCCGGGCGGGCCAGGAGCGGTCGTCGACCGTGACGGTGACATCGCCCTCGGGGAGCGTCGCCCGGCCCATACCGACCGTGACCAGGCCTTCCTTGTCGATGTGGACCTTCTTGACGCCGCCCCGGGTGGCGACGGCGAGGTCGCCCTCACCGACGTGTCCGGCGTACTGGAGGTACCGGGCGAAGACCCGGACGCCATTGCCGCACATCTCGGCGATCGAGCCGTCGCCGTTGCGGTAGTCCATGAACCACTCGGCCTCGTCGGCCAGGTGCCGCGCCTCGGGGTGGGCGGCGGAGCGCACGACGTGGAGGACACCGTCACCGCCGATGCCGGCGCGGCGGTCGCAGAGCGCGGCCACGGCCGCCGGGGGCAGCTCGATCGCGTTCTCCGGGTCCGGGATGATCACGAAGTCGTTCTCGGTCCCGTGACCCTTGAGGAAGGTCGTCATTCGTCGATCGTACGAGATCGGTCCGACGATCCGGGAAGCGGTGCGGCGGGAAAGGGTGCTGCGGGAAGGGGGCGCCTCAGCGCAGCCGGGCCACGCGCCAGACGGCGAGGACGGTCACGGCGGCCACCACGACCACGTACGCGCCCACGACCCGCCAGTCGGGCCAGCGGCCCGAGCCGCGGGGCGGGAGCCCGGGCAGCGTGTAGCCCACCCGGCGGGCGGCCATCAGACCCCAGCCCGCCGCGCAGGAGCTGATCAGCAGCCCCAGCATGGCCACGACCGCGCCGCCGTCGCCGAACTCGAAGAACAGCGGGAACGCGAACATCAGGGAGCCGAGGGTGGCGAGCATCACGATGGGGGCGAGCTGCCAGATCCGGAGCCTGCGCTGCGGGCGCAGTTCGACCTCGACCTCCGCCGCTTCGTGCTGCGCGGCGATCTCGTCGGGCGTGGGCCCGTCGGCGATCACGCCGTCCGGGATCGTCTCAGGTCCGTCGGAGCTGAGCTGTTCCCCGCCTGGTGCGGTGTCACGAGGGCCGGCCTCCATCGCCACGCGCCCTCCCACTCCGGACTGTCTCGGTCGATCGAGGTCGATGATGGCACGGCCGCGGGGGCCTGGATGACCGCCCGGGCGTCCCGATGCCATCACGTGATCAGGCTGTAACCGGTCGTTCGACCAACGCCATTGCGCGTGCCGGGAGTTCTGTGCGATCGGCCACGGCCCCACTGAGCCAATGCACCCGTGGGTCGCGGCGGAACCACGAGTCCTGGCGGCGCGCGAAGCGCTTGGTGGCACGGACGGTCTCCGTGCGCGCCTCCTCCTCGGTGCACTCTCCGGCGAGTGCGGCGAGGACCTGCTGGTAGCCGAGCGCGCGGGACGCGGTACGCCCCTCGCGCAGGCCCTGGGCCTCCAGCGTGCGTACCTCGTCGACGAGACCGGCGTCCCACATGCGGTCCACGCGCGTGGTGATGCGTTCGTCGAGTTCGGGCCGCTCGACGTCGACGCCGATCTGGACGGTGTCGTAGACGGAGTCATGCCCCGGCAGGTTGGCCGTGAAGGGCTTTCCGGTGATCTCGATGACTTCGAGGGCACGCACGATGCGCCGCCCGTTGCTCGGCAGGATCGCGGTGGCGGCCTCCGGGTCGGCGGCGGCGAGGCGGGCGTGCAGCGCGCCGGAGCCGTGTTCCGCCAGCTCGGCCTCCAGGCGGGCGCGGACGTCGGGGTCGGTGCCGGGGAACTCCATCTTGTCGACGGCGCCCCGCACGTAGAGCCCCGAGCCGCCGACGAGGATGGGCCAGCGGCCCGCGGCGAGGAGGCGGTCGATCTCGGCGCGGGCGAGCCTCTGGTACTCGGCGACGCTGGCCGCCTCCGTCACGTCCCAGATGTCGAGGAGGTGGTGCGGGACCCCGGCGCGCTCCTCGGGCGTCAGCTTGGCGGTGCCGATGTCCATCCCTCGGTACAACTGCATGGAGTCGGCGTTGACGACTTCGCCGCCGAGTTCCTTGGCGAGGAAGACGCCGAGATCCGACTTGCCCGCCGCGGTGGGACCGACGACGGCGATGACCCGCGGGGCGGGAGCTGCGCTACTCACCGCCCCAGTCTCGCAAACCACGGCACCACTTCTCGAACGAGCTACGTGACGGGGCGGGAGCGGGGTCGTTGCCTGTTGCGAGGTTCCAGCCGCCGGTTTTGCGGACCGGTGACCCGGGCGACGCAATGGAACGCACCGGGAAGGGCGGGATTTCGCCCGCACGAGTACCACATGGAGTTGTAATGGGCGTTTTTGCCATGTTTCGCCGTAAGGCCAAGGACACCGAGGCGACGTCAACCGCCGAGGGCGGAGCTGCCACTCTGACGGCCGAGCCCGAGGCGGAGGGCGCCTCGGACGCCGCTCCCGCCTCCGAGGCCGCTGAGGCCGCCACGGACGCCGCGGAGGAGCCGCGGACCGCGGAGGCCGGGGCCACCGACACGGAGGAGCCCGCCGAGGCCGGTGGGACCACCGAGGCCGGGGCGGCCGCCGTGGAGATCCCGAAGCAGCAGTCGGCGGAGCAGGCGGCCGACAACGAGGCCGGCGAGGCCGCTCGCAAGTAGTCCGGTCACACCTGGCGGACGGCCGTGAAGCCCTCGGGTTTCGCGGCCGTCGCCGTGTCCGGGACGGTGCGGGCCGCGGCTGGGACCTGCCTCCCGGGTCGTTTCGCCACCGCCTGCTGGAGTTCGGCGATCACGAGACCACCGTCAGCACGATCTTGCCTTGGATGTGGCCCTGCGCGGCTCGCGCGTGTGCGTTGCCCGCTTCGGGCAGCGGGTAGGTGCTGTCCACCCCGACCTGGAGCTTGCCCTCGCCGAACAGGCGCGCGATCTCGGCGAGCTGGGGACCATGGGAACGCACCTGAATGTTCGAGACGGTGATGCCCAGTCTCGCCGTCTCCTCCGGGTCGTACTCGGCGAAGAACACCGGAAGCATGGTGCCGCCGCGCTTGAGCACGGTCAGGAAGCGTGAGCTGTCCGGGCCCCCGACGGTGTCGATCACCAGGTCCACACCGCTGACCACGTCCGCGGCCCGCGTCCTGGTGTAGTCGATGAACTCGTCGGCGCCGAGCTTGCGCAGGAACTGCTCGTGCCGGCCCGAGGCCACCGCGATGACGTGTGCTCCCTTCCATTTCGCCAGTTGCACCGCGAAGTGGCCCACTCCACCGGCGGCCCCGTTGACCAGCACGGTCGTCCCTGGCGTGATCGGCACCGGTCGGTGCACCTGTCCGGTGAAAGGAGACGGAACGTCGTGGCCGAGGTCAACCAGATACTGCCAGGCCGTCAGCACGGCCATCGGCGCCCCGGCCGCCTGCACGTGGTCGATACCGGCCGGCTTGTGCGCCAGGTCCGAAGCCGGTGCGGCCACGTACTCGGCGTACGTCCGGCCGTCGAATCCGGGGAACCGCAGCATGCCGAAGACCTCGTCACCGACGGCGAACCCCCGCACATCCGGAGCGACCGCCTGGACCACGCCCGACATGTCCGTTCCGGGGATCAGAGGGAACTCCAGCGCCGGCCTCATCTCGGCCGGCATGACCTTCATCCCCTCACGCAGGTACCAGTCCGGCGGATTGACGCCCGTCGCGTGCACCCGGACGAGCACCTCGCCCGGGCCGATCTCGGGAACCGGCACCTCGTCGTACCGCAGAACTTCCGGCCCGCCCGCTTCGCGGAACTGAATCGCCTTCATCGCGCCTGTCGCTTTCCTGGGGAAACGTTGCTCCTTCAGTCAAGGCCCAGGGCGGCACGGCCGTCCAAGACCGGTTCGGCAACCTGCTCATTCCGAAACGGCATGACACGTACGCTGGCAGGGTGAACGATCTCGGACAGGACTTGGAACTGCGACTGGTGCGCTACTTCACCGTGGTGGCGGCGCACCAGCACTTCGGCCGGGCCGCTGCCGACCTGCACGTGGCCCAGCCGGCGCTGAGCCGCCAGATCCAACGGCTCGAGAAGTATCTCGGCGTACGGCTGCTGGACCGCGCACCCCGGGGCACCCGGCTCACTCCGGCCGGCCAGAGCTTCCTCCCCCAGGCCCAGGCCCTGCTGCGGGCCGCCCGCCAGGCCGAGCTGGCCGTGCGTGAACAGGCCGAGGCCGAACGAATCACCATCGGCTACGTCGAAGACCTGGTGATCACTGCCGCCGTACGGGAACTGCGCCGTCGTTGTCCGGACGCCGAGATCGCCACCCGGTACCTGAGCTGCCGCGATGTCGGGGCGCTGTCCGACAAGGGCGTCGACGCCCTGATCGCCCGGGCCCCGCTGCCGTTCGCCGCCGACGAGGTGTTCACCATCCCGCTGTACGAGGAGCCCCGGATGCTCGCGGTCCCGCGCGGCCATCCCTTGGCCGCCCGCGCGTCGGTGACCGCGGAAGAGCTGGCCGGCGAGGAGGCGGCGCCGTGCGCGTTCGAGACCTCGGACTGGACTTCCTACCGGATCCTCGGGGCCGGCGTGCCGCCGATCGAGAGCTACGAGGACAAGCTCGAACTCGTCGCGAGTGGCGGGGCGATCGCCGTGCTCCCGGTCGGCGATCGGCGCAGCTCACTGCGTCCCGACATCGTCACCGTCCCGATCGAGGACGCTCCGCCCAGCCAGGTCGTCCTGGTCAGCCGCAAGGGCGACCCGAATCCGATGATCAGGAATCTGTGGCTGGCCGCCGAGACCGTCCTGACCGCCCCGGCAGCCTGACCGGACGCCCCCTAGGGCCTGTCCGGCGGATCTTGTCGCGGGCGCGGGGTCCGGCACGCCGGCACAGAAACGCGCGGGCCGACCGACTGCGACCTGATCCGCCGGACAGGCCCTAGGCCCAGGAGGCGACGAAGTAGCCGACTCCGTAGGGCGCGTCCTCGTAGAGCAGCTCGCCGGTGCCGCGGTCGCCGTCCCAGGCCGCCGAGAGGATCTGCCAGGGGTCGCGGCCGGAGATCTTCAGCTCGCGGGACAGGTCCGCGTCGAGCCGCGCGAGCGTGCCGTCGGCGTCGAGGCCGCGCAGGGCGGCGGCGATCAGCGCGTCCACGCCCTCGGCGCGCTCGTCCAGATAGCCGGGGGCCTTGACCGTGCGGCAGGCCGTGCCGTCGCCCATGACGAGCAGGCCCACACGGTCGGCCAGACCCGCGAGGTTCACCCCGTCCTCGCCGTTGGCCGGCCAGGACCGGCCGCCCTCCACCTCGTAGCCGCGTACGGGACCGTTCCAGCCCGCACGCGTGAGCAGCCAGGCGCCGACCGCGAGGGACGGCGGCAGCGTGGCGTCCGGGGCGCCCGGCGGCGGGCCGAGGACCACCTCGGTGTCGACGCCGAAGGGCCGGAAGGAGCCGCGGGCCCCCGCCTCGTGGAACGTGGTGCGGGTGCCCGCGCCGACGACCACGATCAGCTCCGGCGCCGCGGCGACGACCCTGGCCAGCGCCTCGTCGCAGGCCGCACGCGCGGCGTCCAGTTCCGGGGCGGCCCCTGCGGCGACCTCCGGCACGAGCAGCGGCGGGCAGGGGCAGACGGCGGCGGCGACAAGCATGATCGTCAGCCTACTGCGCGGGCACCGCGCGTGGCAGCGCCGTCCTGCGTGCCTCAGTCGACCGCGCAGCCGCCGGTGACCGCCGGCAGCGGCTCGGGGACGCCCACCTTGGGCAGGCCGAGGAGGACGCCCTGCTGCTTGTCCTGGGTCTCCTTGGTGCGCTTCTCCCAGGCGTCGCCCGCGCGCGTGCGGCGCACGTCGAGGACCGCGCCCTCGGCCAGGAGGTGGTGCGGAGCGGCGTAGGTGATCTCGACCGTGACCACGTCGCCGGGGCGGACCTCCTGGTCCGGCTTGGTGAAGTGGACCAGGCGGTTGTCGGGGGCGCGGCCGGAGAGGCGGTGGGTGGAGCCGTCCTTGCGGCCCTCGCCCTCGGCGACCATCAGCTCCAGGGTGCGGCCGACCTGCTTCTTGTTCTCCTCCCAGGAGATCTCCTCCTGGAGGGCGACCAGACGCTCGTAGCGGGCCTGCACGACCTCCTTGGGGATCTGGTTCTCCATGGTCGCGGCGGGGGTTCCGGGGCGCTTGGAGTACTGGAAGGTGAAGGCGGCGGAGAAGCGGGCCTCGCGCACGGCGTGCATCGTCTGCTCGAAGTCCTCCTCGGTCTCGCCGGGGAAGCCCACGATGATGTCGGTGGTGATCGCGGCGTCCGGGATGGCGGCGCGGACCTTCTCGATGATGCCGAGGAAGCGCTCCTGGCGGTACGAGCGGCGCATCGCCTTCAGGACGGTGTCCGAACCGGACTGCATCGGCATGTGCAGCTGCGGCATCACGTTCGGCGTCTCGGCCATGGCGGCGATCACGTCGTCGGTGAAGTCGCGCGGGTGCGGGGAGGTGAAGCGGACCCGCTCCAGGCCCTCGATCTCGCCGCAGGCGCGCAGCAGCTTGCTGAAGGCCTCGCGGTCGCCGATGTCGCTCCCGTACGCGTTGACGTTCTGGCCGAGCAGGGTGATCTCGGAGACGCCCTCGCCGACCAGGGCCTCGATCTCGGCGAGGATGTCGCCGGTCCTGCGGTCCTTCTCCTTGCCGCGCAGCGCGGGGACGATGCAGAAGGTGCAGGTGTTGTTGCAGCCGACCGAGATGGAGACCCAGGCCGCGTAGGCGCTCTCGCGGCGAGTGGGCAGCGTGGAGGGGAAGGCCTCCAGGGACTCGGCGATCTCGACCTGCGCCTCCTCCTGGACGCGGGCGCGCTCCAGGAGGACGGGCAGCTTGCCGATGTTGTGCGTACCGAAGACGACGTCCACCCAGGGCGCCTTCTTCACGATGGTGTCGCGGTCCTTCTGCGCGAGGCAGCCGCCCACGGCGATCTGCATACCGGGGCGCGAGGTCTTGCGCGGGGCGAGCCGGCCGAGGTTGCCGTAGAGCTTGTTGTCGGCGTTCTCGCGTACCGCGCAGGTGTTGAAGACCACCACGTCGGCGTCCCCGTCGGAGCCTTCGGGGGCGCGGACGTATCCGGCGTTCTCCAGGAGGCCGGACAGGCGCTCGGAGTCGTGGACGTTCATCTGGCACCCGTAGGTGAACACTTCGTACGTCTTGGGGTCCGCTACGTCCACTGCCTGGCTCCGGTCGCTGCTGCTGGTCATGCACACAAGGGTAGGCCGTTGCGGGCACGCCCCCGTCGCCGAGCCCGCCCGGGCCCCCGCCTCACGGCTTGACCTCGGCGCCCTCCGCCATCTCGGACTCGCTGCCGTCGACGAGGAAGCCGCCCGACTGGTGCAGCCAGAGCTTGGCGTAGGTGCCCCGGGCGGCGAGGAGGTCGTGGTGCGTGCCCTGCTCGACGACGCGGCCGCGGTCCAGGACGACGAGGCGGTCCATGCCCGCGACGGTGCTCAGGCGGTGGGCCACCACCAGGGCGGTGCGGCCCTCCATGAGGCGCCACAGGGCCTCCTGCACGAGCCGTTCGCTCTCGGAGTCCAGGGCGCTCGTCGCCTCGTCGAGGAGGAGCACCGGGGCGTCGCGCAGGATGGCGCGGGCCAGGGCCACGCGCTGGCGCTGTCCGCCGGAGAGCTTGACGCCGCGCTCGCCGACCAGGGTGCCGAAGCCGTCCGGCAGGGTGTCGGCGAACTCCGTGACGTGGGCGGCCTCGGCCGCGCGGCGGATCTCCGCGTCGGTGGCGTCGGGGCGGGCGAAGGCGATGTTGTCGCGCAGGCTGCGGTGGAACATGGCGGGGGTCTGGGGCACGTACGCGATCAGCTCGCGCAGGTCCCGCTGGCGCAGCCGGCTGATGTCCTGGCCGCCGAGTCGGATCCGGCCGCCCTGGATGTCGGACATGCGCAGGAGCAGCCGGGTCAGGGTCGTCTTGCCGCCGCCGGACCGGCCGACGAAGCCGATCTTGGCGCCGCCGGGCACCTCCAGGTCCAGGCCGTCGAAGAGCCGGGGCGCGCCCGCGTGGGCGAAGGTCACCTTCTCGAAGCGGACGTCGGTGCGGGCGGGGTGCGCGGGCCGGGGCGCGGGCGGGTCGAGGACGGTCGCGGGCACCATCAGCAGGTCCGTGAACTGGGCAGCCTCGGTCGTCGAGCTCTCCAGGCGGCGGTAGATCTGGTTGAAGTCGAACATGATCCGCGTCGCGTTCGAGAAGTACGTGAACGCCACCACGACGCCCTCGACGCCGTGTCCGCCGCCGAGCGTGACCGCGAGCAGCAGGCCCAGCGCGTTGGTGAGCACGGACAGCGGGGCGACGACCGTGTCGATGCGCAGGTTGCTGTAGTCCCACGACTTGAGCATCCAGCGCTGCGACTCGGCGACCCGGACGCGGTGCTCGGCGGCCTCCCGGTCCTCGGCGGCGAACGCCCGGATCGTCTCCATGTTCGACAGGCTGTCGGCGACATGGCCGGACACCCGGGCGATCGCCGCCTCGCGCGCGTCCACGATCCGCTGCCTGCGGCGGATCAGCGGGGCCACGGTCACCCCGGTGAGGGCGATCATCGCCAGCAGGGCGACGACGAGCCAGGGTTCGTAGGTCCAGAGCACCACCGAGCCGAACATCAGCGGGACCAGGCTTCCGGTCACCTGGAAGACGAGGGTGTCGGCGAACTCCTCGAAACGGACGGCGAAGCTGGAGACCCGCTTGGTCAGCGATCCGGCGAAGTTGTCGTGGAAGAACGTGGCGTCCTTGGCGTACAGCTCGTCCATGCCGTACACGTACAACCGCTCGACGCCCCGGGCGTCCACCCGGTTGAGGCAGTGGATGCCGAGCCGCCACAGCGTCTCGGAGAGCAGCAGGACGCCCGCGAAGGCCGCGACGTACGGCAGCGCGCCCCGGGCCTCGACCGCGCCCTCCCCCGCGAAGCGCCCGACGAGATGGGCGACGACCAGGGGCGCCAGATAGTTGATGCCGATGTTGCCCAGCGCGGGCAGCAGCATCGCCGGAACGGCCAGCCGCCGCTGCCGGACCAACTCGCGGATGTAGATGCGCCAGGCGAGCAGCACCGCGCTGCGGCGCGGTGCCGTGCTCGTTTCTCCGGGCGTCTCCAACTTCCCACCCCCGTCTCGTGGAAGGCCGGACCCGGCCGGTGCGCGGGTCGGCGAAGGGGGAAGTGTCCCGCGGCCGGGACGACGGGGTCCAAGGGTTTTCTGGCTCCTTGTCCGGCTTGTTCCCGCCCCTGGCCCCATTCGGATCCGAGGAACGGAACAGGTGGTCGGCGTCGCCTCGACGATCGGTGGAGGGTGTGCGGTGAGGTCGACGTCAGGCGGGTCGCGGGCCCTTGCGCAGAGCTGGGGGCGCCAGCAGTTCTCGCGCGAAAGGGCGCAGGACAAAGGGGTGTTCGGGGCCGGTCGGGGCGGTTCCGGGCCGCGTCGGGGACGGCGCCCGGAACCGCCCCTGCTCAGGACCCGTCGAAGACCGCGTCCACGATGTGCTCGGCGATCGCCAGGCTGGCCGTCGCTGCGGGCGACGGCGCGTTGCGCACGGCCGTGATCCGGCCGGCCCGCTGCAGCCGGAAGTCGTCGACGAGCGTGCCGTCGCGGTCCAGCGCCTGGGCGCGCACCCCGGCGCCGCCGCGCACGACGTCGTCGACGCCGACCCCGGGGACGTACAGCTTCGCGTCCTTCATGAAGGCGGCCGTGGAGAAGGAGCCCTTGTACTCCTTGATGCCGGTGCGCCAGTGCTTCGCGGCCATGCGCCAGACGCCGGGGTAGGCGGCCAGCCCCACGAGGTCCTTCGGGGAGACGCGGGTGCGGGTGTACCCCTCGCGGGCGAGGGCGAGGACGGCGTTCGGGCCGACCTCGACCGAGCCGTCGACGCGCGGGGTGAAGTGCACGCCGAGGAACGGGTACCGGGGGTCGGGCACCGGGTAGATCAGCCCGCGCACCAGGTCCGCCCGCTCCGGCTTGAGCAGCATGTACTCGCCGCGGAACGGGACGATCCGGGGTTCGGGCCCGCCCCGCGCGAGCCGGGCCACGGAGTCGGAGTGGAGCCCGGCGCACAGCACGAGCCGGTCGACCGTGACCCGCTCCCGCGCGGACGCCACCTCGATGCCGCCGGGGACCTCGGTGAGGCCGGTGACGCGGAAACCGAGCTTCACCTCTCCCCCGGACCGCTCGATGTCCTGGGCGAACGTGCGGGCGATGCCCGGGTAGTCGGTGATCGCGGTGCGCGGGGAGTGCAGGGCCGCGATGCCGCCGGCCTGCGGTTCGAGTTCGGCGATCTCCTCGCGCGAGACCTTGCGCAGCTCGGGTACGTGGTTGTTCCTGGCCCGCTCGTAGAGGGCGTTCATCCGGTCGAGTTCGTCCTCGCGGACGGCCATGACCAGCTTGCCGATCTCGCGGTACGGGAGCCCGTGCTCCTGGCAGTACTCGCGCAGCAGGCCCACGCCCCGTACGGTCAGGTTCGCCTTGAGGCTGCCGGGTGTGTAGTAGATGCCGGCGTGCACGACGCCGGAGTTGTGGCCCGTCTGGTGGTGTGCGACGCCGGGTTCCTTGTCGAACACGACGACGCGGGTACCGGGGCGGCGCAGGGTGATCTCGCGGGCGGTCGCGAGGCCCACGATGCCGGCACCTACGACGCCTATCGTCTCGTCGGCCAACATCCGCCTCCTTTCTGGAAGATGTGCGTATGACGCGCTTGCGTAGTACCTACTACGCGCCGTAATGGATCGCGACCGTCTTGACCCGGTGGAGAGGTGCGGCACCTCGGTGCCCTGCTCCTCGAACGGCGAGTCTCATGGGCGTGGAACCGGCTTCTCGTCCGGTGCACGGTCCTGGTCCGTTGTGTGACGGTGGCCGACCGTACCGTCGGGAAGGGCCCCTCCTCGACCGCGACGGCGCCGTCGTGCCCCACCCCGCTGGTCACCACCGCGTCCACCGCCGGTGAGAACCGGATGCGGGATCACGGACCGAAGGCGGGCAGGTCACCGGGTGTGACAGGCCGCGGACGCTTCCGCCCTGGTCAGCCCCGGCCCCAGCTGGCAGGATCACGGCATGCCGCAGGCCCCTTTCCGGACGTTCCCGCTGACCCGCCGCCGCGCCCTCACCGGCTCCGCGGCGGCGCTCGTGGTGTTCGGGCTGCTGCTGTGGTGGCTGCTGCCGCTGGGCCAGAAGTCACCGTCCGGCGAGGTCACGTTCAGCACGGGCACGCAGAACGGCGTGTACGTGCGCTACGGCAAGCTCCTCGACAAGGCGCTGGCCCACGATCTGCCCCGGCTCGACGTGACGCTCAAGGAGAGCGAGGGCTCGTGGGACAACGTCACCCGGGTCGCCACCGGCCGGGCGGACTTCACCATCGCCGCCGCCGACGCCGTCGCCAAGTACCAGGAGGAGCACCGGCCAGGCGCGGACCGGCTGCGCGGCTGCGCCCGTCTCTACGACGACTACATGCAGCTCGTCGTGCCCCGGGACTCCACCATCGAGAAGGTGGCGGACCTGCGCGGCAAGAAGGTCGCCGTCGGCGGACCGCGCTCCGGGGTGTGGCTGATCGCCGAGAAGGTGCTGGCGGCGGCGGATCTCGACGCCGACAAGGACATCGTGCCGGTCAACCTCGGTATCAGTGGCATGGCCGACGCCCTGAAGTCCGGGAAGATAGACGCGTTCTTCTGGTCGGGCGGTCTGCCCACCAACAACGTGCAGGAGCTGTCCGAGGAGTTCCCGGTCCGGCTGGTCGAGATGGGCAGCCTGCTCGACCGCCTGCGCGCCATGAGCGACGCGTCCGCCCGCTACTACCGCGCGGCCGTGATGCCCGCCGACACCTATCCGGACGCCCAACAGGGCAAGGCCGTCAGCACTTTGGCGGTGGCGAACCTCCTCGTCACGACGGACCGCACCGACCCGGAGCTGACCGAGGCCGTGACCCGTACGGTCATCGACAGCCGCGACTCCATCGGCAACACGGTGCACGCCGCGCAGCTCGTGGACCTGCGCACGGCGGTCTACACGGATCCCCTCGCCCTGCACGAGGGCGCGCGCCGCTACTACCGCTCGGTGAAGCCCTGACCGTCAGGAAGGTGAAGCCCCGGCCGTCAGGAAGGTGAAGCCCTGACCGTCTTGAAGCAGGTGCCCGCCGCACGACGGGCCGGCCCGCGTCACCGGCCTGGATCTCCCTGAACCCGCCGTCTCCCGGCCTCGCCGAACTCAGGTGTGCCCCGGCTCGCTCCCCGGCGCCGTCCGGGGCACCCGCAGGGTGACCTTCAGGCCGTGCGGCTCGTGCGGGGCGTAGGAGATCGAGCCGCCGCCCGCGGTCAGCAGGGCGCGGGAGATCGACAGGCCGAGGCCCGAGCCCTTGATGTTCTGGTGACGGCCGCTGCGCCAGAAGCGGTCGCCGATGCGGGACAGCTCCTCCTCGCGCAGGCCGGGACCGCCGTCGGCGACCTCGACGGCGGTACTGCTGCCGTTCGCGGTGACGCTGACCCGGACCTTCTCGCCCCGCGGGGTGAATTTCAGGGCGTTGTCGACCACGGCGTCCAGGGCGCTGGACAGGGCGACCGGATCGGCCCAACCGGTCGCGGCGGGGCAGTCCGCGACGAGCCGCACCCCCTTGCCCTGCGCGGTCAGCCGCCATGCCTCGACGCGCTCGGCCGCCAGTTCACCGATGTCGGTGAGCTGGAGGTCGGCGGCCGCGTGCTCGGCGAGCGCCAGGTCCAGCAGGTCGTCGAGGACCCGGGCCAGGCGCTTGCCCTCGGCCTGTACGGACGCGATCTCCTCGTTCCCCTCCGGCAGTTCGTAGGACAGCACCTCGATACGGAGCATCAGCGCGGCGAGCGGATTGCGCAGCTGGTGCGAGGCGTCGGCGACGAAAGCGCGCTGCTGCTCCAGCACGTCCTCGACGTTGTCCGCCATCTCGTTGAACGACCGGGCCAGGCGCCTGAGTTCCGGCGGGCCGCCGGCGGCCGCGACCCGTGATTTCAGCCGTCCCGTGGCGATGTCGTGCGTGGTCGCGTCGAGGACGCGTACGGGCCGCAGGACCCAGCCCGTCAGGCGCAGCGCGGCGCCCACGGCGAGCAGCATCGCGGCCACCTCGCCCAGCGCGATGACGGCCCAGCCGCGGACCGTCTTGGCCCGCATCGTGGCGGTGGGCGAGTCCGTGACGACGACGGCGACGACATCGCCGTCGCGGATGACGGGCGAGGCGACGACGATGCGCCCATGGCTCTGCCACGGCCACACCTGCGGCGGATCGTGGCTCCCGCGCGAGTAGAGCGCTTCCTCGAAGGCGGCCCGCAGCTGACCGCTGGGCGGCACCCGGAACGCGGCGGGCGCGCGCCCCATGGGATGCACGTCCAGGTCGCGGTAGAAGACACCGGCTCTTATGCCGTAGACGTCGTAGTAGCGGGCGAGTTCCTTCTGCAGGGTCTGCCGCCGCTCGTCGTTCTCCGTCTCGCCGCTGCCCTCGGAGCGGGTGGTGACGAACTGGGCGAGGGAGGCGAACCGGGCGGTGTCGTCGATGCGGTCCACGACGACCTTCTGCTGCTGCGCGGAGGCCAGGCTCACCGCGAGCGGGAAGCCGAGCGCGAGCAGGACGCCCGCCATGAGGACGATGAGCAGCGGAAGCAGCCGTGCGCGCACCCGGGGCCCTGTCCGCTACGCGGCCGGCGCGACGAGCCGGTACCCGACGCCGCGCACGGTCTCGATGAGGGCCGGCATGCGCAGCTTGGAGCGCAGGGACGCCACATGCACCTCCAGCGTCCGTCCGGTCCCCTCCCAACTGGTCTGCCACACCTCGGAGATGATCTGCTCGCGGCGGAAGACGACACCCGGCCGCTGCGCGAGCAGCGCCAGCAGGTCGAACTCCTTGCGGGTGAGCTGGACCGCGGCCCCGTCCACCGTCACCTGCCGCGTGGGCAGATCGATGGCGACGCCGCCGAACCGCACCTCGTGGCCGACGGACACCGCGGCCTCCTCCGGCACGCTGCGCCGGCTGACGGCGTGGATCCGCGCGAGCAGCTCCCCGGTGTCGTAGGGCTTCACCACATAGTCGTCCGCGCCGAGGTTGAGCCCGTGGATGCGGGACCGTACGTCCGCGCGCGCGGTCACCATGATCACCGGCGTCGACGTCCGCCTGCGGATCTTGCCGCACACCTCGTACCCGTCCTGGTCCGGCAGCCCCAGGTCGAGGAGGACGACTCCGAAGGCGTCGGCCTCCGGGACGAGCGCCTTCAGCGCCTCCTCGCCGTTGCGCGCGTGGTGCAGCTCGAAGCCGTGCCGGGACAGAACCGCCGACAGGGCCGCTGCCACATGATCGTCGTCCTCGACGAGCAGCAGTCTCATTCCGGCCCCCTTAGGTTCATCGTCCGTCGGCCCGCGCGATTCCGTACCGCGCGATGCTCAAGGCATCCACGCCGATATATAAGGACGGCGTCAAGGGACTTCTGGTTACGTCCGTGTTCCGTTATGCACCCGGTACGCGGACCCGAGCCCTCTTCACACATAGTGTCCGGTTGCGGCCGGATCGTTATCCTCAATTTCCCCTCAGATGTAATGACGCTGGTCGTACGGGGTTACTACTGTCCTCCGCAACCGAGGAGGATGGAGCAAGACCCCGATGACCGAAGTTTCGGTGACCAAGGACGCCACTCCCCCCGCGGGCGACGCGCTGGTCGCGCTGAGCCAAGTCAACAAGCACTTCGGCTCGCTGCACGTGCTCCAGGACATCGACCTGACCATCGCGCGAGGCGAGGTCGTGGTCGTCATCGGACCGTCGGGGTCCGGTAAGTCCACGCTGTGCCGCACGATCAACCGCCTGGAGACCATCGATTCCGGCGCCATCTCGATCGACGGCAAGCCGCTGCCCCAGGAGGGCAAGGAGCTGGCCAAGCTGCGCGCGGACGTGGGCATGGTCTTCCAGTCCTTCAACCTCTTCGCGCACAAGACGGTGCTGGAGAACGTGACGCTGGGGCAGATCAAGGTCCGCAAGGTGTCCAAGAGCCAGGCCGAGGAGAAGGCCCGCACGCTCCTCGACCGGGTCGGCGTCGGAGCGCAGGCGGACAAGTACCCCGCGCAGCTCTCCGGCGGCCAGCAGCAGCGTGTCGCCATCGCACGGGCGTTGGCGATGGACCCCAAGGTGATGCTCTTCGACGAGCCGACGTCGGCGCTCGACCCGGAGATGATCAACGAGGTCCTCGAAGTGATGCAGCAACTCGCCCGGGACGGCATGACCATGGTCGTGGTCACGCACGAGATGGGCTTCGCCCGCTCGGCAGCGAACCGCGTCGTCTTCATGGCGGACGGCCGCATCGTCGAGGAGGCCGTCCCCGACCAGTTCTTCAGCAATCCGCGCAGTGATCGGGCCAAGGACTTCCTGTCGAAGATCCTTCACCACTAGACACGCGCCGCACACGCGCCCTCAAGTGAGGTCCCGCGCGCGCGTGTTGTGATTTCCGACTGCCGATTCTGCCGACACGAAGGATGTTCACCATGAAGCTCCGCAAGTCCGCCGCGATCGCCGCCACGGTCGCCGCCCTCGCCCTGACCGCCACCGCCTGTGGCGGCGAGTCCGGCAACGCCGGTGACAAGCCGGCCGGCTCCTCCGGCGGCAAGAACCAGCCGAAGCTGCCCACCTACAAGGTCGCCTCGAACGTCAGCGTCGACTCGGCGACCCTGAAGAAGGCCCAGAAGGCCGGCAAGCTCGTCATCGGCGCCAAGAACGACCAGCCGTACCTCGGCTTCGAGGACACCGACGGCAAGCGGTCCGGCTTCGACATCGAGATCGCCAAGATGGTCGCCGCCGACCTCGGTTTCAAGCCGTCGCAGATCGAGTTCAAGACGGTCGACTCGAACGTCCGTGAGACCACCATCTCCAAGGGCGAGGTCGACCTCTACGTCGGCACGTACACGATCAACGACGAGCGCAAGAAGCAGGTCGGCTTCGCCGGCCCGTACTTCAAGGCGGGCGCCGACCTCCTGGTCCGCACGGCGGACGCGAAGAAGATCACCGGCACCGACTCGATCAAGGGCAAGACGGTCTGCTCCATCAAGGGCTCGACCCCGCTGCAGGAGATCAAGAAGCCCAAGTACGGCGCGAGGACCATCGAGCTGTCGAAGTACTCCGAGTGCGTCCAGCAGCTGCTGAACAACGAGGTCGACGCCGTCACCACCGACGACGCCATCCTCAAGGGGTACGCGGCCCAGCGTCCGACCAAGCTGCACGTCGTCGGCAAGCCCTTCACCGAGGAGCCCTACGGCGTCGGCATGAACAAGGACGACAAGGCGCTGCGCGACGCGGTGAACAACGCCCTCGAGGCGCACGAGAAGAACGGCGACTACAAGAAGGCGTACGACGCGACGCTCGGCCTGTCCAACTCCGCATACACCGAGCCGCCGGCCCTCGAGCGCTACTGATCGCCCTCTTCAGTCCCTGAGGAGCAGGTCCGTGCCACGGGCACACCCCAGCGGTGTGCCCGTGGCACGACACCAGTCGCCCGTCCGCCGCCGCCCACGAGGACATCCCCGTGAACGTATTGCTCGACTATCTCCCGGAGTTCCGCGAGGGGTTCATAGGCACCGTCCTGCTGACCCTGGCCAGCGGAGTTCTGGCGATGGTGCTCGGCGTTCTCATCGCCGGGTTCCGTGTCTCCCCCGTCCCCCCACTGCGTCTGTTCGGCACCGCGTGGGTCACGCTGTTCCGCAACACACCGCTGACGCTGCTCTTCCTCATCGTCTGGTTCGTCATCCCGCCGCTGTTCGGGCTGAGCATCAGCCCGTGGACCAAGGCGCTGCTCGCGCTCGGCTGCTACACGTCGGCGTTCGTCTGTGAGGCCGTGCGGTCGGGCATCAACACGGTGCCGCTGGGCCAGGCCGAGGCCGCCCGGTCGATCGGCATGACCTTCTCGCAGACCCTGCGCATGATCATCCTGCCGCAGGCCACCCGCACCGTGCTGCCGCCGCTCAGCTCGATCTTCATCGCGCTGACCAAGAACTCCGCCATCGCGGGCGCGTTCAGCGTCGCCGAGCTCTTCGGCGTGCAGAAGCTGCTGAGCGACAAGGGCTACGCGGCCGGCCTGATCTTCGTCTGGGTGGCTCTCGGCTACCTGATCATCACCTTCGCCATCAGCGGTCTGTTCCGGCTGCTCGAGCGCCGCATGGGGGTCGCACGATGAGTGGTTCGAGCGTCCTGTACGACGCGCCCGGCCCCAAGGCCCAGGTGCGCAACTGGATCTACACGATCGTCGGCTCCCTCGTGGTGCTCGGTCTGATCGCGTTCACGCTCTACCGGATGAACGTGACGGGCCAGCTGAAGCCCGAGGTCTGGAACATCTTCAACAACGCGGGCGTGCGCGCCAACATCCGCGACGGCGTGCTCACCACCCTGAAGGTGTTCGCCGTCGCCGGAGTGCTCTCCCTGCTGCTCGGCCTGCTGCTCGCGGTCGCCCGGCTCTCCGAGCACAAGCCGGTCAGCTGGTTCGCCACCGGCTTCATCGAGCTGTTCCGCGCCATCCCGCTGCTGATCACCATCTACGCCTTGTGGGTGCTTTTCCTCACCTACAAGGACAGCCTCGGGACGATCGGCGAGAACGCCGCCTTCTGGGCGCTCGTCATCGGCCTGACCGTCTACAACGGCTGTGTCCAGGCCGAGGTCATCCGGGCCGGCATCAACGCCGTACCGCGCGGCCAGGTGGAAGCGGCGTACGCGCTGGGGCTGCGCAAGTCCCAGGTGATGACGATGCTGCTGCTCCCGCAGGCCGTCCGCGCGATGCTGCCGACGATGATCAGCCAGCTCGTGGTGACCCTGAAGGACACCTCGCTCGGCTACATCATCACCTACAGCGAGCTGCTGTTCGCCGCCCGCACCATGGCCAACAACATCATCGTCAACGGTGAGAACCCGATCACCGCGGTGGTCATCGTGGTCGGCGCGATCTACATCGCGATGTGCCTGGCCCTGTCCGGCCTCGCCAACTGGATCGAGCGGCGCGGCCGGCGCACCCCGAAGGGCGTGGCGGTCGCCCCGGCCGCCGAGCCCATCGTCGAGATGTCGGAGATCCAGCAGACTCTGAGCAGGAACACGGGCAACGGTACGAACAACGGGGTCTGACGGATCTTCATCGACCGTTGAGGTATCACGGAGGCAGTGGCGTCGGCGCCACTGCCTCCGTCACTTGACGCAAGCACCGGCAATGGGTTGCATACGCTCTGTGAACGCGCACCCCGCTCCAACTGCCCCTTCCTGTATGTTCAGTACTTCGCCCGCGCCCTGCTGCGCGGCGCCGCACGGGGCAGGAGGGGCCGCGCCGTGGATCCGGTGATCGTCGTCGGCGCGGGCCCGGTGGGTCTCACGCTGTCCCTGGCTCTCGCCCGTCACGGCGTCCCGTCCGTGGTCCTCGACGAGGGCCCCGGCAAGGACGAACCGCGTCCCGCCCGCACGGTCGTCCTGCGCGAGGACACCGCCGCGCTCGCCGAGCGGCTGTCCGGCGCCTCCTTCGACGCACTGGGCTCGCGCTGGACCGGCTGGCGCTCACTGCGCCGCAAACAGGAGATGCGGGTCCTCACCTTCGGTGGGCCGGAGGACTCCCTGCCCGCCCCGCTGCACATCGCCCAGCACGACCTGACCGGCGCCCTGCGCGCCGCCGTCGCCCGGGAACGCCTCGTCAAGCTCTCCGCCGACAGCCGCCTGGACTCGGTCGAGGAGGACAGGGACGGGCTGACGGCGCACACCCGCGGCCCCAAGGGCACCTGGTGGCGCGGCAGTTATCTGGTCGGCTGCGACGGCCCCCGGTCGACCGTGCGCAAGCTCCTCGACATCCGCTTCCCCGGCCGCACGGCCGTCGAACGGCACGCGGTCGCCGCCCTGCGCACGGAACTTCCCTGGCCCGGTCAGGCGTTGCTCCATCGCAACCCTCCGTGGCGGACGTCGGGCCCGTCCGGCGCGGAGGTCGTCGGCCGCCCGCTGGCCGACGGCGTCTGGCGGCTTGACTGGCTGCTGCCGCCGCGCAGCGATCTGGTCACCCCCGACGTGCTGGTGACCCGCATCCGGGAGACCCTCGCGGGCTGGTGCGGCGGCTCCACACCCCCGTACGAACTCCTTGACACGGGCGTGCACACCGTGCACCACCGCCTCGCCCGGCGCTGGCGCGTCGGCCGCGCCTTCCTCGCCGGGGACTCCGCGCACCTGCTCGGCGCGCTCGGCACCCAGGGCCTGGACGAGGGCCTGCGCGACGCCGACAACCTCGCCTGGAAACTGGCCCTGGCCTGGCACGACGACCGCCGCCCCGCGTCCGACGCCCTCCTCGACAGCTACCAGACGGAGCGGCGGGCCGCCGTCGCGGGCCGACTGCGCGCCGCCGACCAGGCGCTGCCGATGCTGCGCGGTGGCGGCGGACTGCGCTCGTACGTGCCCGGATCCGCCCGCGGCCACGACGCGCTGCTCACGGAGGGGCACCTGGGATACGGCCCGCTGGGCGCGCCCGGGGCGTACGCCGACTCCCCGCTCACGCCACCGCGCGCCGAGTCGCAGGTGGAGGTGGGCACGGCGCCCGGGGCCCCGGCAGCCGATGTGCGGGTGACGGCACCCGACGGATCGTTCGTCAATCTGCGCGACCGGTTCGGTCTCGGTCCGCTGCTCGTGGTCCTGGTGGCACCCGGAACCGGCGTATGGGACCGCAAGCACTGGATGTCGGCGGGGCTCATGCCCCGGCTCGCGGCCGCCGTCTCCGCCCTCCCCCACGAGGCCGAACTCCTCGTCGCGGAGAGCTATCCGGACGCCCCCGCCCACACGGTGCTGCTGATCCGGCCCGACGGGCATCTCGTCACCGCGCTGAGCGGTGTGCGCCCGGCGGAGCTGTACGACGCGGCGCGGACGGCGCTCGGCGGCCCGGAACCGTCCGTGGAGGAGCCCGCGGCGACGGCGTCGGAGGTCAGCGGCGCGTCGTGAGCTTCGCGCGCCCCGTGAACAAGAGTTGACCGGCCCCTACCGCCATGGTGTACTCCGGAACGTGACGACGATCGACACGCATGTGCGCCTGTGGCGGAGGGTCCATATGGACCTCGTCCGCTATGCGGGCTGCGTGTGTCGCCCGTCCTGCTGAATTCGCCTTCTTCCTTCTCGCGCCCCACCGCCTCCCGGCCGTCGTCGGGCCGGTGGCGTGCGGTCTTCGCGAACCCAGGACGGTTTTCATGTCTGTACCCACGTCTGTGCCCGCATCGGTACCCGCTGCCTCCGCCGCGCCCTCGGTCGCGGCGCCCACCCAGGCCGACCTCTTCGACTTCGTCCGCCGCACCGCCGCGGACCAGGACCTCATCGCCTCCCTGCCGCTCGACCCCGAAGGCCGTACGTGGGTGCGGCTCGAAGGCCCCGGCGGCAGCGAGGCCTGGCTGATCGGCTGGCCGCCCGGGACGGGCACCGGCTGGCACGACCACGCCGATTCGGTCGGCGCCTTCCTGACCGCGTCCGGCGCGCTGACGGAGAACTCGCTCGCCGCCCGCCTGCCCACCGACGGCTGGAAGACCCTGGAGCTCTCCGAAGGCTTCGACAGGGAACGCCGGTTGGCGAAGGGCCAGGGCCGCGCCTTCGGCCGCCACCACGTCCACGAGGTCCTGAACGAGTCCACCACCGAGCACGCCGTCTCGGTGCACGCCTACTACCCGCCGCTCCCGCGGATCCGGCGCTACAGCCGCACCGGCCCGCTGCTGCGCCTGGAGACGGTGGAGCGCCCGGAGGACTGGCAGTGAGCGCCGCGGACCGCCCGGTGGGCATCGACGAACTGCTGGAGCGCGTACGGTCCGGCCTCGACCGGGTCGAGGCACGGGACGCGTACGCGGCGGCGACGGCGGGCGAGGCACTGCTCGTCGACATCCGGTACGCGGCTCTGCGCGACCGCGACGGACTGATTCCCGGGGCCCTCGTGGTCGAGCGCAACGAACTGGAGTGGCGTCTCGACCCGCAGGGCAGCCACCGTGCCCCCGAGGCGACCGGCCACGACCTGCGGGTCGTGGTGGTCTGCAACGAGGGCTACGCGTCGAGCCTCGCGGCCGCCTCCTTGCGGCAGTTGGGGCTGCACCGGGCGACGGATCTGGTGGGCGGGTTCCAGGCGTGGCGCGCGGCCGGGCTTCCGGTCTCCGCGGACTGACCCCGGTCCCTCCTCGGCCCCGACCGTGGCGACGGCCGCGGAATCACTCCTTCGCCGTCGCCACGGTCACCGGCCGGACCCGCAGGGCCGCCCGGCCCGGCAGCGCCGTCGCCGTGAGCGCGAGGACGGCGGCGGCCCCGACCACGGTGACGTACGTCAGCGGCAGGACGGCCGGGGCCGCCGTGCCGGTCATGCCGAGGCTGAAGGCGCTGAGCACGGCGGCCGCGATCCCGCTGCCGAGGCCCACTCCCATGAGGACGACGGTCAGCGCCTCGACCCGCAGCATGCGCAGCACCTGGCGCCGCGTCGCCCCCGCGAGCCGGAGCAGGGCGAACTCGCGGATCCGCTCGGACACCGACATCGCGAGGGTGTTGACGACGGCGATGGCGGTGAAGGCGAGGACCAGTGCCATCGCGATGATGTTGACCTCGGCGTCGGCCTGCTGCCGTTCGGCCCGGAGCCCGTCGGCAGCCCTCGGCGAGAGCACGCGGACGCCCGGGAACTCTCGCAGGGCTGTGGTGAGTTGTTCCTGTGAGCGGGTGGTGGAGACGAGCACGGAGGAGGCGAGCGGATTGTCGACGTGGCGCGAGAGCAGATCGTGGGCGACGGTCAGATCGCCGAAGCCGAGACCCCGCGCGTAGACGGCGGCGACGGTCAGGGTGACGGGTGTGCCGTCCCCGAGCGTCAGTTTCAGGGTGCTGCCGGGCTTCACCCGCTGCTGATCGGCGGCGAGTTCACTGACGGCGACCGAGCGCGCCCCGAAGCGCTCCAGCGATCCGGCGGTGACGCCCGGGTCCCAGGTCCGGGTGAGGCCGGCCGGGTTGAGGCCCTGCACCGGGTACTTGTCTAGGCCGACCCGGACGGTGGAGCGGACGACCTCGGCGGCGGTGGTCCCCGGATCCCGGCGCAGCTCGCGCACGGCCGCCGCCGGGACGCCGGGCCCCTGCGCGGTGACCACCTGGTCGGCGCGGACCCCGGCCCGTGTCTGAGCGAGGGCGGCGTCGCCCAGGGTGGGCTGGACGAACAGGACGGTGCAGGTCATGCCGGTGAGGAGGGTGAGCGGGGTGACGACGGCGGCCATCCGCGCCGCGTGCCCCTTCAGGTTCGCCGTGGCGAGCCGGGCCGCGGGGCCGATCGTCCGCAGCGGCCGGCCCAGGACGGCGGTGGTCGCCCGGACCAGCAGCGGGCCGAGCAGGGAGACGGCGACGGCGAGCACGACGACGGACAGGAACGTCACCGGCGTCGAGGCGGCCTCGGTGCGCAGCCCGGCCAGGACGACGACGAGCACGGTGCCGCCGGCGAGGGCGACGAGCCCGGCGGCGGTCCGGAGCACGGCGGGCCGCGTCGGTGCGCCGCCCGCTTCGGAGAGGGCGGCGGCGGGCCTGATCCGGCCGATGCGCCGGGCGGCGACGCGGGTGGCGGCCCAGGCGCCGAAGAGGGTCGCGGCGAGCCCGGCGGCGACCGGGAAGAAGCTGGCGGTGCGCTCCAGCGTGGGCGGTACGGAGCCGAGTTCGACGAAGCGCCCGTACAGCCATCCGCCGAGCGGCAGCCCGGCGAGTGAGCCGACGGCCCCGGCGGCGGCGCCGACGACCAGCGCCTCGCATCCGAGCAACCGGCGGATCTGCCGTGGGGTGGCGGCGATGGCACGCAGCAGGGCCAGCTCGCGATGGCGCTGCTGGACGGAGAGGGCGAAGGTGCCGACGACGACGAGCACGGCGACGAGCAGGGAGGTGCCGCCCATGGCCCCGCCCATGCTGACGAGCTTCACGCGCGCGGCGGACGCGTCGAGGAACTCGACCGGTCCGCGCTCCGCTCCGGCGGTGACCCGCGCGGTCGTCCCGTCGAGCGCTTCGGCGACGGCCTTCTTCAACTCGCCGACGTCCCGGCCCGGTTCGGGCACGACGCCGATCGCCGTCACCCGGCCGGGGTGCGCGGCGAGCCGCTCGGCCTCGGCGGTGGAGAAGAACAACGACGTCTGGTGGGTGACCGTACTGCCCGCGCCGGGTTCGGCGATCCCCGTCACCCGGTACGTACGGGGATCCTGAGTGGACTGCACCGTGAGCCGGCCGCCGACCGTGAGACGGGCGCGGTCGGCGAGATCGCGGTCCACGACGATGTCGCCGGCGGACCTTGGTGCGCTGCCGGCGGCCAGCGTGTAGGGCGTCAGGGCGGCGGAGTCCCAGGCATGACCGTGGGCGGGCCGGTCGGGATCGGCGGCGCCTGCCGCCAGCGGCTCGGCGAGGAAGGTGAGTTCGGGCACGGCCCGGCGCACGCCGGGTACCGCCCGCACCTTGCGCACGATGTCCCGGGACAGCCAGGCCCGCTCGGCGAGGGGCTTGGCCTTGTGCTTGACCTTCGTCTTGCCCTTCTTGTGCTTGACGACGGTCCGGTGCACGCTCTGGTCGGCGGAGACCAGCACCGGGGCGGCTCCGTAGCGCTCGGTGCGCACGGTGCCGCGCAGGCCCGTCTCCAGCAGGGTGCCGCAGGCGGTGACGAGGGCGGCGGCGCACATCAGGGCGAGAAAGGCCCCCAGGAACCCGCCCTTTCGATCGCGTACGGTCTGCAGTGCGTAGCGCAGCATCATGGCGTCCCCCGGTGAACCGTGTGCGGCTTCAAGGTCATGCGCCCACGATGGCCCGCGCACGACACCCCGCGCACTGCGGCGTCCAGGCGTCTCGGGGTGGGGTAAACCCCACCCGCCCCGGAGCCGCCGCTCGGCCCGCCGCTACTCCGCGAACCCCAAGTCCTCGGTCTCCTCCCCCTCTTCCTCCAGCGCCTGCCGGACCACCCGGAGCGCCATGCCCTCGGGATAGCCCTTGCGCGCGAGCATCCCCGCGAGCCGGCGCAGCCGTTTGTCGCGGTCGAGGCCGCGTGTGGAGCGGAGCTTGCGGGCGACGAGGTCGCGCGCCGTCTCCTCCTCCTGATCGGAGTCGAGCTGCCCCACCGCTTCGTCGATCACCGTGGAGTCCACCCCCTTGGTGCGCAGCTCACGCGCGAGTGCCCGGCGCGCCAGACCGCGCCCGTGGTGCCGGGACTCGACCCAGGCATCGGCGAAGGCACTGTCGTTGATCAGCCCGACCTCCTCGAACCGGGACAGCACCTCCTCGGCCACGTCGTCCGGGATCTCCCGCTTGCGCAGTGCGTCGGCGAGCTGCTTGCGCGTGCGCGGGGTCCCGGTGAGCAGACGCAGGCAGATGTTCCGCGCCCGCTCCGCCGGGTCCCCCGACGACTCCCCCCGCTCGGCCCTCGACGAGTCGGAGGGGCCGTCGTCCGGTGCGGCGCCGGACGGATCCCCGAATCCGCCCCTGCGCCGGCGCCCGCGCGGTCCGGCCCCGCCGCGCGAACGTCCGCCACGGCGCGGCCCGTCCACCGCGCCGTCCCCCGCTTCCACGTCGTGACCGGCCTCACCGTCCACGGCATCGTCGTACGCCCCCGCGCCCGCACGGCCCCGACCGGCGGTGGGGAGGGCGTCGTACTCGGCCCAGTCGGTTCGTCGTGTCACGGATCAGCTCTTGGCCGCCGCGGCCTTGGACTTGGCGGCCTTGGGAGCGGGGACGGTCTTCGCGTCCTCGGCGGGGGCGGCCGCCGCTTCCTCGCCCGGCTCGGCGGCCGGCTCCTCCGCCTTCTTGACGCCGACGCCGAGCTTTTCCTTGATCTTGCGCTCGATCTCGTTGGCCAGGTCGGGGTTGTCCTTCAGGAAGTTGCGCGCGTTCTCCTTGCCCTGGCCGAGCTGGTCGCCCTCGTACGTGTACCAGGCGCCGGCCTTGCGGACGAAGCCGTGCTCCACGCCCATGTCGATCAGGCCGCCCTCGCGGGAGATGCCCTGGCCGTAGAGGATGTCGAACTCGGCCTGCTTGAAGGGCGGCGCGACCTTGTTCTTCACGACCTTGACGCGGGTGCGGTTGCCCACCGCGTCCGTGCCGTCCTTCAGGGTCTCGATGCGGCGGATGTCCATGCGCACCGACGCGTAGAACTTCAGCGCGCGGCCACCGGTCGTGGTCTCCGGCGAGCCGAACATCACGCCGATCTTCTCGCGGAGCTGGTTGATGAAGATCGCGGTGGTCTTGGACTGGTTGAGCGCGCTGGTGATCTTCCGGAGCGCCTGGCTCATCAGACGGGCCTGCAGACCCACGTGCGAGTCGCCCATCTCGCCCTCGATCTCCGCGCGCGGGACGAGCGCGGCGACGGAGTCGATGACGATCAGGTCGAGGGCGCCGGAGCGGACCAGCATGTCGACGATCTCCAGCGCCTGCTCGCCGTTGTCCGGCTGGGACAGGATCAGGTTGTCGATGTCGACGCCGAGCTTCTTGGCGTACTCGGGGTCGAGGGCGTGCTCGGCGTCCACGAAGGCCACCGCGCCGCCCGCCTTCTGGGCATTGGCGACGGCGTGCAGGGTCAGGGTCGTCTTGCCGGAGGACTCCGGGCCGTAGATCTCCACCACGCGGCCGCGCGGGATGCCGCCGACGCCCAGCGCCACGTCGAGCGCGGTCGAGCCGGTCGAGATGACCTCGATGGGCTCGTTGGTCCGCTCGCCCATGCGCATGACCGCGCCCTTGCCGAATTGCCGTTCAATCTGTGCGAGCGCGGCGTCGAGCGCCTTCTCGCGGTCGGTTCCTGCCATGGGTTCCACCCGATTTGCTTGAGTCGATCGCTTCACGTCAAAGACGCTAACGCCTGCCACTGACAATCGGCCTCGACGCCCGTCCGCCTGTGGATAACTCGAGGCTCTTCGCCCGGCGACTCTCTCCGAATCCCTTGGAATTACTGGGAAGAGGAGTCCCTGGGCTCTCCATAAGAAAGGATGTTCGATTTTGGTGTCAAGCGCACCACGCGGCACAGGAGCAAGTCTCCGCCCCGCCTCCGGCCCACCGCCCCGGGTACTCCCCGCGACGTACGCAGGGTGTCTCCGGCCGGACGACGCCCGCGCGGGCCCGCCCGACGAACCTTGTCCCCATGGACCTCTCCCACCCCTGCCCCGCGGGGCCCCGGCTCACCCCGGCCGAGCGGCTCTGTCACACGACCGGCGTCGTCCTGGTCGCGTCGGGGCTCGTCCATCTCGTCGTGTTCGCGGTCGACGGCGGCCCGTGGGACGGCCCCGTCTCCTGGCGCAAGCCCTTCACCTTCGGGCTCTCCTTCGGCCTGACCCTGATGGCCCTCACCTGGGTGACGTCGTATCTGCGCGTCGGCGCCCGGCTGCGGAGCGCCCTGCTCGTGGTGTTCGCGGCGGACTGCGTCCTGGAGGTCGGCGGCATCACCCTCCAGGCCTGGCGCGAGGTGCCGTCGCACCTCGACGTGGAGACCCCCTTCGACACGGCCGTCTCCCTGTCGCTCGCCGTGGGCGGCGGCGTCCTGGTGGTGCTCCTGACGGTCTTCGCCGTCCTGTCCTTCCGCAACCGGCCGAGCGGGTGCACGGGCATGCCGCTCGCCGTGCGCGCCGGTTTCGCCGTCCTCCTGGTCGCTCTCGCCTCGGGCGCGGCCATGATCGCGCGGGGTGTGGCGCTCACCAGGAGCGGACATCAGGAGGCGGCGTACCACTCGACGGCCGCGCTCAAGCCGCTGCACGGGGTGAGCCTGCACGCCGTGCTCGTCCTGCCGACCCTGGCCTGGCTGATGTCGCGCACGGCATGGCGGGACCGCACCAAGGAACGGGTCATGTACGGCGCGGTGGCCGCCTACACGGTGGCGGTTCTCGCGGCCGGCACCTGGGCCGTCGTCACGTACTGAACCGCCCGGCCGCCTACGGCTCCTCGGACTCCCGGGCCTCGGCGTCGGCGTCGGTGCCGGCGGCGGACGCGGCGTCCGGGTGGTTCGGTCCCTTCAGGGCACGCCGCATGCGCGCGAGGGGCGGCGCGCCGCCCCGCCTGCGGCGCCCCTGCACGCGCGGGTCGTCCGTGACGTCGTACCGCTTCACGTAGGCCCCCAGGAACGCCTGCAGCGTGGCGACGGCGGGGATCGCGATGAGCGCCCCGACGGCGCCGAGCAGCGCGGTGCCCACGATGACCGACCCGAAGGCGACCGCGGGGTGGATGTCCACCGTCTTCGCGGTGAGCTTCGGCTGCAGCATGTAGTTCTCGAACTGCTGGTAGACCACCACGAAGACGAGCACCCACAGCGCGTACCAGGGGTCCACCGTGAAGGCGATCAGCATCGGCAGCGCGCCCGCCAGATAGGTGCCGATGGTCGGGATGAACTGCGAGACGAGCCCGACCCACACGGCGAGCACGGGCGCGTACGGCACTCCGAGCGCCTGCAGCAGGATGTAGTGCGCGATCCCGGAGATGAGCGCCATCAGGCCGCGCGAGTACAGATAGCCGCCCGTCTTGTCGACGGCGATCTCCCACGCGCGCACCACTTCGGCCTGCTTGGCGGGCGGCAGCACCGAGCACAGCGCACGGCGCAGGCGCGGGCCGTCCGCGGCGAAGTAGAACGAGAACAGGGTGATCGTCAGCAGCTGGAAGAGCGCGCCGAGCACCTGCCCGGACACGTCCAGGACGCCGGTCGCGCTGTTCTGCACGTACTTCTGCAGCCAGTCCGAGTGCAGCAGGCTGTCCTGGACCTCGACCCGGCTCAGGTCCGTGTGGAACGTCGTGTTGACCCAGCTGATGAGCTGGTCGAGATATTTCGGGAAGTCCTCGACCATGTCGACGACCTGGCCGGCCAGCATCGAGCTGAGCAGGAAGACGAAGCCGGCGGTCGCGATCATCACGCCGAGGAAGACGAGGCCGGTGGCCAGGCCGCGGCGCATGCCGCGCGCCGCCATCCAGCTCACCGCGGGCTCGATGGCGAGCGCCAGGAAGAACGCGATCAGTACGTTGATCAGCAGGCCGGTGACCTGGTGGAAGGCCCAGCTGCCCAGCTGGAAACAGGCGATGAGGGCCAGGGCGAGCACCATGGCGCGCGGCAGCCAGCGCGGCATTCCCGCGCGCGGGGCCGCCACCGGGCCCGAGGGCGGCTCGGGCGGTGTCGTGCCGGGCGGTGCGGCGTCGGTCTTCACCTGGAGGTTCTCGTCTGTCGCTGCCACGCTGCCCAGTCTCACCCACACCACGGACAATCTGTGCCACGCGCCGGGAATCAGGCCCGCTCAGCGCCTCTCAGGGCCTCCGGGACGCCACCCGGCGGTCTCAGCGCCTGTCGTGAGGCACGTCCATCGTGGTGCACACCACACGCCAGACGTCCTTCGCGTCCCAGCCGGCGTCCAGCGCCTCGTGGACCGTGTGCCCGCCGAGCCCCGCCATCACGTGGTCGCGCGCGAAGGTGTCGGCGTACCCGGACCCGAAGTGATCCGCCATCCGCTGCCAGAAGACCGTCAACCGCATGACTCCAGTATCCCGCCCCTGAGAGTGCAGCCGTGCCGGGGGAGGCTCGGTGAGAACGCTTTCCGCCCTACGGTCGGTCCATGGCCGAAACCGGAGCATCCCCACTCCCCTCATCGCCGTCGCCCCACACGCCGCTCTCCCGTGCCGAGCACTTCGTCTGGCTGACCGCGCGCGTGCTGGAGCAGCGCCGGTTCGCCTATCACTTCCTGACGGGCTCGGCCGCCGCGGCCGACGCCGTGGAGACCGCTCTGGCCGCCTACCGCAACGAGGACGACGGGTACGGGCACGCCCTCGAACCGGATCTGCGCGGCCCCGTCAGCCAGCCCCTGCACACCGGTCACGCGCTGCGCGTGCTGGACTCCATCGGGCGCTGTTCGGGGCAGCGGGTGGAGCGCGTGTGCCGCTACCTCACGACGGTCTCCACACCGGAAGGCGCCCTTCCGGCAGTGCATCCCAGCCAACGCGGCTACCCCTGCGCCCCGTTCGTGCCCATCGTCGACGACCCGCCGAGCGACCTGCTCGCCACCGGTCCCGTGGTCGGCCTGCTGCACCGCAACGAGGTCTGGCACGCGTGGCTGTTCCGTGCCACCGACTTCTGCTGGTCTGCCGTCGAGTCGCTGAAGGTCTCGCACCCGTACGAGATCCACGCGGCGATCGCCTTCCTCGACGGTGTGCCGGACCGCTCGCGCGCGCGGACGGCGGCCGACCGGCTCGGCCGTCTCGTACGGGAGCAGCGGCTCGTGGTGCTCGATCCGGAGCGGGCGGGCGACTGTCCGGTGGCCCCCGGGTACGCGCCGGGCGAGCACCACTACCCGTACGACTACGCGAAGGCGCCCGAGTCGCTGGCGCGCGCCTGGTTCACGGAGGAGGAGATGGCGCTCGCGCTCGACCATCTGCGGAGCGAGCAGCAGGAGGACGGCGGCTGGCCGGTCAACTGGCGGCAGTGGGCACCGGGAACCGCCCTGGAGGCGCGTCCCATGGTGACGATCGAGGCCCTGCGCACCCTGCGTGCCTACGGCCGACCCTTGTAGCGGCACGTTCCGCCGCTCCCTCCGGCCTTGGTCAGCCGTCGGAGTCGCGCAGCAACAGGGCGGCGATCACGAGGGCGGTGCCGCGTGGCGACGACAGGTCGATCCCGGTCAGCTCCGCGATCTTCGCCAGCCGGTTGTCGACGGTGTTGGGGTGCAGCCCGAGCGCGTCGGCGGTGGCCCGCCGGTCCTGCCGGTGGGCCAGGTGCGCGCGCAGCGTCCCCAGGAGTTCGGGCCGCTCGGCCACCGGGTCCAGGAGCGCGGCGATGCGCGGGCTGCTCTCGTCGGGCCGCGACAGGTGGAACTCGAGCAGGACGTCGTCGAGCCGGTGCAGCCCCGGCGGCAGGCCGCACACGCGCGTGATGCGCAGGATCTCGGTCGCGGTGCGTGCCGCGCGGGTGATCTGCTCGGGCCCGTCCGCCCGCACCGCGGCCACCCGCATCCGCAGCCCGCTGGCCCTGCTCAGGCGCCGGGGCAGGTCCTCGGGTACCGCGAGGTCCTCGGGGACGACGACGCGACCCCCGTCGGCGTCCAGGAGTGCGAGCACCTCCCCGCCGAAGGCCTGGTCCAGGACGGTCTGCACCCGCCGCAGCCGGCGCCGCACCGCCACGGGCACCTCCGCGGGCGGCGCGTCCACACCGAGCGCCAGGACGAGGGCGGGCCCTTCGAGGCGGAGCTGGTCGAGGAGCACATGCCCGGGCGGCAGCATCCCGTCGAGCAGACCGCGGACCAGCGACCGCCGCTGTGCGCGTCGTTCGGCCTCCAGGGCGGAGCGTTCGTCGAGGTACGTCTCGGCGACCGCGCCGACGACACCGTGGTGGCTCTCCAGCAGGACGTCGACCAGCTCGACGAGGGCCGCCTCCTCGCCCGGGCGTGCCACCTCGCGCAGCGTCTGCCACAGGGCGTAGACGCCGAGGGCGTGGGTGCGCAGCAGGAGGTGCAGCGGCATGCCCTCCTCGGCGCGCTGAGCGGCCCGCTCGCGGAACAGCCGGTGATCCCCGGACCGCCCCGGCGGGGCGGGGTCCGGCTCGTTCACGCGCTTCAGGAACAGCCGTACGCCGTGGCGCGCGGTCGCCGCGATCTCCAGGTCCTTCACGTCGTCGGGCAGCTGGGCGTAGCCGGGCAGTGCCTCGAAGGACTCGCGGGCCATGCGGCGGGCCAGTTCGTTGACGTGCGGTGCGCAGCGCGCGGCCAGGGAGCGGGCCTCCGGCGACAGCGGCACGGTTCCTCCCTGGGGCGCTGCGGGTCGTGTCGTCGTGACGCGCCACATTAACCGGCGGAATCCGCCGGTCGCCCGTGCCGAGGGCCCGCTCAGCCGGTGAGCGCCCGCACGCCCGCCGTGACCACCACGGCGGCGGCGACGATCACCAGGAAGGGCGCGCGCAGCAGCAGGGCCACGGCGGCCGCGGCAAGCCCTGCGGCCTTGGCGTCGAGGACGAGCGTGCGGCCGTCCGCGAAGGTCTGCTGGGCGGTCAGGGCGGCGAGAAGCGCGACCGGCAGCAGCGCCGCCAGCCGTTTCACCACGGGCCGTTCCAGCGCTCCCGCGGGCACGAGCAGACCGATGAGTTTGACGGCGTAGCACCCCACCGCGGTGACACCGATGGCGATCCAGATGTTCAACGGTTCCCTCCCTGGGGCGCGTTCGGGGACTCGCCTCGACGGCGTCCCTCTACGTAGAGCACGGCCGGCGCGGCGAGCGCGGCCACCAGAACGGGCACGCCGGCGGGCAGCACGGGCAGCAGCCCGAGCATCAGGAGCACGGCGAGACACGCCACGGCGCGCTCCGTGACGGTCCTCAGCATCGGGGCCAGCAGTGCGAGGAACACCGCGGGTCCTGCCGCGTCGATCCCCCAGGCGTCGGTGTCGCCGATGGCCTCGGCCCCGAGGGCGCCGAGCAGCGTGGTCAGGTTCCACAGCACGTACAGGCTCAGTCCGGTGACGGTGAACCCCAGCCGCACGCTGCGCCGGTCGGGCTGGGCGAGCGAGACGGCCGACGTCTCGTCGATGACCCAGTGCGCGGCGAACGGCCGCACCGCGCGCGGGAGCGCGAGCAGCTGCGACAGACGCAGCCCGTAGAACGCGTTGCGCACTCCCAGGAAGAAGGCTCCCGCGGCGGCCGTGAACGGGTTGCCGCCGGCCGCGAGCGCGCCGACCAGCGCGAACTGCGAGGCCCCGGTGAAGACGAGGAGGCTGAGCGCGCAGCTCTGGAGCACGCTGAGGCCGCTGCCCGCCGAGGTCACCCCGAAGGCGAATCCCGACAGTCCGACGGCGATCCCGACGCCGAGCGCGTCCCGGACGACGGCAGCGGTCGGTTTCCCGGCGGCCGCCGCCGGGTGCTCTCCGTCGTGGCCGGGGCCCCTGTCGGGCGCCCTTCCTGCTGTGCGTATGTCCGTGGGTGTTGTCTGTTCTGCCACACCGCGAACGGTACGAGCAGGTGTCCGTCACGGTCTTGTACGTTCTTGCGCTCGCGCTGATAGGCCCCGGGCGGCACGCCGACGATGCGGGTGAAGTGCCGGTTCAGGTGCGGCTGGTCGGTGAAGCCGACGGCCACCGCGGCCTCGGCCGGGGCGGTGCCCGCCTCCAGCAGGCGCCGGGCGGCCCGCACCCGCGCGCTGGTGAGCCAGGTGTGCGGCGGCATCCCGTAGGCGTCACGAAAGGCCCGCAGCAGCGCGAAGGGGCTGGTGCCGAGTTCGGCGGCGAGCGTTTCCAGGGACGGCGGATCGGCCATGCGCTCCTCGAGGAACTCACGCGCGCGTGCCGCGGCCCTGACCCCCGCGGTCCTGCGAGGGCGCTGCGCGAGCGCCGAGCCGTGGTCGCGCAGCAGCCGGGCGAGCACGACGCGCAGGAGGCTGTCGGCGGCCAGCGCGTTGCCCTGCTCGGCGGCCCGGTGCACTTCGCTGATCATCAGTGCGGCCTGCGGGTCGTTGACGATGGGCTCCCCGAAGCCCGGGGTGCCGCGGACCGTGCCGATCTCGGCGGCGATCTCGGCGACGACCCGCGCCGAGGGGTAGAGCGTGGAGTACGACCAGCCGTCGGGGTCGCCCGCCTGCGCGGTGTGCGCCACCTCCGGATTGATCATGACGACGCTTCCGGGTCCGGCGAGCAGGGTGCCGTCGGGCATGCCGACCTCCTCGACACCGCTGGTGACGGCGCCGAAGACATAGCCCTCGTGGCTGTGGCGCGGGAAGGTGTGGCCGAGGTAGCGGGCACGCAGCAGGTCCAGGCCCGGCAGGTGCTCGTACCGCCAGTGCCGTGCCCACTCGCCCTTTCCCGCCATGCCCCCATTGTGCGCCAGGCCCGGCGCGCGCCCCGCCACCCGTTTGCGCTGGTCACGGCGGTTGTCAGTGGTCGGGTGCAGGATGGAGCCATGGTCACGTCCAGTCAGGGGGCGAACAGCCCCCTCGGCGCCCTCGGCGCCCTAGATGGGTTCTCCCCCGCGACCCGCGGTTGGTTCGCGGGAGCCTTCTCCGCGCCCACGTCCGCCCAGGCCGGGGCGTGGCGGGCGATCGGCGAGGGCTCGGACGTGCTGGTGGTCGCGCCGACCGGGTCGGGCAAGACGCTGGCCGCGTTCCTCGCGGCCCTGGACCAGCTGGCCTCCACCCCACCGCCCGCCGACCCCAAGAAGCGCTGCCGGGTGCTGTACGTGTCCCCGCTGAAGGCCCTGGCCGTCGACGTGGAGCGCAATCTGCGCAGCCCGCTCACCGGCATCCGGCAGGAAGCGGTGCGGCTCGGCCTGCCGGAGCCCGAGGTGAAGGTCGGCATCCGCTCCGGTGACACCCCGCCCGCCGAGCGCCGCGCCCTGGCCACCCGTCCGCCGGACATCCTGATCACGACCCCCGAGTCGCTGTTCCTGATGCTGACGTCGGCCACGCGTGACGCGCTGACCGGCATCGAGACGGTGATCCTGGACGAGGTGCACGCGGTGGCCGGCACCAAGCGCGGCGCTCATCTGGCGCTCTCCCTGGAGCGACTGGACCAGTTGCTGCCCCGCCCCGCCCGCCGCATCGGCCTGTCGGCGACGGTCCGCCCGGTCGACGAGGTGGCGCGCTATCTGTCGCCGCAGCGCCGGGTGGAGATCGTCCAGCCGCCGTCGGGCAAGGAGTTCGACCTCTCGGTGGTCGTTCCCGTCGAGGACCTGGGCGAGCTGGGCGGCTCCCCGGTGGCCGACTCCGACCAGGGCGCCGAGCGTCCGTCGATCTGGCCCTCGGTGGAGGAGCGGATCACGGACCTCATCGAGGCCCACCGCTCGACGATCGTGTTCGCGAACTCCCGTCGCCTCGCGGAGCGCCTGTGCAACAGGCTGAACGAGATCGCGTACGAGCGCGCCACCGGCGAGGCCGTCCCCGAGGACCACTCGCCCGCCGAGTTGATGGGCGGTTCCGGCGCGGCGACCGGTGCTCCCCCGGTCATCGCGCGCGCCCACCACGGCTCGGTCTCCAAGGAGCAGCGTGCCCAGGTCGAGGAGGACCTGAAGGCGGGCCGGCTGCCCGCGGTCGTGGCCACCTCCAGCCTGGAGCTGGGCATCGACATGGGCGCCGTGGATCTGGTCGTCCAGGTGGAGTCGCCGCCCTCCGTGGCCTCCGGTCTGCAGCGCGTCGGGCGGGCGGGCCACCAGGTGGGCGCGGTCTCCACGGGTGTCGTCTTCCCCAAGTACCGGGGCGACCTGGTGCAGTCGGCCGTGGTGACCGAGCGGATGCGGACCGGCTCGATCGAGTCGCTCCGCGTCCCCGCCAACCCCCTGGACGTGCTCGCCCAGCAGCTGGTCGCGATCACCGCCCTCGACAGCTGGCAGGTCGACGACCTCCTCGCCCTGGTCCGCCGGGCGGCGCCCTTCGCCTCACTCCCCGAGTCGGCGTTCACCGGCGTCCTCGACATGCTGGCGGGCCGCTATCCGTCCGACGCCTTCGCCGAGCTGCGGCCGCGCGTCGTCTGGGACCGCGTCGCCGGCACCGTCACCGGCCGTCCCGGGGCGCAGCGGCTGGCCGTCACGTCCGGCGGCACGATCCCCGACCGGGGCCTCTTCGGAGTCTTCCTCGCCGGGGCCGACCCCAAGAAGGGCGGCGGCCGCGTCGGCGAGCTGGACGAGGAGATGGTCTACGAGTCCCGGGTCGGCGACGTCTTCACGCTCGGCACCAGCTCCTGGCGCATCGAGGACATCACGCGCGACCGCGTCCTGGTCTCCCCCGCCCCCGGAGTCCCCGGCCGCCTTCCCTTCTGGAAGGGCGACCAGCTGGGCCGCCCGCTCGAACTGGGCCGCGCGGTGGGCGCGTTCCTCCGCGAGATCGGCTCCCAGAAGCCCGACGACGCGCGCGTGCGCCTCTCCTCGGCGGGCCTCGACACCTGGGCCGCGGACAACGTCCTGGCGTATCTGGCCGAGCAGCGCGAGGCGTGCGGCCACATCCCGGACGACCGCACCATCGTGGTCGAGCGTTTCCGCGACGAGCTGGGCGACTGGCGGGTCGTCGTCCACTCCCCCTTCGGCGCCCAGGTGCACGCCCCCTGGGCACTCGCCCTGGGCGCCCGACTCAGCGAGAAGTACGGCATGGACGCCCAGGTCATGCATGCCGACGACGGCATCGTGCTGCGGCTGCCGGACGCCGACCTGATGGGCCTGGACCTCCTCGACCAGGAGCCCGCCAAGCCGGGCCTGGAGTACGACGCCGAGCAGGCTCCCATCGGAGCGGCGGACGTCGCCTTCGACAAGGGCGACGTCGACCAGATCGTCACCGAACAGGTCGGCGGCTCGGCCCTGTTCGCCTCCCGTTTCCGCGAGTGCGCGGCCCGCGCGCTGCTGCTCCCCAAGCGCAACCCCGGCAAGCGCACCCCGCTGTGGCAGCAGCGCCAGCGGGCCTCCCAGCTGCTCGAGGTGGCCAGCGAGTTCGGCTCGTTCCCGATCGTCCTGGAGGCGGTCCGCGAATGCCTCCAGGACGTCTTCGACGTACCCGGCCTCGCCGAGCTGATGGGCGACATCGAGTCCCGCAAGGTGCGCCTCGTCGAGGTCACCACCCCGGAGGCCTCCCCCTTCGCCCGCTCGCTGCTGTTCGGCTACGTGGCGCAGTTCCTGTACGAGGGCGACTCCCCGCTCGCCGAGCGCCGCGCCGCCGCGCTGTCCCTCGACTCGCACCTCCTGGCCGAGCTGCTGGGCCAGGCCGAGCTGCGCGAGCTGCTCGACGCGGACGTCCTGGCCGAGCTGGAGCAGGAGCTGCAGTGGCGCACCGAGGACCGCCGCGTCAAGGACGCCGAGGGCGTCGCGGATCTGCTGCGGCTCCTCGGCCCGCTCACGGACGCCGAGTTGGCCGAGCGCGGCGCCGAGCCCGGCTGGGCCGAGGAGCTGGCCGCCGCGCGCCGCGCCATCCGCGTTCGTGTCGCCGGCACCGACCACTGGGCGGCGATCGAGGACGCCGGCCGGCTGCGCGACGCCCTGGGCACCGCGCTGCCCGTGGGCGTCCCCGAGGCGTTCACGGAGCCGGTGAAGGACCCCCTGGGCGATCTTCTGGCCCGCTTCGCCCGCACCCACGGCCCGTTCACCTCGGCTCAGGCGGCCGCCCGCTTCGGCCTGGGCACCGCGGTCACCGAGGGCGCCCTGCAGCGCCTCGCGGCGAGCGGCCGGGTCGTGCAGGGCGAGTTCCATCCGGCGGGCATCGGCCAGGAGTGGTGCGACGCCACCGTGCTGCGCCGCCTGCGCCGCCGCTCCCTGGCCGCGCTCCGGCACGAGCTGGAGCCGGTGCCGCCCGCCGCGCTGGCCCAGTTCCTGCCCCAGTGGCAGCACGTGGGCGGCCACGGCCTGCGCGGCATCGACGGTCTGGTCCGCGCGATCGAGCAGCTTCAGGGCGCCTCGGTGCCCGCCTCCGCGCTGGAGAAGCTGGTCCTGCCCTCCCGCGTCTCCGGCTACGCACCCGCGCTGCTGGACGAACTCACGGCGTCGGGCGAGGTGGTGTGGGCCGGAGCGGGTTCGCTGCCCGGCAAGGACGGCTGGGTCAGCCTCTTCCTCGCCGACAGCGCCCCGCTCCTGCTGCCGCCCCCGCACCCCCTGGAACCGACGGCGCTCCACCAGTCGGTCCTGGACACCCTCGCGGGTGGCTACGGCCTGTTCTTCCGGCAGATCGCCGACCAGGTCCGCGCCACCACCCACCCCGAGGCCACCGATCCCCAGCTGGCCGACGCCCTGTGGGAGCTGGCCTGGTCGGGCCGGCTGACGAACGACACGCTGGCGCCGATGCGGGCCGTCCTGGGCTCCGGTCGCACCGCCGGTTCCACCGCCCACCGGGCCCGCCGGGCCGTCCCGCGCGGCCGCTACGGAAGCCTCACGGGGGCCGCCCGCGCGACCTCGCGTTCCGGCCCGCCCACGGTCGCGGGCCGCTGGTCCCTGCTGCCCGCCCAGGAGCCCGACCCGACGCTGCGCGCCCACGCGCTGGCCCGCGCCCTCCTCGACAGGCACGGCGTGGTGACCCGCGGCGCCGTCGCCGCGGAGGGCGTCGAGGGCGGCTTCTCGGCGACGTACCGGGTCCTGTCCGTCTTCGAGGAGAGCGGCCAGGCCCGGCGCGGCTATGTCGTGGAGGGGCTCGGCGCGGCCCAGTTCGCCATGGACGGCGCCGTGGACCGGCTGCGCGCGGCGGCGACCGCACGCGAGCGCGGCACTCCCCCGCCGGACCCGCACGCCTCGAAGGGCGGGGCGCCCCGGGCACTCGTCCTGGCGGCGGCCGACCCGGCGAACGCGTACGGGGCGGCCCTGTCCTGGCCGGAACCCCCCACCGGCGCGGGCCACAAGCCGGGCCGCAAGGCGGGCTCCCTCGTGGTCCTCGTCGGCGGCGAGCTGACGCTCTACATGGAGCGCGGCGGCAAGACCCTCCTGTCCTGGCCGGCCTCCGACGGCACGCCCGCGGCGGACGCGGCGGCCCCCACCCCCGCCGAGCTGGCCGACGACCCCCGGCTGCCCGCCGCGGCGCAGGCACTCGCCGAAGCGGCCCGCTCCGGCGCGCTCGGCACGATCACGGTCGAGCGCGTCAACGGCACGGCCGCGCTCACCTCCCCGTACGCCTCCCTCCTGGAAGGAGCCGGCTTCCACGCGACACCACGCGGCCTGCGCCTGCGTGCCTGAGACGGCGCTCACGCAAGCCTTCGCGCCGCCCTGCTCACGCAGTGGGCGCGCCGTCGGAGAACGCCCCGGCGCCGAAGGCCGGCAGCGCGTCCAGCGCCTCCACCGCGGCGACCAGATCCGCGCGCACACGCTCGAGGTCGGCAGGGACGTCCGCGGCACGCGGGTCGTCCGCTCCGGTCACAGACATGCAGGACAGCAGGGTCAACAGCGCGTTGGAGGCATGGGCCCCGACGATGCCGAGCGGGTCGCGCTCCTCCTCGCTCGTGTTCTTCAGGACGCTCCAGACATGGCCCGTCTGCCAGTGCAGCAGACCCATCACCCCGGTCCAGTCGGCGCCGGACGCCTTGAACACCTGCTCGCGCGCGAGCGCCATCTCCCCGGAGCCCGCCCCCGCTTCCAGCATGTTTCCCTCGGTCACCATTCCGGTTCCGATGGAGGCGCCGTACAGAGCGTTGGCGAGGACGGCGGCGAGGACGTGTTCACCACCGACGGCGACCGCTTGCTGCTCCAACTCCTCGGGGGCCGGCTGTTGGGCGTAGATGCCGAGGGCGGTCATGGCCGCGGCTATCTCGGTCGGGGTGGGCGCGGGATGGGGGTGATCATGGGCTGTCATGTCGAGGACCGTATCCGCTCTCCTCGCCGAGGGGGTCAGAGGTGGGCGCCGATCGCGTTCCGTCGGTTCGCTCGCATCCAGGAACACGACGCGGGGAACTGCGCGAGAAGCCCCACCATCCGTCAGCCGACCGACAACCCCACGACCGGCGCAAAGCGCACGCTCAAGAGGCGCGGGAAACAGCGCGACCAGCCCCCACCGCCCCGCAGTCGACCGGCCAACCCATGACCGGCCACCGACCAACCGGCAACCGGCAACCGACCGACCGGCGGCGAGCAAACATGCCGCCCCACCCCACCCCGCCTACGCTGAACCCCATGCCCGAAGGAGACACCGTCCTGCAAGCCGCGAAGCGGCTGCACACCGCCCTCGCGGGCCAGGTGCTCACCCGCTCCGACCTGCGCGTCCCTCGATTCGCCACGGCCGACCTGACCGGCCGCACGGTCCTGGACGTCACCGCGCGCGGCAAGCATCTGCTGACCCGTGTCGAGGGCGGCCTCACGCTCCACTCGCACCTGCGGATGGACGGCTCCTGGAAGATCTACGCCCCGGGCGAGCGCTGGCGCGGCGGCCCCGCGCACCAGATCCGCGCGATCCTCGGCAACGAGACCCGCACGGCGGTCGGCTATCGCCTCCCCGTCCTCGAACTGCTGCGCACGGCCGAGGAGTCCAAGGCCGTCGGCCACCTCGGCCCGGACCTGCTCGGCCCGGACTGGGACCCCGACACGGCCCTGGCCAACCTGTTCGCGGATCCGGCCCGCCCGCTCGGCGAAGCCCTCCTCGACCAGCGCAACCTCGCCGGGATCGGCAACGTGTACAAGTCGGAGCTCTGCTTCCTCCTGCGCGTCACCCCCTGGCTCCCGGTCGGCGAACTCCCGGACGACGCCGCCCGCCTCCCCCTGCTCGCCAAGAAGCTCCTCGAAGCCAACCGCGACCGCCCGACCCGCATCACCACCGGCAGTTCCCACCCCGGCGAGCACCTCTACGTCTACGGTCGCGCCCCGCGCCCCTGCCTGCGCTGCCGCACCCCGATCCGCAAGGCGAACCAGGGCGACGGCTCCCGCGAGCGCCCCACCTACTGGTGCCCCTCGTGCCAGCGGGGCCCGACACCGTAGAAGCGGTCCCGCACTTCGGAAGCAGTCCCGCACTTCCGACCGCGCACAGCAATTGACGACCCGTCAGAAATGCTCGTACGGTCGCTCCATGCCCGTCATGGCGTACGACCTCACCGGACGCACCGCATTCGTCACCGGCGCGGCGAGCGGCATCGGCCGCGCCTCGGCCGTCCTGCTCGCCCGCGCGGGAGCCACCGTGCACTGCGCGGACCGCGACGAACAGGGCCTGCACGAGACGGCGGACCTCATCAAGCAGGACGGCGGCACGGCGCACCCGTACCCGCTCGACGTCAGCGACCGCGCCCAGCTCACCGAGGCGATCAGCACGGCGGCCCGCCCCACCGGCGACGGCACCGGCGGCGGTCTCGACATCCTTGCCGCGATCGCCGGGGTCATGCACTCCAGCCCCGTCCTGGAGACCCGCGACGAAGATCTCGACCGCGTCCTCGCCATCAACTTCAAGGGCATCCTGTACGCCTGCCAGGCCGCGGCCCGCGCCATGATCGCGAACGGCACCCGCGGCAGCATCGTGACGATGGCGTCGGGGGCCGTCGACACCGGCGGCCCGGGGCTGCTCTGCTACGGCGTCGCGAAGGCGGCCGTCGTCCAGCTGACCAAGACGCTCGCCACGGAGGTCGGTCCGCACGGCATCCGGGTCAACGCGGTCGCTCCCGGCTGGATCCGCACCCCGATGACGACCCGGCACGACGACCGCGCCCAGGCCCACACGGAGTCCCTGATGACGCGTATGGCCCCGCTCGGCCGGGTCGGCGAGCCCGACGAGATCGCCCACGCGGTGCTGCACCTCGCCTCGGACGCCGCGTCCTTCACGACGGGCCAGATCCTCCGCCCGAACGGAGGCGTCGCCATGCCCTGGTGACCAGCCCCCACAGTCCGCCCGCGGCCTCCTGCCCCGCCCGCACCGCCCGCACCCGCACCTTCCGCGCACCGTGGCGGCCCGGCATGCCCGCGACGCCGGCCGCCTTCGACTTGGGCAGCGCGTGCACCGGCAGCAGACTCAACCCCCAGCCCCCCGCGGCGACCGCCCCCTCGAACGCCCCCGCGTCCGGCGCGAAGGCCAGCCGCAGCACTCCCCACCACCACACCACCCCGACCAGCACGGCGGGTATCCAGCGCAGTGCTCGCCACCGACCCACGGTCACCGCCCGTCCACCTCCACCCGTACCGCACCACTCACGGCATTTCCCGACGCTAACGACGCCAGCGCCCCACGCACAGGGCGCACCGGGGGCGCGCCACCGTCGCGGCGGCGCGCCCCCGATCGCGGGGCGGCGGCTCAGCCGCCGTTCTCGGCCTGGAACATCCAGTGGTGCTTCTCCAGGTCCGCCGTGATGGCGATGAAGATGTCCTGGCTCACGGGATCCGCCTCACCGGTCGACTCGATCCGCTCCCGCATCCGGGTGATCACGGCACCGAGGGCGTCCACGAGCGTGCCCACCGCGTCCACGTCCTTGACCCAGCCGTCGGCGATCGTGCCGATCCCGCTGGTGGCGGCCACGGTCCCGGCCCGGCCGTCCGGCGACACCCCGAGCGTGGAGGCCCGCTCGGCCACCGTGTCGGAATGCAGCCGCGCGGTGTCCACCACCTCGTCGAGCTGCAGATGCACGGACCGGAAACGGGGACCGACCACGTTCCAGTGAACCTGCTTCGCCACCAGTGAGAGGTCCACCAGATCGACCAGGCCACCTTGCAGCGCCTCGGAGACGGTCTTCAGGTCCGCGTCGGACAGTGGGCTCTTCACGACGTACATCCGTTACCTCCGTATCGAAACCATTACCAACAATGGCATATACGTACTACAACGGACATACGGGGGAGGCGTGAGGGCCAAACGGCCTAAGTTCCGTCGGCCACGGGCACAGGGAAAAGCCCCGGCCGATGGTTCCGACCGGGGCTTTCCTCAAGCTCATGCTGAGTGCAGGCACTACGCCGCGACGACGTCGACGGCCTCCGCAGGTGCCTTGATCGTCACCCGTTCCGGCGGGACGCCGGTCACGGAGACGGAATTGAGCATCGGGCGAACCGGCGCTGGCACCGGCTCCGACGGGACGGCTGCCGCCGACGCGGCCAGCTCGGCGAGAGCGAGCTCGTCGCTCACCTCGCGCATCAACTCGGACATCCGTACGTCAAGCGCGTCGCAGATCGCGGAGAGCAGCTCGGAGGAAGCCTCCTTCTGCCCCCGCTCCACCTCGGAGAGATAGCCGAGCGAGACTCGGGCGGACGAGGAGACTTCGCGCAGAGTACGGCCCTGGCGCTGGCGCTGCCGACGCAGCACGTCACCCAGCAGGCGACGGAGCAGAATCATCGGTGGCTCCCTCCTCGGACCGCGTAGCCGCATCCTTCTCGCCCCACCGTACCGCCTTGGGCGGCGGCCGTGCGGGGAGCGATGTCGTGTTCACTCAGGGCTGCAAACATCAAAACCCCCCGTTCTGTTCCGTATCCTGTGCCCGCGCATTCCCAGTACGTTCGCCGGAATGCGCTCCGACCAGCTCTTCCGTGAGCAGCCCGAGCACGCTCCGTACACTCTCTCTACGAATTTCCGCACGGTCGCCGTTCAACCGCAGTCCGCGCACTTTGCGGCTACCAGCGAAATCGCGTGCATGCCGGAAAGCGTCCGTCTCCGGCTCCTCGGGCCCGGCGACCGCCACGAAGACGGTGCCCACCGGCCGGCCGTCCTGCGGCTCGGGACCGGCGACGCCGGTGGTGGCGATCCCCCAGTCCGCGCCGAGCGCGTCGCGCACTCCCGCGGCCATCTGGAGCGCCACCTCCGGGTGGACGGCGCCCTCCGCGGCGAGCAGCTCCGCGTCCACGCCGAGCACGGTGTGCTTGAGCTCGGTGGCGTACGCGGTGACGGAGCCCCGGAAGGCCTTCGAGGCGCCGGGCACCGACACCAGCTCCGCGGCCACGAGACCGCCGGTCAGCGACTCGGCGACGGCAAGGGTCTCCCCTCGCTCCGTCAACAGCCGCAGCGCCTCGGCAGCCCCGTACGTCACTTCTCGGCCGCCTCCGAAGGCGTCTGGCCGGTGGCGGCGGCCTGCGAGAGGGCCGCGGCGGCCGCCGCCTCGGCCAGCCCGGCGCGGCGCAGCACGACCGCCTGTCGTACGTAGTCGAGCCCGGTCACCACGGTGAGCACCACGGCGACGGCCATCACCCAGAAGCGGAACGTCGCGAGCGGCCCGGTCAGCGCGAGCACGTACATGCCCACGGCCGTGCCCTGGGCCAGGGTCTTCATCTTGCCGCCGCGGCTGGCCGGAATGACCCCGTACCTGATCACCACGAAGCGCAGCAGGGTGATGCCCAGCTCGCGCCCGAGGATGACGCCGGTCACCCACCACGGCAGGTCACCGAGCGACGACAGACAGATCAGCGCCGCTCCCATGATCGCCTTGTCGGCGATGGGGTCGGCGATCTTCCCGAAGTCGGTGACCAGGTTGTACGTGCGGGCCAGATGGCCGTCGAAGACATCCGTGATCATGGCGACGGCGAACGCCGCCCAGGCCCACGCCCGCATCGCCGGGTCGTAGCCCCCGTCGGCGAGCATCAGCACCACGAAACCCGGCACCAGGAGCAGCCGGACCATGGTCAGGATGTTGGCGATGTTCCACAGGCTGGCCTGGTTCACGGCCGCAGTGCCCAGCTTGCCGCCGGGCGCCGGCCTACCGGTGCCACCCGCGGCGGACGCCGGCACTCCGGTCATCTGCCTGCCTCCTCAAGCCCGTCGAGCGGCTCGGCGACGAGGTCCACGCCCTCGGTCCCGACCACCTTTGCCACGACCATACGGCCGACGGTCAGTCCCTCGCCGCCCGTGAGCCGCACCTGGCCGTCCGTCTCCGGCGCCTGGTGCGCGCCGCGGCCGACCACGCCGTCCTCGGCGTCGACCGACTCGACGAGCACCTCCACGGTCTCGCCGAGACGCTCCTCGGCGCGCTGCGACACCAGCTGCTCGGCGAGGCGCGACACCCGCGCGAGCCGCTCGGCGACGACGTCCTCGTCCAGCTTGTTGTCGTACGTGGCCGCTTCCGTGCCCTCCTCGTCGGAGTAGCCGAAGACGCCGATGGCATCCAGCCGCGCGCCGTTCAGGAACCGCTCCAGCTCGGCGAAGTCGGCCTCGGACTCACCGGGGAAGCCCACGATGAAGTTCGACCGGACACCCGCCTGGGGCGCCTTGCTCCGAATGGTGTCGAGCAGCTCCAGGAAGCGGTCGGTGTCGCCGAAGCGCCGCATCGAGCGCAGCACGGCGGGAGCCGAGTGCTGGAAGGAGAGATCGAAGTACGGGGCGACCTTCTCGGTCCCCGTCAGCACGTCGATGAGGCCCGGACGCATCTCGGCGGGCTGCAGATAGCTCACCCGCACCCGCTCGATCCCGTCGACACCGGCCAGCTCGGGCAGCAGCGACTCCAGGAGCCGGATGTCACCGAGGTCCTTGCCGTACGAGGTGTTGTTCTCGGAGACCAGCATGATCTCCTTGACGCCCTGCTCGGCGAGCCAGCGCGTCTCGTTGAGCACATCGCTGGGGCGGCGCGAGATGAAGGAGCCGCGGAACGACGGGATGGCGCAGAAAGTGCACCGCCGGTCGCACCCGGAGGCCAGCTTCACGGAGGCCACGGGCGCCCCGTCGAGCCGGCGCCGCAGCGGCGCGCGCGGCCCGGACGCGGGCGCGACCCCGTCGGGGAGGTCGACCGGGGCGTGCCCCGGCAGCGCGATCCCGGAGCCGGCCTCCTGGCGCTCGGCCGGGCTGATGGGCAGCAGCTTGCGCCGGTCGCGCGGGGCGTGGGCCTCCACGCTGCCGCCCGAGAGGATGGTCTGGAGGCGGCCGGAGATGTCCTCGTAGTCGTCGAAGCCGAGCACACCGTCGGCTTCGGGCAGGGCCTCGGCGAGCTCCTTGCCGTACCGCTCGGCCATGCAGCCCACCGCCACGACGGCCTGGGTTCTGCCGTGCCCCTTGAGGTCATTGGCTTCGAGGAGGGCGTCGACGGAGTCCTTCTTGGCGGCCTCGACGAAGCCACAGGTGTTCACGACGGCGACATCGGCGGACTCGGCGTCCTCGACGAGCTCCCAGCCGTCCGCCTCCAAGCGGCCTGCGAGCTCCTCCGAGTCCACCTCGTTACGGGCGCAGCCAAGGGTGACGAGTGCGACGGTACGGCGTTCGGGCATGGACTCAAGACTACTTCGTCCCACTGACACCCCACGCCGGGAGGGTTACCGGGAGATCGCCGAGGCCGCCGTCCGGGGCCTCAGCCGACCTCGGGATCGCCCTTGGTGTAGGTCAGCCGCTCGACCTGACCGGCCTGGAACTCGTCCTGGATCTTCTTCCCGTTCACGTACAGCTGGACGGCACCGGCGTCACCGAGCACCACGTCGACCTTCTGGTTGTCCTGGAAGGTCTTCGACTGGCCCTGTTCGAGCACGCCGTCGAACAGAAGTCGTCCGTTGTGGTCCTTCGCGGAGATCCAGCTGCGGCCGTCCGCCGCGTTGATCTTGACCGTGACCTTGTCGCGCGGAGCGGCCGCGATGGCGCTGTCCGAGGGGTTCGGCTTCGGGTCGGAGGGCTTCTTGGTGCTGGGCTTCGGCTTGGGAGCGGCGGGCTTGGAGGTGCTGGGCGTCGCACCCTCGGCGGCCTGCTGCTTGTCCCCGCTGTCGTCCCCGCCGCTCACCGCCGTGTAGCCCACGAAGGCGATGACCGCGACGATCGCGGCGACCATGGCGGCCGTCCAGTTGGGCCGGCGCGGCTCGGAACGGATGCGCTCGGCCTCGAACAGCGGTGTGGCAGGGGTCGGCGCGGGCTGTCCGCCGTGCTCGGCGCCGTACTGCGCGAGCAGCGGCTCCGGATCGATGCCCACGGCACGCGCGAGCGTGCGGATGTGGCCACGCGCGTACACGTCGCCGCCACAGCGCGAGAAATCGTCCTGTTCGATCGCGTGAACGATCGGGATGCGCACCCGGGTCGACTGGCTGACCTCGTCGACAGTGAGACCCGCGGCGATACGTGCCTGCTGCAGGACATGACCGATCGACGGTCGGTCGTCGCCCGCTTGCGGGGTGTGGTCTTCCGAAGGGCGGTCGTCTTCAGGGGAGTTGCCGATGGACACGGGGGCGCCTTTCGAGCGTGTAGCCACCTGCTGGAGGTTCAGTTTAGGGGGGGTACGAAAGGGTGGGGCAACCGGGCGGTCGGACTTTGTACGCCATCAGAGCCACCGGCACGGCCCGTGTTCCTGATGGTCGACAAGGCGTCGCCCCTTCCCTCAACTTGACGTACGCGATGAGGAAACGGTTGCCCCGGATTCCCTTACGAGTGACATCGAATTCGCGCCGGTCCACCACCGCACGGTCCCGGGCCTCCCGGTTCCGGGACCGATCGGCCTAAACCCGCCCTAGGGCTGAGCCTCCCCGCGGATCACCGCGAGCACTCCATCGAGTTCGTCCGGCTTCACGAGCACGTCCCGCGCCTTGGACCCCTCGCTGGGGCCCACGATGTTCCGCGACTCCATGAGGTCCATCAGCCGGCCGGCCTTCGCGAAGCCCACGCGCAGCTTGCGCTGGAGCATGGACGTGGACCCGAACTGGGTGGAGACCACCAGCTCGGCCGCGGCGCACAGCAGCTCCAGGTCGTCGCCGATGTCCTCGTCGATCTCCTTCTTCTGCTTGGTGCCCACGACGACGTCCTCGCGGAAGACGGGCGCCATCTGGTCCTTGCAGTGCTGCACGACGGCGTGGATCTCGTCCTCGGTGACGAAGGCGCCCTGCATACGGGTCGGCTTGTTCGCGCCCATGGGCAGGTACAGGCCGTCGCCCTTGCCGATGAGCTTCTCGGCGCCGGGCTGGTCGAGGATGACGCGGCTGTCGGCGAGCGAGGAGGTGGCGAAGGCGAGACGCGAGGGGACGTTGGCCTTGATGAGGCCGGTGACGACGTCGACGGACGGCCGCTGGGTGGCGAGCACCAGGTGGATGCCGGCCGCACGCGCGAGCTGCGTGATGCGCACGATGGCGTCTTCCACGTCCCTGGGCGCGACCATCATCAGGTCGGCGAGCTCGTCGACGATGACCAGCAGGTACGGGTACGGCTTCAGCTCCCGCTCACTGCCCTCGGGCGTCTTGAGCTTGCCGTCCTTGATGGCCTGGTTGAAGTCGTCGATGTGCCGGTAACCGAAGGCGGCGAGGTCGTCGTAGCGCAGGTCCATCTCGCGCACGACCCACTGGAGCGCCTCGGCGGCCCGCTTGGGGTTGGTGATGATCGGCGTGATGAGGTGCGGAATCCCCTCGTACGCGGTCAGCTCCACGCGCTTGGGGTCGACGAGGACCATCCGCACGTCCTCGGGGGTCGCCCGCACCATGATCGAGGTGATCAGGCAGTTGATGCAGGACGACTTTCCGGAGCCGGTGGCGCCCGCGACCAGGACGTGCGGCATCTTCGCCAGGTTCGACATCACATAGCCGCCCTCGACGTCCTTGCCGAGCGCGACCAGCATCGGGTGGTCGTCCTCGGCGGCGTCGGCGAGTCGCAGCACGTCCCCGACGTTGACCATCTCACGGTCCGTGTTCGGGATCTCGATGCCGACCGCGGACTTGCCGGGGATCGGGCTGATGATCCGCACGTCCGGTGAGGCGACGGCGTACGCGATGTTCTTGGCCAGCGCGGTGATCTTCTCGACCTTCACCGCGGGGCCGAGCTCGACCTCGTACCGGGTGACCGTCGGACCACGCGTGAAGCCGGTGACGGCGGCGTCGACCTTGAACTCGGTGAAGACGGTCGAGAGCGATTCGACGACGGCGTCGTTGGCGGCGCTGCGCGACTTGCCGGGGCCGCCGCGGGTCAGCAGGTCGAGCGACGGCAGGGAGTACGTGATGTCGCCGGCCAGCTGGAGCTGCTCGGCGCGCGGCGGCAGGTCGCGCGGCGCGTCGGGCGAGGACTTGGTCAGGTCGGGCACGGAGAGCCTGGACGGCGTCTCGGGCTCCGGGGCGGCCGGCGCGGCCTTCTTGCCCCGCGCGGTCGGTACGGGCGCCGTGCGCTCCGGCGCGGAGGTGTCCCCGGTCCGCTCCCCCGCGCGTTCCCCGCCGACGCCCTGGGTGAGGTCGGCGACGAGCGGCGACGGCGGCATGCCGTGCAGCACGGCACCGTCGAGGGCCGCCGCGGCGGCCGCGGCCACGTCCACGGCGTCCATGGGGCGGTCCATGGCGGGCTGCACGGACGTGCGCCGGGGCCTGCGCCGCTTGGAGAGGGCGTCTTCCTCTATCCGGTCGGGGTCGTACGCCTGCGGCTCCTCCTGGGCCGCCGGGCGCCGCCTCCCGCGCGCGGGCGCGGCCTCGCGCCACTCGTCGTCGTACTCGCCGTCAGCGGCCTCCCCGACGAGCGTGTCGTCGTGCACGATGCCGAGGCGCACGCCGAGCAGCCGCAGCCGCTGCGGGATCGCGTTGACCGGCGTCGCGGTGACCACGAGCAGTCCGAAGACGGTGAGCAGGACGAGCATCGGGACCGCGAGCACCTGGGTCATGGTGAAGCTCAGCGGGGTCGCCGCGGCCCAGCCGATGAGGCCGCCCGCGTCCTGTATGGCCTGCATGCCTTCGCTGCGCGCGGGCGAGCCGCAGGCGATGTGGACCTGGCCGAGCACGCCGACGACCAGCGCGGAGAGGCCGATGACGATCCGCCCGTTCGCCTCGGGCTTCTCGGGGTGCAGGATCAGGCGCACCGCGATGAAGCCGAGCAGCAGCGGCACCAGCAGATCGAGCCGGCCGAACGCGCCGGTCACCAGCATCTCGACGAGGTCCCCGACGGGGCCGCGCAGATCGGCCCAGGTGCCGGCGGCGCAGATCAGGGCGACGCCGAGCAGCAGCAGGGCGAGTCCGTCCTTGCGGTGTGCCGGGTCGAGACCCTTCGCGCCCCGCCCTATGCCGCGGAACATCGCGCCGACACTGTGCGCGACACCGAGCCAGACGGCGCGGACGAGCCGGTACAGCCCGCCGGTGGGGCTGGGTGCCGGCTTCGGCGCGGGCCTCTTGGCAGCCGCCTTCTTGGCCGGTGCCTTCTTGGCGGCGGTCTTCTTCACCGGCGCTTTCTTCGCGGCGGCCTTCTTCGCCGGAGCCTTGGTCGGCGCCGCCGCCTTCTTCGCGGGCGTCTTCTTGGCTGCGGGACGTGAGGCCATGGGTGTGAGGTTACCGGGGGAGGGCGCCGGGGACACGTGTGGCCGCGGCTTCACCCGTTTGTGTCGCGTTCTGATGCCGCGTGAAGTGACGCGCCCTCAAAGCCCGGACGGCTGCTCAGTTCTGGGATGGTACGGACGGCGTGCCGCTGCCCGTACCGGGCTCCAGCGCGTCGAGCGCCCTGCGCAAACCGGTGAGTTTGCGCTCCAGATGAGCGGCCGTGGCCACCGCCGCCGCGTCCGCCGACTCGTCGTCGAGCTGCTTGGAGAGCGCTTCCGCCTGCTCCTCGACGGCCGCGAGCCGCGCGGACAGCTCGGCGAGCAGCCCCGCGGGCTCCTTCGCGTCACCGACCGCCTTGCCGCCGCCCTCCAGCTGGAGCCGCAGCAGTGCCGCCTGCTCCCGCAACTGGCAGTTCTTCATGTACAGCTCGACGAAGACCGAGACCTTCGCTCGCAGCACCCACGGGTCGAACGGCTTGGAGATGTAGTCCACCGCGCCGGCCGCGTACCCCCGGAAGGTGTGATGCGGCCCGTGGTTGATCGCTGTGAGGAAGATGATCGGGATGTCCCGGGTCCGCTCTCGGCGCTTGATGTGCGCCGCGGTCTCGAAACCATCCATTCCCGGCATCTGAACGTCGAGCAGAATGACCGCGAAGTCGTCCGTGAGCAGCGCCTTGAGCGCTTCCTCCCCGGACGATGCCCGCACCAGCGTCTGATCGAGCGCGGAGAGGATGGCCTCCAGCGCCAGCAGATTCTCCGGCCGGTCATCGACCAGGAGGATCTTGGCCTTCTGCACCATGGCCCGCCCTCCTCGCCCCGGCATGGGGCCGCCCCTGTCCGCAGGACTCGGGGAGGCTCCTGTCGCCGCCCCGGGGAACGACTCCCTTGCGCCGCCCGTCCTTGTGCCGGTCATGGTAGCCGCACCCCGCCTGTCGCCACACCCTGTCACCGCGATGTCACTGTGCACGTAGCAGAAACGCGGTGGGGGACCAGAAGGTTCCCCGTACACCGCACTTCTACACGGCCTTGGCCACACTCAGTCAGCAACTCTGCGTGAAAATTCCGTTTTCCAGTTACTCACCGCGCATCCACTGTTCCATCACAGAGAGCAGATGATCCGGGTCGACCGGCTTCGTGACGTAGTCGGAGGCGCCCGACTCGATGGCCTTCTCCCGGTCGCCCTTCATCGCCTTCGCGGTGAGCGCGATGATCGGCAGACCGGCGAACTGCGGCATCCTGCGGATCGCCGTGGTCGTCGCGTAGCCGTCCATCTCCGGCATCATGATGTCCATCAGCACCACCGTCACATCGTCGTGCTGCTCCAGGACTTCGATGCCCTCGCGGCCGTTCTCCGCGTACAGGACCGACAGGCCGTGCTGCTCCAGAACGCTGGTCAGCGCGAAGACGTTGCGGATGTCGTCGTCGACGATGAGCACCTTCTCGCCGCCGAACACGGACCCGCGGCGCGGCTTCGGCGCGGGGATCTCCTCCGTAGCGCCCTCCCACGGCTCCTGGGCGGGCGCGGGCTGCCCCGGCAGGGCCGCTCGCGGCTCGGGCTCCGCAACGGCCTTGCGGCGGCGCCTGAAGAGCGCCGCGGCGCCGTTCTGCGTCTCCCGGTACGACTTCACCTCGGCCGGGGTCTCCACCTCGGCGGCCGGCTCGGGCGCGGCGTCGAGGGCGAGCGGCCGGCCCGGCTCGACGGCCGGGGCCAGCTGCGCGTACCCCTGGGGCGGCAGTTCGCTCGGGTGCAGCGGCAGGTACAGCGTGAACGTGGAGCCGCGGCCGGGCTCGCTCGCCGCGTGGATCTCGCCGCCCAGCAGGCGGGCGATCTCCCGGCTGATGGAGAGCCCGAGGCCCGTACCGCCGTACTTGCGGCTGGTCGTGCCGTCGGCCTGCTTGAACGCCTCGAAGATGACCCGCATCTTGCTGGCCGCGATGCCGATACCGGTGTCGGTGACCGAGAACGCGATCAGATCGGCGTCCGCGTCCCGCAACGACCCCGCTTCCAGGAGCTGTTCGCGGATCGCGTTCGGCACGTCGTTCCCGGCCGGCCTGATGACCAGCTCGACGGCGCCGGAGTCGGTGAACTTCACCGCGTTGGACAGCAGGTTGCGCAGCACCTGGAGGAGGCGCTGTTCGTCGGTGTGCAGCGTGGTGGGCAGTTCGGGCGACACCCGTACGGAGAAGTCGAGTTGCTTCTCCGCGGTGAGCGGCCGGAACGTCGCCTCCACGTAGTCCACGAGCTGCACCAGGGCGATCCGCGTCGGCGAGACGTCCATCTTGCCCGCCTCGACCTTGGACAGGTCCAGGATGTCGTTGATCAGCTGGAGCAGGTCGGAGCCCGCGCCGTGGATCGTCTCGGCGAACTCGACCTGCTTCGGCGTGAGGTTCGCGTCGGCGTTATCGGCGAGCAGCTTGGCGAGGATCAGCAGCGAGTTGAGCGGCGTGCGCAGCTCGTGCGACATGTTCGCGAGGAACTCGCTCTTGTAGCGCATCGACACCGCGAGCTGCTCGGCGCGCTCCTCCAGGACCTGCCGCGCCTCCTCGATCTCGGTGTTCTTGACCTCGATGTCGCGGTTCTGCTGGGCCAGCAGTTCGGCCTTCTCCTCCAGCTCGGCGTTGGACGCCTGGAGGGCCTTCTGCCGGTTCTCCAACTCGGCCGAGCGCTCACGGAGTTGCTCGGTCAGCTCCTGGGACTGCTTCAGCAGCACCTCGGTCTTGGTGTTCACGGAGATGGTGTTGACGCTCGTCGCGATCATCTCGGCGATCTGGTTGAGGAAGTCCTTCTGGATCTGCGCGAACGGCGTGAAGGACGCCAGTTCGATCACGCCGAGCACGGTGCCCTCGAAGAGCACCGGAATCACGATGACCTGCGCGGGCGGCGCCTCCCCCAGCCCCGAAGCGATCTTCAGGTAGCCGCTGGGCGCGTTGTCCACGAGGATCGTGCGCTTCTCCTGCGCGGCCGTGCCGATGAGCGTCTCACCGGGCCGGAAGGAGGTCGGCATCGAGCCCATGGAGTAGCCGTAGCTGCCGAGCATGCGCAGTTCGTACGCGTCCTCGTCGCCGCCCGCCGCGTCGGCCCCGTCGTCCAGCGGCATCGCCAGGAAGAACGCGCCGTGCTGCGCGGAGACCACCGGCGTCAGCTCGCTCATGATGAGCGAGGCCACGTCGTCGAGGTCGCGGCGGCCCTGGAGCAGACCCGAGATGCGGGCCAGGTTGCCCTTGAGCCAGTCCTGCTCCTCGTTGGCGATCGTGGTGTCGCGCAGGTTCGAGATCATCTTGTTGATGTTGTCCTGGAGGACCTGGATCTCGCCCGCCGCGTCGACGTCGATCTTGAGGTTCAGATCGCCGCGGGTCACCGCGGTGGCCACGGCCGCGATGGCACGCACCTGACGGGTCAGGTTCCCGGCCATCTCGTTCACGGACTCGGTCAGGTCGCGCCAGGTGCCGTCGACGTCGCGCACGCGTGCCTGGCCGCCGAGCTGGCCCTCGGTGCCCACCTCGCGGGCGACCCGGGTGACCTGTTCGGCGAACGACGACAGCTGGTCGACCATCGTGTTGATCGTCGTCTTCAGTTCGAGGATCTCGCCCCGCGCGTCGATGTCGATCTTCTTGGTCAGGTCGCCCTTGGCGATGGCGGTCGTGACCATCGCGATGTTGCGCACCTGGCCGGTGAGGTTCGAGGCCATGCCGTTCACGGACTCGGTGAGGTCCTTCCACGTGCCGGCCACGCCGGGGACGCGGGCCTGACCGCCGAGGATGCCGTCCGTACCCACCTCACGGGCCACCTTGGTGACCTGGTCGGCGAACGAACTCAGCGTCTTCACCATCGTGTTGAACGTGTCGGCGAGCTGGGCGACCTCGCCGCGCGCCTCGATGGTGACCGTACGGGTCAGGTCGCCGTTGGCCACGGCGTTGGCGACCTGCGAGATGTTGCGCACCTGCATGGTCAGGTTGTTGGCCATCAGGTTGACGTTGTCGCTCAGGTCCTTCCAGATGCCGGTGACACCCGGAACCCTTGCCTGGCCGCCCAGTTGGCCCTCGGTGCCCACCTCGCGGGCCACCCGGGTGACCTGCTCCGCGAAGGACGACAGCTGGTCGACCATCGTGTTCACGGTGGTGACGAGTTCGAGGATCTCGCCCTTGGCGTCGACGGTGATCTTCTTGGAGAGGTCGCCGCGCGCCACGGCCGTGGTGACCTCGGCGATGTTGCGCACCTGGAGGGTCAGGTTGTTGGCCATGCCGTTCACGGACTGGGTCAGGTCCTTCCAGGTACCCGACACCCCCTGCACCTCGGCCTGACCGCCGAGGATGCCGTCCGTACCCACCTCACGGGCCACCCGCGTGACCTGCTCGGCGAAGGCGGAGAGCTGGTCCACCATCGTGTTGAGGGTGTTCTTCAGCTCCAGGATCTCGCCGCGCGCGTCCACGTCGATCTTCTGCGACAGGTCACCGCGCGCGACCGCGGTGGCGACCTGTGCGATGTTGCGCACCTGGGCCGTGAGGTTGCCGGCCATGCCGTTCACGGAGTCCGTCAGGTCGCGCCACACACCGGCGACGCCGGGCACCTGCGCCTGACCGCCCAGGCGCCCTTCCGTGCCCACTTCGCGGGCCACCCGCGTGACCTGGTCGGCGAAGGCGGACAGCTGGTCGACCATCGTGTTGATGGTGTTCTTCAGCTCCAGGATCTCGCCGCGCGCGTCCACGTCGATCTTCTGCGACAGGTCACCGCGCGCCACGGCCGTGGTGACCTGGGCGATCTGCCGCACCTGCGACGTCAGGTTCCCGGCCATGAAGTTGACGGAGTCGGTGAGCTCCTTCCACGTGCCGCTCACCCCGTCCACGCGGGCCTGCCCGCCGAGGCGGCCCTCGGTGCCCACGTCGCGGGCCATCCGGGTCACCTGGTCGGCGAACGACGACAGCTGGTCCACCATCGTGTTCACGGTGTTCTTCAGCTGGAGCATCTCGCCGGAGACGTCCACGGTGACCTTCTGCGACAGGTCGCCGTTGGCCACGGCCGTGGTGACCTGCGCGATGTTGCGCACCTGTCCGGTCAGGTTGCGGAAGGCCGTGTTGACGGAGTCCGTCAGGTCCTTCCACGTACCGGCGGCGCCCACGACGAGCGCCTGACCGCCCAACTCACCCTCGACACCGATCTCACGTGCCACACGGGTCACTTCGGAGCCGAAGGCGGAGAGCTGGTCCACCATCGTGTTGACGGTGTTCTTCAGCTCCAGCATCTCGCCCGCGACGTCGACGGTGACCTTCTGGGAGAGATCACCGTTCGCCACCGCCGTGGTGACGGTCGCGATGTCGCGCACCTGTGTGGTCAGGTTCCTGAAGACGGTGTTGACCGAGTCCGTCAGGTCCTTCCAGGTGCCGGCCGCGCCCGGCACGTTGGCCTGCCCGCCGAGCTGGCCCTCGGCACCCACCTCGTTGGCGACACGCGTGACCTCGTCCGCGAACGTGCGCAGCGTCTCGGTCATCTGGTTGATGGTCTCGGCGAGCTGGGCGACCTCGCCGCGCGCCGACACCGTCACCTTCTGCGACAGGTCACCGTTGGCCACCGCCGTGGTGACCTGGGCGATCCCGCGCACCTGGGCCGTCAGGTTGCCGGCCATGAGGTTCACCGAATCGGTGAGGTCCTTCCACACACCGGCCACTCCGGGCACCTGCGCCTGGCCGCCGAGCTCGCCCTCCGTGCCCACCTCGCGCGCCACTCGCGTGACCTCGGAGGAGAAGGACGACAACTGGTCGACCATGGTGTTCACGGTGTTCTTCAGTTCGAGCATCTCGCCCGCGACGTGAACCGTGACCTTCCGGGACAAGTCGCCCTTAGCCACCGCGGTGGTGACGAGAGCAATGTCACGCACCTGTGCGGTCAGCCGGTACGCCATTGTGTTGACCGAGTCGGTCAGATCTTTCCACGAACCGGACATTCCACGTACGCGCGCCTGTCCGCCGAGCTTGCCCTCGGTCCCGACCTCGCTCGCGACCCGCGTGACCTCGTCCGTGAACGTGGAGAGCTGGTCGACGAGGTTGTTGACCGTCCGGCCGACCTTCAGGAACTCCCCGCGCAGCGGATGCCCCGCCCCCTCGGGCACCTGCGCCCGCAGCTCCATGCGGGGCGACAGATCGCCCTCGGCGACCGCGGTGAGCACCCGGCCCACCTCGGACACGGGGCGTACGAGGTCGTCGACGAGCGCGTTCGACGCGTTGATCGCCGAGGCCCACGACCCCTCGCAGGCGCCGGTCTCCAGGCGTTCCGTGAGCTTTCCCTCACGTCCGACCATGCGCCGCACCCGCGACAGCTCGCCGGTCAGATGCAGATTCCGGTCCGCCACCTCGTTGAAAACGGCGGCGATCTCCGACATCACGCCGTCGCCGTTCACCGTGAGGCGCTTGCGGAAATTGCCGTCCCGCATGGCGACGAGACCGGCGAGCAGCCGGTTCAGCGCCGCGCTGTCGACCGTCGTCGTCCCACTGCCGTTGCGCGATTTGCGCTGTTTCGCCAGGGACTGTCCGCCTTCTGCGCGCGTTTTCTTGCCCCGCGTCGCTGCGCCAGACTCCACTGTGTCCCTCCCGCAGGGATCGACCTGTACTGCTCGGGTAGCTCGGCTGTGCCCAGATGCGCTTCTACCTCCGCACCCGTACTTCGATGCGTTGTCCTCAGAAGCCTGCCCAGTGTTTCACCATGGCTGAACCAGGCCATAACAGTTCGGCAGCTTCGCACACCGTCCGCACACCCTCCGGGCGGAAACACTGGCGACCGGCATCCGCATGGACGGCGAAGGTAAGTAACCTGGCATACGGCTGTCCACCCACCCCGGTCGGCCCGACCTGGGCGGTGGCGGAAAACGAGCGGGCATCGGAGGGGCGGCCGAGACATGGGTACGGGAGACCTGGGCCTCGACATTCGTACGGCGAGTGCGGCGGCGGGTACGGCGAGTACATCGAGTTCTACGCGTACAGGGAGTTCTGTGATCACCGCGCGTGCGGCTGCCACCTTCGAGCCCGTCGGGCGGTCCGTCGCGACCGCCCGGTCCTTCGTGCGCGACACCCTCCAGGGGTGGGGCTACGCCGACATCATCGACGACGCCGTGGTGCTGACCAGCGAACTCGTGACGAATGCCGTGGTGCACGCGGGCACGTCCGCGGATGTCCTGTGCCTGCGCAGTGACGACCACGTCCGCATCGAGGTCTCCGACCGCTATCCGGAACGGGAGATCCCGCTCCAGTCGTCGGCGATCAACATGGGCAGCCCCGACCGCGAGGGCGGCCGCGGTCTCCAGCTCTGTGCCGCGCTCGCCGGCCGCTGGGGAGTGGACTATTCGGCCACGCACAAGCAGGTGTGGTTCCAACTCGACCTGCCGGAGCGCCCGGTGGGCACGCGCGCGGCCGGCCCCGTGGTCCCCACGGATCTCCTGCCGCTCGCCGACGAGCGGGTGCGCGTCGCCGTCGTACAGATCGACAAGACCGGCGCGGTCACGTCGTGGAACGAGGACGCGGAGCACCTTTTCGGCTATCCCGCCGACCAGGTCACCGGCAAGCCCCTCACCGACTTCGCCGCCTGGCCGCACACGCCGGGCACCAGCACGGGCATCGCCGACGCGCTCCAGCTCTCGCGCTGGGAGGGCAGCTACGGCATCCGCGGCGCGACCGGCCGTGTCATGCCCGTCTACGCCTCCCATCTGCGGGTCCGCGACACCGACGGTGAACCCTCCACGGTCTGCCTGCTCGTACGGGATCACGAGCGCGCCGTGCTGCAGACACCGCTGCGCGTCCCGGCGCCCGACACCGGGACCCCGGACACGCAGGGCTCCGACCCGTTCGAGGTCTTCATCGGCTCCCCCGCCCCCGACGACCTGGACGGCCTGCTCCAGCGCACGGTCGAGCGGGCCCGCGACATGCTCGACGGCGACTCGGCCTTCCTGCTCCTCGCGACCGACGACGAGACGGAGCTCGAGGTCCGCGCCTCCACCGGTCTCCCCTCGGCCCGTCAGCGCTTCGCGCGCGTACCGGTCGAGGTCGGCCCCGGCCGCTACGGCTCGGCACGCATGCCGGCCGTCCACGAGGACCTCACCCAAGTGCCGGGCGCGGTACCGCTGTTGAACGGTACGGGCATGCGTTCGGTGGTGACGGTCCCGCTCAAGGTCGAGGGCCGCCTGACCGGCTCGCTCGGTGTCGCGGCGGAGGCCCCGGACCGCTACTCCAACGAGGAGGCCCTGCGCCTCCAGTTCGCGGCGGACCGCATCGCGCTGGCCGTCGAATCGGCCCGCCTCGGCGAGCTGGAGAAGCTGCGCCGCGGTTCGCTGAGCTTCCTGGTGGAGGCGTCCGACCTGCTGGCCGGCACGCTCGACCGCGACCAGACGCTGGCGCTGATGGCCCAGATGACGGTGCCGACGCTGGCGACCTGGTGCGCGGTGTACACGATCGCCGACCAGGCCTCGGACCCGTACCTCTCGTACGTCCTGCACGAGGACGAGGAGCGCATCGACGGTCTCAAGGCGCTCCTCTCCAAGATCGCCCCGCCGGAGCCGGTGCCCACGCCGGGCGCCCGCGTCTGGCCGGCCCCCGCGGAGGCGGCCCATCAGGCGGCTCTGCGTACGTCGATGAGAAGCCTCGGCCTGAACGAGCCGACGAGCGTCACCTCCGGCATCGGCACCACTCTGGCCACGGCGTCCGCGGTGGGCGGCGAGACCGTGGTCCTCCCTCTGGTCGCCCGCAACCGCGTCATCGGCATGCTGACGCTCGGCAAGCCGACGGACGAGCACTTCCGCCAGGAGATCCTGGAGCTGGCCGAGGACTTGAGCCGCCGGGCGGCCCTGGCGCTCGACAACGCCCGCCTGTACTCGGAGCGCATGGCGATCAGTCAGTCCCTCCAGCGCAGCCTCCTGCCGCCGGAGCTCCCGGACGTCCCCGGCGTCGAGGTGGAGGTCATCTACCGCGCGGCCGGCGAGGGCAACGAGGTGGGCGGCGACTTCTACGATCTCTTCCCGATCCGCGACGGCGCGTACGGCTTCGCGATCGGCGACGTCTGCGGCACGGGCCCGGAGGCGGCCGCGGTGACCGGCCTGGCTCGCCACGCGCTGCGCCTGCTGGCCCGCGAGGGCTTCGGCGGCCCCGCCGTCCTGGAGCGGCTGAACGCGGCGATCCTCGACGAGGGCGCCCGCAGCCGCTTCCTGACGCTGCTCTACGGGGAGTTGTGGCCGCAGGAGGACGGCTCGGCGGTCCTGAAGATGGTCTGCGCCGGTCATCCGCTTCCGCTGCGCCTGCGCCAGGACGGCACGGTCGTCCCGTTCGCCGAACCGCAGCCGCTGCTCGGTGTCATGGACGATCTGGAGCTGTACGAGCAGACGATGACGCTGGACGCGGGGGATGTCCTGCTGTGCGTCACGGACGGCATCACGGAGCGCCGCGAGGGCACCCGCATGCTGGGCGACGACGGTCTCGCCGAAGTCCTGTCGACGTGTACGGGCCTGACGGCCGGCGCCGTGGCCGCCCGCATCATGCGCGCGGTGGAGCGCTTCGCCGCTGACGCCCCGTCCGACGACATGGCGATCCTGACGATGCGTGTACCGGGCCTGCACCACGACTGACGCCGGGGGGCGGGGGAAAGGCAAAAGGCCCCCGCCCTGTTTCCAGGGCGGGGGCCTTCAATTCCTGAGCCCCCAAGCGGAATCGAACCGCTGACCTTCTCCTTACCATGGAGACGCTCTACCGACTGAGCTATAGGGGCCTGTTGCTTTCGCGGTTTCCCGCTCACCAACGAGTTAAAGCATACCCGAAGATCAGGTCGCTTCGAACCATCGATCGCACGGCCCGCGAAGGCTCCGCTAGAAGGCGGGTTGCAGCAATCCCCCGAGCGCGTTGCAGGCGGAGACGACGCGCTGCATCTGCCGCTTGGACAGTTCCGCGTCGAGGGGCAGCGCCAGCGTTTCGTCGGCCGCGCGTTCCGTCTCGGGCAGCTCCACGTCCCGCCGGAACGCGGGCATGCGGTGCACCGGCGTCTTCACCGGCACGCTGCATTCAACTCCCTTGCTCCGCAGGGCGCGGGCGAAGGCGTCCCGGTCGGGCCGTCCATTGCCGGGTACGCGCACGACGTACTGCTGATAGGTGTGCCCCTCGCCGGCCACGGGCGTCCGCAGCCCGCTGAGCCGCCCGTTCAGATAGGCCGCGTACGCGCGTCGCCGGCCGACTTCCTCGAACGGCAGCCGGGATTCGCCCTGTTCCATGAGGAACAGCCCGTGGCGCTGGGTGAGTCCCTTCAACCGCTGGAGGTCGGCGCGGTGTCCGAAGCGGTGCACGGCGACCACGGCGGCGGTCCGCTCGCTCACGCACGCGGCGACGTGTGCGGGGTCGACGCAGTACGTGTCGGGGTCGATGTCCGCGAAGACGGGAGCGGCGCCTGTCTGTACGACGGCTTCGGCGACCTCGGGGTTGCCGTAGGCCGGCACGATCACTTCGTCACCGGTGCCGACACCGGCGGCTTGCAGCATTCCAACTGTGCCCATGGCACCGAATGGTCATCGCGCCACGTGAACGACAAGTAAAGCAAAACAAAAAAGAGCTGGTCCCCGAACCAAAGGTTCGGGGACCAGCTCTTTATCAAAAGGAGTTCGGCGGCGTCCTACTCTCCCACAGGGTCCCCCCTGCAGTACCATCGGCGCTGTAAGGCTTAGCTTCCGGGTTCGGAATGTAACCGGGCGTTTCCCTCACGCTATGACCACCGAAACACTATGAAACTGTCAACCGGAGCCGTGACCAAAAGGCTACGACGGTTGTTCGTGGTTTCAGAACCAACACAGTGGACGCGAGCAACTGAGGACAAGCCCTCGGCCTATTAGTACCGGTCACCTCCACACCTCACGGTGCTTCCAGATCCGGCCTATCAACCCAGTCGTCTACTGGGAGCCTTAACCCCTCAAAGGGGGTGGGAATACTCATCTCGAAGCAGGCTTCCCGCTTAGATGCTTTCAGCGGTTATCCCTCCCGAACGTAGCCAACCAGCCATGCCCTTGGCAGGACAACTGGCACACCAGAGGTTCGTCCGTCCCGGTCCTCTCGTACTAGGGACAGCCCTTCTCAATATTCCTACGCGCACAGAGGATAGGGACCGAACTGTCTCACGACGTTCTAAACCCAGCTCGCGTACCGCTTTAATGGGCGAACAGCCCAACCCTTGGGACCGACTCCAGCCCCAGGATGCGACGAGCCGACATCGAGGTGCCAAACCATCCCGTCGATATGGACTCTTGGGGAAGATCAGCCTGTTATCCCCGGGGTACCTTTTATCCGTTGAGCGACGGCGCTTCCACAAGCCACCGCCGGATCACTAGTCCCGACTTTCGTCCCTGCTCGACCCGTCGGTCTCACAGTCAAGCTCCCTTGTGCACTTACACTCAACACCTGATTACCAACCAGGCTGAGGGAACCTTTGGGCGCCTCCGTTACTCTTTGGGAGGCAACCGCCCCAGTTAAACTACCCATCAGACACTGTCCCTGATCCGGATCACGGACCGAGGTTAGACATCCAGCACGACCAGAGTGGTATTTCAACGACGACTCCCCAACCACTGGCGTGGCTGGTTCAAAGTCTCCCACCTATCCTACACAAGCCGAACCGAACACCAATATCAAACTGTAGTAAAGGTCCCGGGGTCTTTCCGTCCTTCTGCGCGAAACGAGCATCTTTACTCGTAGTGCAATTTCACCGGGCCTATGGTTGAGACAGTCGAGAAGTCGTTACGCCATTCGTGCAGGTCGGAACTTACCCGACAAGGAATTTCGCTACCTTAGGATGGTTATAGTTACCACCGCCGTTTACTGGCGCTTAAGTTCTCAGCTTCGCACACCCGAAAGTGCACTAACCGGTCCCCTTAACGTTCCAGCACCGGGCAGGCGTCAGTCCGTATACATCGCCTTACGGCTTCGCACGGACCTGTGTTTTTAGTAAACAGTCGCTTCTCGCTGGTCTCTGCGGCCACCCCCAGCTCACACTGCAAGAGTGATCACCAGGTGTGGCCCCCTTCTCCCGAAGTTACGGGGGCATTTTGCCGAGTTCCTTAACCATAGTTCACCCGAACGCCTCGGTATTCTCTACCTGACCACCTGAGTCGGTTTAGGGTACGGGCCGCCATGAAACTCGCTAGAGGCTTTTCTCGACAGCATAGGATCATCCACTTCACCACAATCGGCTCGGCATCAGGTCTCAGACTATGTGTGACCCGGATTTACCTAGATCACGTCCTACACCCTTACCCCGGGACAACCACCGCCCGGGATGGACTACCTTCCTGCGTCACCCCATCACTCACCTACTACCAACTTGGGCCGGCGGCTCCACCACTTTCCTTCCCCCGAAGGGTCCGGAACGGCTTCACGGCCTTAGCATCACTGGATTCGATGTTTGACGCTTCACAGCGGGTACCGGAATATCAACCGGTTATCCATCGACTACGCCTGTCGGCCTCGCCTTAGGTCCCGACTTACCCTGGGCAGATCAGCTTGACCCAGGAACCCTTAGTCAATCGGCGCAAACGTTTCTCACGTTTGTATCGCTACTCATGCCTGCATTCTCACTCGTGAACCGTCCACAACTGCCTTCCGGCGCTGCTTCACCCGGCACACGACGCTCCCCTACCCATCACAGCACCCGTTGGGGCTATTTGCTGCAATGACACGACTTCGGCGGTACGCTTGAGCCCCGCTACATTGTCGGCGCGGAATCACTAGACCAGTGAGCTATTACGCACTCTTTCAAGGGTGGCTGCTTCTAAGCCAACCTCCTGGTTGTCTCTGCGACTCCACATCCTTTCCCACTTAGCGTACGCTTAGGGGCCTTAGTCGATGCTCTGGGCTGTTTCCCTCTCGACCATGGAGCTTATCCCCCACAGTCTCACTGCCGTGCTCTCACTTACCGGCATTCGGAGTTTGGCTAAGGTCAGTAACCCGGTAGGGCCCATCGCCTATCCAGTGCTCTACCTCCGGCAAGAAACACACGACGCTGCACCTAAATGCATTTCGGGGAGAACCAGCTATCACGGAGTTTGATTGGCCTTTCACCCCTAACCACAGGTCATCCCCCAGGTTTTCAACCCTGGTGGGTTCGGTCCTCCACGAAGTCTTACCTCCGCTTCAACCTGCCCATGGCTAGATCACTCCGCTTCGGGTCTTGAGCGCGCTACTATATCGCCCTATTCGGACTCGCTTTCGCTACGGCTTCCCCACACGGGTTAACCTCGCAACACACCGCAAACTCGCAGGCTCATTCTTCAAAAGGCACGCAGTCACGACGCAAGGAACAAGTTCCTTGCGCGACGCTCCCACGGCTTGTAGGCACACGGTTTCAGGTACTATTTCACTCCGCTCCCGCGGTACTTTTCACCATTCCCTCACGGTACTATCCGCTATCGGTCACCAGGGAATATTTAGGCTTAACGGGTGGTCCCGCCAGATTCACACGGGATTTCTCGGGCCCCGTGCTACTTGGGTGTCTCTCAAACGAGCCGCTGATGTTTCGACTACGGGGGTCTTACCCTCTACGCCGGACCTTTCGCATGTCCTTCGCCTACATCAACGGTTTCTGACTCGTCTCACAGCCGGCAGACTGTAAAAGAGAGATCCCACAACCCCCCAAGCGCAACCCCTGCCGGGTCTCACACGCTTGAGGTTTGGCCTCATCCAGTTTCGCTCGCCACTACTCCCGGAATCACGGTTGTTTTCTCTTCCTGCGGGTACTGAGATGTTTCACTTCCCCGCGTTCCCTCCACACTGCCTATGTGTTCAGCAGCGGGTGACAGCCCATGACGACTGCCGGGTTTCCCCATTCGGAAACCCCCGGATCAAAGCCTGGTTGACGACTCCCCGGGGACTATCGTGGCCTCCCACGTCCTTCATCGGTTCCTGGTGCCAAGGCATCCACCGTGCGCCCTTAAAAACTTGGCCACAGATGCTCGCGTCCACTGTGCAGTTCTCAAACAACGACCAACCACCCGTCACAACCCACCGAAGCAGATTTTTACCGGGGCCGGCATTGAGGTCGGGATCAAATCCGTACCCTCAGATACCCAACAGCGTGCCCGACACGACCCGTTCTCTCCTCACGTTCCACGCCGAAGCAGTACTAGTGAAAGACAACCGATCGTGCCGAATAATCAACGTTCCACCCATGAGCAACCACCGTCGAACGTTTGCCGACGTAATGGCCCTGGACCACCAAACAATGTTTGGCGGCCTAGATGCTCCTTAGAAAGGAGGTGATCCAGCCGCACCTTCCGGTACGGCTACCTTGTTACGACTTCGTCCCAATCGCCAGTCCCACCTTCGACAGCTCCCTCCCACAAGGGGTTGGGCCACCGGCTTCGGGTGTTACCGACTTTCGTGACGTGACGGGCGGTGTGTACAAGGCCCGGGAACGTATTCACCGCAGCAATGCTGATCTGCGATTACTAGCAACTCCAACTTCATGGGGTCGAGTTGCAGACCCCAATCCGAACTGAGACCGACTTTTTGAGATTCGCTCCACCTTGCGGTATCGCAGCTCATTGTATCGGCCATTGTAGCACGTGTGCAGCCCAAGACATAAGGGGCATGATGACTTGACGTCGTCCCCACCTTCCTCCGAGTTGACCCCGGCGGTCTCCTGTGAGTCCCCATCACCCCGAAGGGCATGCTGGCAACACAGAACAAGGGTTGCGCTCGTTGCGGGACTTAACCCAACATCTCACGACACGAGCTGACGACAGCCATGCACCACCTGTACACCGACCACAAGGGGGCGCCTGTCTCCAGACGTTTCCGGTGTATGTCAAGCCTTGGTAAGGTTCTTCGCGTTGCGTCGAATTAAGCCACATGCTCCGCTGCTTGTGCGGGCCCCCGTCAATTCCTTTGAGTTTTAGCCTTGCGGCCGTACTCCCCAGGCGGGGAACTTAATGCGTTAGCTGCGGCACCGACGACGTGGAATGTCGCCAACACCTAGTTCCCACCGTTTACGGCGTGGACTACCAGGGTATCTAATCCTGTTCGCTCCCCACGCTTTCGCTCCTCAGCGTCAGTAATGGCCCAGAGATCCGCCTTCGCCACCGGTGTTCCTCCTGATATCTGCGCATTTCACCGCTACACCAGGAATTCCGATCTCCCCTACCACACTCTAGCCTGCCCGTATCGACTGCAGACCCGGGGTTAAGCCCCGGGCTTTCACAACCGACGCGACAAGCCGCCTACGAGCTCTTTACGCCCAATAATTCCGGACAACGCTTGCGCCCTACGTATTACCGCGGCTGCTGGCACGTAGTTAGCCGGCGCTTCTTCTGCAGGTACCGTCACTTTCGCTTCTTCCCTGCTGAAAGAGGTTTACAACCCGAAGGCCGTCATCCCTCACGCGGCGTCGCTGCATCAGGCTTTCGCCCATTGTGCAATATTCCCCACTGCTGCCTCCCGTAGGAGTCTGGGCCGTGTCTCAGTCCCAGTGTGGCCGGTCGCCCTCTCAGGCCGGCTACCCGTCGTCGCCTTGGTGAGCCACTACCTCACCAACAAGCTGATAGGCCGCGGGCTCATCCTTCACCGCCGGAGCTTTCAACCCCTTCCCATGCGAGAAGGAGTGGTATCCGGTATTAGACCCCGTTTCCAGGGCTTGTCCCAGAGTGAAGGGCAGATTGCCCACGTGTTACTCACCCGTTCGCCACTAATCCACCCCGAAGGGCTTCATCGTTCGACTTGCATGTGTTAAGCACGCCGCCAGCGTTCGTCCTGAGCCAGGATCAAACTCTCCGTGAATGTTTCCCCGTCATCGGGGTGACACCACGAGAGCGGAACCGGAAGAGGAATAATCTCCCGGTTCACAGCGTCCTCGCTGTGTTTTTACAAAGGAACCTCGTCTCAGAGAGACGGGGTATCAACATATCTGGCGTTGATTTTTGGCACGCTGTTGAGTTCTCAAGGAACGGACGCTTCCTTTGTACTCACCCTCTCGGGCTTTCCTCCGGGCGCTTCCCTTCGGTATTTCGTGTTTCCAACCTTACCAGATCCTTTTTCCGTTCCGTTTCCGGTCCGAATTTGTTTCCGGTGGCCGTTGGAGGGCCTTTGCCTTTCGGCTGAACCGACTTTATCAGAGATTCTGAGTCGGAATTTCCGCCTCTGTCGAGGAAGCGATCCCAGCACGTAACTGCGTCGGGTTCCCCTCAGGCGGAGCCGTAAACGTACTGGAGCGGGGCGCCTCGATGCAAATCGAGGCGCCCCGCTCCTTAGGTGCTTCAGACCTCGACGACGACCGGGAGGATCATCGGGCGCCGGCGGTAGGTGTCCGAGACCCACTTGCCCAGCGTGCGGCGGATGAGCTGCTGCAGCTGGTGGGGCTCGACGACGCCGTCCTGGGCCGACTTCTCCAGCACGTCCTGGATCCTCGGGACCACGGCGTTGAACGCCGAGTCCTCGATGCCGGATCCGCGGGCCTGGATGTTCGGGCCACTGGTGATCTTGCCGGTGCTGGAGTCCACCACCACGAAGACCGAGATGATGCCCTCGTCCCCGAGGATCTTGCGGTCCTTCAGGGCCGGCTCGCCCACGTCACCGACGGAGAGACCGTCCACGTAGACGTAGCCCGCCTGGACCTTGCCCACGATCTTGGCCTTGCCGTCGACCAGGTCGACGACGACGCCGTCCTCGGCGATCACGATGCGGTCGTGCGGGACGCCGGTGAGGGCGCCCAGTTCGGCGTTGGCGCGCAGGTGGCGCCATTCGCCGTGGACCGGCATCAGGTTCTTGGGCTTGCAGATGTTGTAGAAGTACAGGAGCTCGCCCGCGGACGCGTGGCCCGAGACGTGCACCTTGGCGTTGCCCTTGTGGACGACGTTCGCGCCCCAGCGGGTCAGGCCGTTGATCACGCGGTAGACCGCGTTCTCGTTGCCCGGGATCAGCGACGACGCCAGGATCACCGTGTCGCCGGAGACGATGCGGATCTGGTGGTCGCGGTTGGCCATCCGGGAGAGGGCGGCCATCGGCTCGCCCTGGGAGCCCGTGCAGACCAGGACGACCTCGCTGTCCGGAAGGTCGTCGAGCGTCTTGACGTCGACGACCAGACCGGCGGGGACCTTCAGATAGCCGAGGTCCCGCGCGATGCCCATGTTGCGGACCATCGAGCGGCCGACGAAGGCGACCCTGCGGCCGTACTCGTGGGCCGCGTCCAGAATCTGCTGGATGCGGTGGACGTGACTGGCGAAGGACGCCACGATGATGCGCTTCTGGGCGCCGGCGAAGACACCGCGGATCACGTTCGAGATGTCGCGCTCGGGCGGGACGAAGCCCGGGACCTCGGCGTTCGTCGAGTCGGAGAGAAGAAGGTCCATGCCCTCTTCGCCGAGTCGCGCGAACGTCGGCAGGTCGGTGAGGCGACGGTCCAGCGGCAGCTGGTCCATCTTGAAGTCGCCGGTGTGGACGACCATGCCCGCCGGGGTGCGGATGGCGACGGCCAGCGCGTCCGGGATCGAGTGGTTGACCGCGACGAACTCGCAGTCGAAGGGGCCCAGGCGCTCGCGGTCGCCCTCGGCGACTTCGAGCGTGTACGGGCGGATGCGGTGCTCCTGGAGCTTCGCCTCGATCAGCGCGAGGGTCAGCTTGGAGCCGATCAGCGGGATGTCCGGCTTCTCGCGGAGGAGGTAGGGGACGCCGCCGATGTGGTCCTCGTGGCCGTGCGTGAGGACGATGCCCTCGATGTCGTCGAGGCGGTCCCTGATGGACGAGAAGTCCGGCAGGATCAGGTCGATTCCGGGCTGCTCCTCCTCGGGGAAGAGCACTCCGCAGTCGACGATCAGCAGACGGCCGTCGAATTCGAAGACGGTCATGTTGCGCCCGATCTCACCGAGGCCGCCGAGCGGGGTGACACGCAGGCCGCCCTTCGGGAGCTTCGGCGGGGCGCCGAGTTCAGGATGCGGATGACTCAAAAGACTCTCCTCACCACGCGCGCCACGTGCCTGGAGGCACGTGGCGCGCGTGACGTTCGTGCAGTAGCAGTTGTGGTGATGCCTGAGATGTAGCTGTTTGTTCTGCTTGTTCTGTTGATTCAGTTGTGGAGCTTTGCCAAGTCTGTGGTTAAAGCTGTACCCCGCCGGCAGCAAGATCGATCTTGAGCTGCGCCGTTTCATCAGGAGTGAGTTCGACGAGGGGCAGTCGCAGGGGTCCGCCGGGCAGTCCCTGGAGGGCCAGCGCGGCCTTGGTCGTGATGACGCCCTGGGTGCGGAACATGCCGGTGAAGACCGGGAGCAGCTTCTGGTGGATCTCCGTGGCCTTGTGCACGTCACCCGATACGTAGGCATCGAGCATGGCGCGCAGTTCCGGGGCCACCACGTGGCCGACGACGGAGACGAAGCCGACGGCGCCCACGGACAGCAGCGGCAGGTTGAGCATGTCGTCGCCGGAGTACCAGGGCAGGCCCGAGCGGGCGATCGTCCAGGAGGCGCGGCCGAGGTCGCCCTTGGCGTCCTTGTTCGCGACGATCCGCGGATGTTCGGCCAGACGGACGATCGTCTCCGTGTTGATCGGCACGCCGCTGCGGCCCGGGATGTCGTACAGCATCACGGGGAGCTCGGTCGCGTCCGCGATCGCCGTGAAGTGGCGGAGCAGGCCCTCCTGCGGGGGCTTGTTGTAGTACGGCGTCACCGTGAGGAGGCCGTGGGCGCCGGCCTGCTGGGCCTGGCGGGCGAGCTCGATGCTGTGGCGGGTGTCGTTCGTGCCGACTCCGGCGACGACGTGGGCGCGGTCGCCGACCGCTTCGACGATGGCTCGTACGAGATTCGATTTCTCCGCGTCGCTGGTGGTCGGGGACTCGCCGGTGGTGCCGTTGACGATCAGGCCGTCGTTGCCTGCGTCCACCAGGTGGGCGGCGAGCCGCTGCGCGCCGTCGAGGTCGAGTGCGCCGTCCGCCGTGAAGGGCGTGACCATGGCGGTGAGGACCCTCCCGAAGGGGGTCTGCGGAGTCGAGGTCGGAGCCATGGGTAACACGCTACTCGCTGCTCAGCACCGGGTCCCCCCTCGGGGGATGCGACAAGTCACAACAAAGGAGGAGCCCGGCACTGCCTGCTCGGGGGTTCAAGCAGTGCCGGGTCCGTTTGATCAGGCTAGATGAACTTTATGAAATGCCGCAATACGGACACTTCGGTCAGCTGATCCGTACATGTGTGCTCCGGCCGCTGGCCCGGGGCCTGCTCAGGTCTACGGCGCCACGCGGCCGTTGGCATTGAACGCCGCGTAGGTGAGCGGCATGAGCGCCGCCCACTCCGCCTCCATCTTCTCGCCGACCATCTCGATCTCCCGCTGCGGGAAGGACGGGACCTTGGCCAGCTCGTGCTGGGTGCGCAGGCCGAGGAAGTGCATCAGCGAGCGCGCGTTGCACGTCGCGTACATGGACGAGAACAGGCCGACCGGGAGCACCGCGCGGGCCACCTCGCGGGCCACGCCCGCCGCCAGCATCTCCTGGTACGCCTCGTACGCCTGGCGGTACGAGTCCTCCATGCAGCGGGCGGTCAGCTCCTGCTGCGCCTGGGTGCCCTCGACGAACTCGTACTTGCCCGGGCGGCCCTCCTGGACCAGCTTGCGGTCGGCGTCCGGGACGTAGAAGACCGGCTGGAGCTCCCTGTACCGGCCCGACTCCTCGTTGTACGACCAGCCCACGCGGTGCCGCATGAACTCCCGGAAGACGAAGATCGGCGCGCTGATCAGGAACGTCATCGAGTTGTGCTCGAACGGGCTGCCGTGCCGGTCGCGCATCAGGTAGTTGATGAGCCCCTTGGAGCGGGCAGGATCCTTGGACAGCTCGTCCAAGGACTGCTCGCCTACGGTGGAGACGCGGGCCGCGAACAGCACGTCCGAGTCGCTGGCGGTGTGCTTCACCAGCTCCACGGTGACATCGCCACGGAACGTCGGCTTGAGGTCTTCAACAGGGGTTTCGGTCACGGCTCGGGGGGTCCTTCCCATCACTACGGTCGGGCGGCGCCCACTCTACGGGCCGCCACCGACAACGCGGCATTCGCCCGGTCTGGCCCTGTTCCGCGTGGAACAGGAAAAAACTTCAGTGAATTTGGCGATTGACGGCACCATTTGGGGCAGGCGCACGTCTGTGTAGATGAACACACTTAGTTCGAACCTCTTGAGGAGAAGCAGCACCCATGTTCCGTCGGCGCGAACCCGTTCCCTTCGCCTTCATCGCCGAAGCCGACAAGTTCCGCAGTAACGTCACGCCGCCTGCGCGTGAGCGTCCCTCCGCAGGTCAGCTCGCCGGCCGTTGGCTGGTCGGGCTGACCGTCGTCGCCGGGATCGCCGGCTCCCTGTTGTTCGGGATGCCGGCGCTGTCCGCCGACCAGTCCACACAGCACGTCCAGCAGTCCGAGGCGTCGGACGGGCGCTGAGTCGCTCGTGGCGCGTCCCTTACTCGTCCGGACCCCCTGAAGTGGAAGGGCCCGCTCGGCCTGGGTAGCCTCACCGGGCACAGCCCAAGACCAGCGTGGATCGAGTGAGGACCCGTCGTGCCCCTGCCCTTCCTGACGGCCGACCGTGCATTCGACGAGGCCGCGGATGTCGCGCTGCCCTTCGACGACCGGGACCAGTGGCGCCGCCCGTACCGCCCGGGTCCGTACCGGGTCGGCGCGGCGGCGCTTCTTCTGCTGCTGGCGTCGTACGTGCTCTTCGCAGCCGTGATCATCGCCGTGGCCGGTGACGTCGCCGCCGCGACCGTGTGCGGGGTGCTCGCGGTGCTGATCATCACCGCCGCCCTGCGACTGCTGCGGATGGGCACCTGGGTGAGCGCGCGCGGACTGCGCCACGTCGGGTTCCTCCAGACGCGCACGGCGCCCTGGGCGCAGGTCGTGGCCGCTCGCACGGTGCAGCAGCCGGTGCGCTGGCTGGGGCTGCCCCGCACGGTCCAGGGGCAGGCCCTGGTGCTCGTACGGCGGGACCGGCAGGGTGAGCAGACGACGCTGCTCACCAGTCACGGAGCCGACTTCCTCGGGCGGTCCACGGCGTTCGACCGCGCCGCCGACAGCATCGAGGTGTGGACCGAGGAGTACCGGCCGCAGAGCTGAGGGACGTACGGCGAAGGGGCCCGTCGAGACGATCGTGATCTCGGCGGGCCCCTTCGCGTGCCTCAGGTGCTGAGCGTGCGGCCCTCCTGGAGGGCGATCGCGCGCTGCATCGCTTTGCGGGCGCGAGGGGTGTCGCGGGCGTCGCGGTAGGCGACCGCGAGCCGGAACCAGCAGCGCCAGTCCCCCGGCGCGTCCTCGGTCTCGGCCTTGCGCCGGGCGAAGACCTCGTCGGCCGAGTCGCGGTCGATGCGGCCGTAGCCGTCCCGGCGGAGTTCGTCGACGGGCAGGCCGCCCTCGGCCTCCAGGAGTTCGGCGAGACGGTTGGCCTTGCGGACGAACTGGGTGTTCGCCCACAGGAACCAGATGCCGATCACGGGCAGGATCAGTACCGCGATCCCGAAGGTGACCGTGAGCAGCGTGCCCTGCTGGATCAGCATGATGCCGCGGTCGCCGGCCAGGACGAAGTAGACGACCAGGACCGCCGCCGTGATGGCGTACGTGATTTTCGCGCGCATTGCCGCAGGTCAGCCGTTCAGGTCGAGGAAGTGTTCCAGGCCGAAGGTGAGGCCGGGGGCCGACACGACCTTGCGGGCGCCCAGGAGGATGCCCGGCATGAAGCTGCTGTGGTGCAGCGAGTCGTGGCGGATGGTGAGGGTCTCGCCCTCGGCGCCGAGCAGGACCTCCTGGTGGGCGAGGAGGCCGCGCAGGCGGACCGAGTGGACGGGGACGCCGTCGACGTCCGCGCCGCGGGCGCCGTCGAGCGCCGTCCGCGTCGCGTCCGGCGCGGGCGCGCTGCCCGCCTTCGCGCGGGCCGCCGCGATCAGCTGGGCCGTGCGGGAGGCGGTGCCCGAGGGCGCGTCGACCTTCTTCGGGTGGTGCAGCTCGATGACCTCGACCGACTCGAAGTACGGGGCCGCCACCTCGGCGAACTTCATCGTCAGGACCGCGCCGATGGAGAAGTTCGGGGCGATCAGGACGCCGGTCCGCGGGGAGGCCGCGAGCCAGGAGTTCAGCTGCGCGAGACGGTCCTCGGTCCAGCCCGTCGTGCCGACGACGGCGTGCATGCCGTGGCCGACCGCGAACTCCAGGTTCTCCATCACCGAGTCGGGCGTGGTCAGCTCGACCACGACCTGGGCGCCGGACTCGACGAGCGTGTCCAGCTTGTCGCCGCGGCCGAGGGCCGCGACCAGCTCCATGTCCTCGGCGGCCTCGACGGCACGCACCGCCTCGGAGCCGATGCGGCCCTTGGCTCCGAGGACCGCCACGCGCAGCTTGCTCATGTTCTTCCAGTTCCTTACATGCGATGGGGCGTGCCGAGGGGTTACGCGACGGCCTCGTGGAGGCGTGCCGCCTGCTTGTCCTTGAGCGGGCCTATCACCGACAGCGACGGGCGCTGTCCCAGGATCTCGCGGGCCACCTCGCGCACCTCGTCCGGGGTCACCTCGGAGATGCGGGCCAGCATGTCGTCGACCGACATGTGCTCGCCCCAGCACAGCTCGCTCTTGCCGATACGGTTCATCAGCGCGCCGGTGTCCTCCAGGCCGAGGACCGTGGAGCCCTTGAGCTGGCCGACGGCACGGGTCAGCTCGTCGTCGGTGAGGCCGTGCTGGGCCACCTGGTCGAGCTCGTCGCGGCAGATCTTCAGGACGTCGTGCACCTGGTTCGGGCGGCAGCCCGCGTACACGCCGAACAGGCCGCAGTCGGCGAACGACGAGGTGTACGAGTACACGCTGTAGGCCAGGCCGCGCTTCTCGCGGACCTCCTGGAAGAGGCGCGAGGACATGCCGCCGCCGAGCGCCGTGTTGAGGACGCCCATGGCCCAGCGGCGGTCGTCGGTGCGGGCCAGGCCCGGCATGCCGAGGATGACGTGGGCCTGCTCGGTCTTGCGGCCGAGCAGTTCCATCCGGCCGGCCGCGCGCAGGGTCTTGCGGCCGGTGCGCGGGCCGAGCGGCGCGGCGGAGCCGGTGAGCGCGCCCGCCTTCTCGAAGGCGGCGCGGACCTGGCGCACGACCTTGTTGTGGTCGACGTTGCCGGCCGCGGCCACGACCAGGTGGGTCGGGTCGTAGTGCCTGCGGTAGAAGCGGGCGATCTGGCCGCGGCTCAGCGCGTTGATCGTGTCGGGGGTGCCGAGGACCGGGCGGCCGAGGGGCGTGTCGCCGAGCATGGTGTGCGCGAACAGGTCGTGCACGACGTCGCCCGCGTCGTCCTCGGTCATGGCGATCTCCTCGAGGATCACGCCGCGCTCCGCGTCGACGTCCTCCTCCTCGATGAGGGAGCCGGTCAGCATGTCGCAGACGACGTCGATGGCGAGGGGCAGGTCGGTGTCGAGCACGCGCGCGTAGTAGCACGTGTACTCCTTCGCCGTGAACGCGTTCATCTCGCCGCCGACGGCGTCGACGGCCGCCGAGATGTCCAGCGCGCTCCTGCGGGAGGTGCCCTTGAAGAGCAGGTGCTCCAGGTAGTGCGTCGCGCCGTTCAGCGTCGGTGTCTCGTCGCGCGAGCCGACGTGGGCCCAGATGCCGAAGGTCGCCGAGCGGACGGAGGGCAGGGTCTCGGTGACGACGCGCAGGCCGCCCGGAAGGGTGGTCCTGCGGACGGTTCCGATGCCGTTCTCGCCCTTGATCAGGGTTTGGGTACGGGCGACGGCCCGCCCCTCCGAGGAGGTGCGGGCCGTCGTCGTGGTGCTACGGGACGTCACTTGTCGGCGTCGTCCTTCTTGTCTGCGTCGTCCTCGCCCTCGACCACGGGGATCAGGGAGAGCTTGCCGCGGGAGTCGATCTCGGCGATCTCGACCTGGACCTTCTGGCCCACACCGAGGACGTCCTCGACGTTCTCCACGCGCTTGCCGCCGGCGAGCTTGCGGATCTGCGAGATGTGCAGCAGACCGTCCTTGCCCGGGAGCAGGGACACGAACGCACCGAAGGTCGTCGTCTTCACGACGGTGCCCAGGTAGCGCTCGCCGACCTCCGGCATGGTCGGGTTGGCGATGCCGTTGATCGTGGCGCGGGCGGCCTCGGCGGCCGGGCCGTCGGCGGCACCGATGTAGATGGTGCCGTCGTCCTCGATCGTGATGTCGGCGCCGGTGTCCTCCTGGATCTGGTTGATCATCTTGCCCTTCGGGCCGATGACCTCACCGATCTTGTCCACGGGGATCTTGACCGTGATGATCCGCGGGGCGTTCGGGGACATCTCGTCCGGGACGTCGATCGCTTCCATCATCACGTCGAGGATGTGGAGGCGGGCGTCGCGGGCCTGCTTGAGGGCGGCGGCCAGGACGGAGGCCGGGATGCCGTCGAGCTTCGTGTCCAGCTGGAGGGCCGTGACGAAGTCCTTGGTACCGGCGACCTTGAAGTCCATGTCACCGAACGCGTCCTCGGCACCGAGGATGTCGGTGAGGGCGACGTAGTGCGTCTCGCCCTTGATCTCCTGCGAGATCAGGCCCATGGCGATACCGGCGACGGGGGCCTTCAGCGGCACACCGGCGTTCAGCAGCGACATGGTCGAGGCGCAGACCGAGCCCATGGACGTCGAGCCGTTGGAGCCCAGCGCCTCGGAGACCTGGCGGATCGCGTAGGGGAACTCCTCGCGCGTCGGCAGGACCGGCACGATCGCGCGCTCGGCGAGCGCGCCGTGGCCGATCTCGCGGCGCTTCGGGGAGCCGACGCGGCCCGTCTCACCGACGGAGTACGGCGGGAAGTTGTAGTTGTGCATGTAGCGCTTGCGGGTCACCGGGGAGAGGGTGTCCAGCTGCTGCTCCATGCGCAGCATGTTCAGCGTGGTGACGCCCAGGATCTGGGTCTCGCCGCGCTCGAACAGGGCGGAGCCGTGCACGCGCGGGATGGCCTCGACCTCGGCGGCCAGGGTGCGGATGTCGGTGACACCGCGGCCGTCGATGCGCTTCTTCTCCTTGATGACGCGCTCACGGACCAGGGACTTGGTCAGCGAGCGGTACGCGGCGGAGATCTCCTTCTCGCGGCCCTCGAACTCCGGGAGGAGCTTCTCGGCGGCCAGACCCTTGACGCGGTCCAGCTCGGCCTCGCGGTCCTGCTTGCCCGGGATGGTGAGGGCGGCGGACAGCTCGGTCTTGACCGCGGCGGTCAGGGCCTCGAGCACGTCGTCCTGGTAGTCCAGGAAGATCGGGAACTCGGCGGTCGGCTTGGCGGCCTTCGCGGCGAGGTCCGACTGGGCCTTGCAGAGGACCTTGATGAAGGGCTTCGCGGCGTCGAGGCCGGCGGCGACGACCTCCTCGGTGGGCGCCTCGGCGCCGCCCTCGACCAGCTTGATGGTCTTGTCGGTGGCCTCGGCCTCGACCATCATGATCGCGACGTCGCCGTCCTCCAGGACGCGACCGGCGACGACCATGTCGAAGACGGCGTCCTCGAGCTCGGTGTGCGTCGGGAACGCGACCCACTGGCCGTTGATCAGCGCGACGCGGACGCCGCCGACCGGGCCGGAGAAGGGCAGACCGGCCAGCTGCGTCGACGCGGACGCGGCGTTGATCGCCACGACGTCGTACAGGTGGTCGGGGTTGAGCGCCATGATCGTGGCGACGACCTGGATCTCGTTGCGCAGGCCCTTCTTGAAGGACGGGCGCAGCGGGCGGTCGATCAGGCGGCAGGTGAGGATGGCGTCCTCGGAGGGGCGGCCCTCGCGGCGGAAGAAGCTGCCGGGGATCTTGCCGGCGGCGTACTGCCGCTCCTCGACGTCCACCGTGAGGGGGAAGAAGTCGAGGTTGTCCTTGGGGTTCTTCGAGGCCGAGGTGGCCGAGAGCACCATGGTGTCGTCGTCGAGGTAGGCGACGGCGGAGCCGGCGGCCTGGCGGGCCAGACGGCCCGTCTCGAAGCGGATGGTGCGGGTGCCGAAGGAGCCGTTGTCAATGACGGCCTCGGCGTAGTGGGTCTCGTTCTCCACTAGCGTTTTCTCCGTTACTTTCGTCTGTTACGTCTTTTGTCCCTCTCTGCCCGTGTGGCAGGGGGACGGAGTGGAGAAGCGCGCCGTGGGTGCGGGCCGGTCTTCGATCGAAGCACCCGGGGATCCTCTTGCGTCTCCGGGGGCCACTACCGAGGACCGGCGGCGGCTCGACCGCGCCTCTCCTCGTTCTTCTTCGGGGTCGTACGTCACCAGACTACAAAGCGAGGGCGACAGTACGCACGTACAGCAAAGGGAGCGGCCCCCTCAGACGGGAACCGCTCCCTTTCACAGCGTCTTAGCGGGCGCCGGCCGCACCGCGGCGGATGCCGAGGCGCTCGACCAGGGCACGGAAGCGCTGGATGTCCTTCTTGGCCAGGTACTGCAGCAGGCGGCGACGCTGACCGACCAGGATCAGCAGACCACGACGCGAGTGGTGGTCGTGCTTGTGGGTCTTGAGGTGCTCGGTCAGGTCCGAGATGCGGCGGGAGAGCATGGCGACCTGGACCTCGGGGGAGCCGGTGTCGCCCTCCTTCTGGCCGAACTCGTCGATGATCTGCTTCTTCGTAGCGGTGTCGAGTGCCACGCTTACTCCTCGTAGATTCTTGAGCGCCACCGAGTGCCCCTGGTCTCAGTCTCAGGGGAGCTTCCGTAACTCGGGAGGCGAGGCTCGCTGGGCGCTGTCCCCAGCGTGCTGCCGGGGGCGCGTACACAAACGGCCGTGAGTCAGGATAGCAGTCACCCGACTGCCACCCTGACCACGGCCGCCGCGGTACGGGTCGGTGCGCGGGTCAGCTGACCATGCTGCGCACCTGCGTGTACAGCCCGAGCACTGCCAGGCACAGGGGTACGAGCGTCAGCAGCACGAAGCCGTCGAAGAGGTCGAGCAGCCGGCCCCAGAACGGGGAGACGCCCTTGCGCGGCACGGTCAGGCCGACCGCCACGAGCAGCGCGGCCCCGCCGCCGATGGCGGCGGTGAACCAGAGGGTGTGGATGTTGAGCGGGCCGCTGTCCCCCCGCACCAGGCTGATCAGCAGGGACTGCGGGACGTGCAGGGACATGCCGAGGATCAGCAGGCCGAGGATGAGCAGGCCGCCGACGACCAGGGAGGCGACCTGCGCGGTGTAGTCGAACAGGCGGGCGCGCAGCATCACGGCGATGCCGCAGGCGAGGGCGAGCAGCTGGGACCAGACCTGGTCGGAGAAGCCGAGCACGACGCCGGCCGTGGCGACGGCGACGGTGGCGCAGCCGATGACGAGGCCGAGCAGCAGTTCGTGGCCGCGGCGGACCTGGGCGCCGATGCGGCCGAAGTCGACGTGCTCCTCCTCGTCGCGGCCGTAGTCGCGGCCCTGGGCGATCTGGTCGGGCGAGCGGTAGCCGATGGGGAGGCGGGCGGAGCGGGCGGAGAGGCCGGGCAGCCAGGCCACGGCGATGATCGCGACGACCGCGGTGACGGCGGCCACCTCGCGCGGCTGGGCCTCGGTGACCAGGGCGCCGAAGGTGGCGAGGGCGCCGACGGCCGAGCACAGGGCGGCGGCGACGAAGACGGCGTCGCCGTGCGGGAGCAGCACCACGAGCAGCGCGGAGGCGATGAGCACCACGACGCAGCCGGACAGCAGCTGGAGGCGGCCGGGGCCCTCGCCGCCGTCGGCCGGGAAGATGCCGGAGCCGGCGAGGAGCAGGTGCGGCAGGGCGGCGAGGCCCAGCGCGGTGGACGCGGCGCGGTCGTCGTACACCCGGGCGCGGACCACGGACAGGGCGACGAGCAGGACGCCGACGACGCCGGCGATGATCCCGGGCAGACCGTGCATGTCGCGGTCCGTCGGGTTCGAGAACCACAGGGCGAACGCCATCATCGTCAGGAGCAGCACGCCCGCGGCGAGGCCGACGACGCTCATCAGCTCGTCGCTCCAGCGGCGGCGGTCGCGGCGGACCGCGGAGGCGACGGCGTCGGAGACGTCGTCGAACACGGCGGCGGGCAGCGATTCACCGAAGGGGCGCAGCAGCAGCACGTCGCCGTCGAGCACCCGCTGGTCGGCGAGCGAGCGGCCGGCGTCCAGGACGGTGCCGTCCCGGCGGACCAGGTGGTAGCCGGTGGGGTCGCCCTCGGCCTGTGTCTGCCCCGAGAGCTGGAGGATCTCGGGATAGATGTCGGCCAGGGCCGTGTCCTCGGGCAGGGCGACATCGATCCGTGCGTCCGGTGCGGCGACGGTGACGCGGCAGAAGCCGGTCCCGCCCCCGGCAAGAGCGGTGGTGCTCACCTCGCGGTTCCCCCTTGTAAAGAAATTGGTGTGGCGGCGCTGTAGAGAATTCGTGTGGCGTCGCGGTTATTTGGTGCAGACGACGTTCGTATGGCGCCCGTTCGGCGTTCGGATGGCGTCACGCGCGGGGCGACAGCGTACCGTCCAGGTCTCATCTCACCCCATGGGCCCCGTCAGTTGACCGGAGTCAGTAGGATCATCCGGCACGCCGGAGCACTCGCTCTCCGGTCTGGGGGTACCGCCGGTAACGGGGGCGGTCCGACATGTACCGATGCGCACGACAACTGTGCGCACGGAACCGTAATTGCCGACGAATGCCGATGAATAAGGACTGGTGCCTCGGTGAGCGTGGTCATCGTCAAGCGCCCGCCTCGGGTATTGCCGCCCGACGTACCGACGGACGAGGTGCAGCTGGAGCCGCCGCCCGAACTGGCCCGGCCCGAAGACCAGAATCTGATGATGAGCCTGCTGCCCATGCTGGGCATGGGCACGTCGTCGGCGTTCTTCTTCACGTCGGGGCAGTCGATCATGAAGATCATGGGTGGCGTCATGATCGTCTCCACCCTGGCCATGGCGCTCGCCCAGCTGATCAAGGCGCGGCAGGGCGGCGGCGCGGAGATGGCCCAGGAGCGCCAGGACTACCTGAAGTACCTGGCCCAGGTCCGGCGCGAGGTGCGGACCACCGCGCGCAAGCAGCGTGACGGGCAGTTCTTCCTGCACCCGAACCCGGAGCAGCTGTGGGCACTGGTCGCCGAGGGGCGGCGGGTGTGGGAGCGGCGCGCGAGCGACGGGGACTTCACCCAGGTACGGCTCGGGCTCGGCCCGCAGCAGCTGTCGACGCCGCTGATGGCGCCGGAGACCGCGCCGCTCGACGAGCTGGAGCCGCTCACCGCGCACGCCATGAAGTCGTTCCTCGACACGCACGGCACGCTCGACGCGCTGCCGCTCGCGGTGTCGCTGCGGTCCTTCTACCACGTCAGCATCTCCGGTGATCCGGACACCACTTACGGTGCGGCGCGGGCCCTGATCGCCCAGCTGTGCACCCTGCACTCCCCCGAGGACCTGCGGGTCGCGGTGGTGGCCTCGCCCGGCGCCATGGCCGAGTGGGAGTGGACGAAGTGGCTGCCGCACGTCCAGGACTCGACCGTGGACGGCGCGGGCTCGCGGCGCATGATCGTGGACGACCTCGGCGAGATCGAGGACATGCTCGCCGACGACCTCGAAGGGCGCGGCCGCTTCAACCCGAACGGGCCGCCGGTCGCCGACGCCCCGCACCTCGTCGTCGTGATGGACGGCGGCGACATCCCCGACGAGTCGCTGATCGCGGGCGCCGAGGGCCTTCAGGGCGTGACCATCATCGAGGTGGTCCCCGGCATCGTCGAGGAGCTGCGCGGCTCGCTGTCCGTGCAGGTCCACCCGGGCAGCCTGCTCCTGGAGTCGCAGGGCGGCACCCAGTACACCGGCATCTGCGACACCCTGTCGGCCACCGAGGCCGAGGCCCTCGCCCGGCAGCTCGCGCCGCTGCGCGCCGGCTCGGCGGACGGCGACGAACCGCTGCTCGCCAACCTGGACTTCACCGAGCTCATGGGCATCGGCGACGCCGGTTCGGTGGACGTGTCGCGCACCTGGCGCCCGCGCACCCTGCACGAGCGGCTGCGCGTGCCGCTGGGCGTGGACCGCGACGGCCAGCCGGTGATGCTCGACATCAAGGAGGCCTCGCAGGAGGGCATGGGCCCGCACGGCCTGTGCGTCGGCGCGACCGGTTCCGGCAAGTCCGAGGTGCTGCGCACCCTGGTGCTCGCGCTGACGGTGACGCACTCCTCGGAGACGCTGAACTTCATCCTCGCCGACTTCAAGGGCGGCGCGACCTTCGCCGGCATGTCCGAACTGCCGCACGTCGCCGCCGTGATCACCAACCTGGCCGACGACCTCACCCTCATCGACCGCATGCGCGACTCGATCACCGGTGAGCTCCAGCGCCGCCAGGAGCTGCTCCGCTCGGCGGGCAACTACGCCAACATCACCGACTACGAGAAGGCGCGCGCGGCCGGCGCCCCGCTGGACCCGCTGCCGTCCCTGGTGATGGTGCTCGACGAGTTCTCCGAGCTGCTCACCGCACGGCCCGACTTCATCGAGATGTTCATCCAGATCGGCCGCATCGGCCGATCCATGGGTGTGCACATGCTGCTCGCCTCGCAGCGCCTGGAGGAGGGCAAGCTGCGCGGTCTGGACACGTTCCTGTCGTACCGCATCGGTCTGCGCACCTTCTCGGCCGCCGAGTCCCGTACGGCGATCGGTGTCCCGGACGCGTACCACCTGCCGAACGTGCCGGGTTCGGGCATCCTCAAGTACGACACCGAGACGATGATCCAGTTCAAGGCCGCGTACGTCGGTGGTGTCTACCGGCCGGGCGGCTCGGGGCCCGGCGGGTCGCGCACTCACCGGCAGCCGGTGCTGTTCACCGCGGCGCCGGTCGCGCAGCAGATCATCCAGGAACCGGAGCCCGAGGAGGTGCCGGACCAGGTGGACGACGCGCTCGCGGACACCGTCCTCGACGTCATCGTGGCCCGCCTCGTCGGCCAGGGCCCGCCGCCCCACCAGGTGTGGCTGCCGCCGCTGGAGGAGTCCCCCTCGATGGACGCCCTGCTGCCGCCGCTGTCGGCGACGGCGGAGCGCGGTCTGCACGCCGCCGAGTACTCGGCGCAGAGCAAGCTGATCGTGCCGATGGCGCTGGTGGACAAGCCGTTCGAGCAGCGGCGCGACATCCAGTACCTGGACTTCTCCGGCTCGTCCGGTCACGCGCTCGTGGTCGGTGGTCCGCAGTCCGGCAAGTCGACGCTGATCCGTACCGTGATGTCGGCGTTCGCGCTCACCCACACCGCGGCCGAAGTGCAGTTCTACTGCCTCGACTTCGGTGGTGGCGGCATGCTCTCCATGGAGGGCCTGCCACACGTGGGCGGCGCCGCCTCCCGGCTCGACGCGGAGAAGATCCGCCGTACGGTCGCCGAGGTGCGCGGGATCCTCAACGAGCGCGAGGAGTTCTTCCGCGCCAACAACATCGACTCCATGGGGACGTACCGGGCGCGGCGCGCCGCGGGCCAGTACCCGGACCAGCGGTGGGGCGACGTCTTCCTGATCATCGACGGCTGGGCCGCCTTCAAGACCGACTACGAGCAGCTCGACCCGGTGATCCTGGATCTCGCCGCCCGCGGTCTCGGCTTCGGCATCCACCTGTTCATCGGCGCCGCCCGGTACAGCGAGGTGCGGCCCGCGCTGCGCGACCAGCTCCTGAACCGCGTGGAGCTGAAGCTCGGTGACCCGATGGAGTCGGAGTTCGACCGCAAGAAGATGGAGGCCGTGCCGCTGGGCATGCCCGGCCGCGGACTGACCCCGGACAAGCTCAGCTCGCTCGCCGGTCTCCCCCGGATCGACGCCTCGTCGGACGTGACGACGCTCGGCCAGGGCATCGAGCAGATGGTGACGGCGATCGCCGAGCACTGGCAGGGTCCGGCCGCCCCGCCGGTGCGGATGTTGCCGACGAAGCTGCACATCAGCGAGATCCCCAAGGGCAGCGACTTCCCCGAGCGGGGTGTCGCGATCGGTGTCGACGAGACGACGCTGTCGCCGGCGTTCATCGACTTCGAGAACGACCCGCTGATGGTGGTCTACGGCGAGTCCGAGTCCGGCAAGTCGGCGTTCCTGCGCATGATCGCCAAGCAGATCTCGGAGCGGTACGCGACCGACAAGGCGCTGCTGGTCGTCGGTGACTACCGGCGTGCGCACCTGGGCGAGATGCCCGAGTCGCATCTGTACAAGTACTGCGCGTCGGGCCCGCAGCTCCAGGAGGTCGTCACCAGTCTGGCGGGCTCGATGGGCCGTCGTATGCCGGGTCCGGACGTCACGCCGGAGCAGTTGCGCAACCGGTCGTGGTACGACCTGCCCGACGCGTTCATCATCGTCGACGACTACGACCTGGTGGCCACCAGCTCGGGCAACCCGCTCCAGTCGCTCCTGGAGTACCTGCCGTTCGCCCGTGACCTGGGTCTGCGCATCATCGTCGCGCGGTCGTCCTCGGGTGCGGCGCGGCAGTCCTTCGAGCCGGTCATGCAGCGCATGAAGGAGCTCGGCGCGACGGGCCTGGTGCTCTCCGGCGACCCGGCGGAGGGCCAGATCTTCGGCCCGCTCAAGCCGCAGCGACTGCCGCAGGGCCGTGGCATGTTCATCACCCGCAAGGGCGGCGCGCAGCTGGTGCAGACCGCCTGGCTGCCGATGCACAACTGACGCCCGCGATGCCCCGGGTTCCCCGGGTACGGTACGGCGCCGGAGGCACTCGTCTCCGGCGCCGTCCGCACAACCAGCCTGAAGGAGAAGGAACTTGACCACCGCACCCCGCACCACCGACGAGGCGCTCGCGATCGCGCGGACGTCGTTCCAGCCCCTGTGCGCGGACGGCACCCCGGCCACGCTCAACGTCCAGGAGTTCGACCTGGGCTTCCTGATCTACGCGACGTTCCCGCCGACCGAGCCGCCGAGCTACGGCGGCAGCCATCTGGTGATCTCGAAGACGGACGGTTCGACGATGTACGTGCCGAACTTCCCGCCGGACTCGGCCATCGAGCTGTACCGGCGCGAGGTGGCGCGGGGCTAACGCCTGATCCGGGCCGGTTGTCCGCGGCCGGCACTAGACTCGACAGGCAGTGATCGACGCACCCTCGACGGACGCGCGGACGCGGACGTGCGGTGCGAGGGTGACACGGCGACAACCGGGGGAGACAGGGCACATGAGCGAGCCGAGCAGCCCGACGCCGCCGTCCGGCGACGGCCGGAGCGGTGGCGCGGGGAGCGGGGACACGGGAGGCGGCGGCGCGGGGCGAGGCCATGAGCCGCATCCGTTCATCGGCGGGCGGACCGCCGCGCTGCGCGACCTGGCCGCGTGGCGGGCCGGTGCGCCGGGCGCGCCCCGGGTCACGCTGGTCACCGGCTCTCCGGGGTCCGGCCGCACGCGGCTGCTGACCGGCTTCCTGATGCTCTGCGACCCCGGGTACCGGGAGCGCGTCGACCTCGCGCGCCTCGATCCGGCGACCGTCCCTCCCCCGCTTCCGGCACCCGCCGTGCCCAGCGCCGCGGGCCGCACGCCCGCACAGGTGCTGTGGCTGCTCGCGGACCACTTCGGCATCGACGCGGCCCGCGACACGCAGGTGTACGAGGCCCTGGACGCGGGCGACGGCGAGCGCGCCGTCGTCGTGGTCGATGTGGACCGGGCCGGTCCGGTGCGGGCGGGCCACGGCCCGGAGCGCATGGCGCGCGAGCTGCTGGTGCCGCTGGGCGCGCTCGGTTCCGTACGGCTGCTGGCCGACGTTCCCCGGGCGGCCGCGGCACTGATCAGTTCGGCGCTGCCGCCCGGCACGGTCCGGGTCATCGATCTGGACGCGCCCGAGTACGCCGATCCGGCGGGGCTCCTGCTCCAGGCCGAGGCGGCCCTCGACCCCGCGTCCGGCGCCTCCGCGCAGCCGTTCACGGTGGATGCCGGAGCGCGGCGGGAGCTGGCCGGCGCCCTCGCGGCGCGGGCCGCCGCCGGGGGCGCGGGCGGCAGCCGTCTGATCGTCCAGCTGGCCGTCGCCGGCTGGCTGTTGGCCCCCGAGCCCGCGCCGTCGCCGCAGGCGCACGCGCCCGCCACACTCACCGACGTCCTCGACCTGCACGCACACCGGCTCGGCGCCGACCCCGCCGTGCTGCGGGCGATGCTGGCGCCGCTGGCCCTCGCCGAGGGCGACGGGCTGCCCCTGCACCTGTGGGTGCCGCTCGCCTCCGCGCTGGCCGGGCGGGACATGGCGGCGGAGATCGCCGCGGGCATGCTGCTCGCCGGACCCTTCCTGCGGACCACTGAGGCGGAGACCGGTGCCGGGACGGAGTCCGGGGCCCTGATCGCCCTGGACCACCCCGCCCTCGCCGCGGCGATCCGTGCCGAGCTGCCCGACGCGGCCGCCGCGCACCTGAGCGTCGCCACGGAGTTGCTCGGCCGGGTCCCCGGACAGGACTGGTCGCTGGCGGACCCCTATGTGCGGGACGCCATCGTGGGGCACGCGCTGGGGGCGGGCCAGTTGCCGCGGTTGCTCACCGACCCGTCGCTGATGGCGTACGCCGACCCGGTCGTGCTGCGCGCGGCCGTCGAGGAGGTCGCCGCGGACGAGGCGGCGGCCGGGCAGCTCCAGGACGCGGCCCGCACCTATCTGTGGGCGGCGCCGCTGCTCACCCGTACCCTGGCCGACCCTCCGCTGCGGGCGCGGGTGCTCGCCGCCGCGTTCGACGAGGACGGACTGCCCGCGTACGCCCAGGCCCTGCGCGACCGGCCGGAGCTTGCCGTCCCGGACGCCCCGCCGGCCGTGACACCACCTCCGACCCTGCCCCGCCCTCAGCCGATGGAGACCCAGGCGTGACCACCCCCGACCAGGACCAGACCCGGCACCAGGGCCCGGCGCCGGACGCCCGCGCCGTGACCGGCCCGGGGAACACGGCCGTGTTCACGTACATCGACCCGCGCACCGGCGAGGAGACGTACCTGACCCGCGTCTCCGCCCCCGGCCTGCCGCACGTCGAGTACCAGGGCTGGACGGACCTGAGCCGCCTGGCCGTCCCCGCGGGGAACGTGCTGGCGGTCCACACCGACCTCAGCCCCTCCTCGCTCCCCGGCGGCTACACCCTCGAAGCCCTCACCGCCGGTTTCCCGACCGCGTCCCTCTCGTCCAGCCACGGCTACGGCCGGGACGCGGCCGAGCGGGCGGCTGGGGTCGCCGCGCTCACCGCGCAGGTGGAGTCGATGGCGCGGCTCACGGGTCAGGCACCGCCGCCGCACCCGCACCGGGTGCCGGCGCCCGACCCGGCGACAGCTCCCGCGCCCTATGCGGAGAGTCTCTCCGGGGCGCTGCCGGAGCGGCTCGGGGTCCTGCGCTACGACAGCGCGCTGGTCGCCGGGGCCCCGCTGCCCGACGCGGCGCGGTCCACGCTGACCGGCACCGGCGTCCCGGCGGACGTCCGTTTCTTCTTCACCGCGGACCGGCCCGACGACCCGCCGGCGGGCGGCCTGTTCGCGGACGCGGCCACGCAACTGCGGGCGGCGGGCGCCGAGTTGTCGCCCAGCGCCGCCGAGGTGCTCTCCGCGCACACCCGGATCGGCACCGACGGGCGGTACGTGATCACGGTGCAGCAGGGGGCGGGTTCCGTGTGGGCCGCCAACCCCGAGACGGGCAGCGGCCGTTATGTGAACGGCTCGGTCGCCGCCTTCGCGCACTCCCTCGCCGCACTCGTCGCGACCCGCGACCTGATGCTGGGTATGAACCCCTACGAGGCGGGTGCGGCGGTCGCCGAGCTCCAGGACCGCCTCTTCGGCCTCGACGCCACCTGCTTCGAGAGTTCCGGCACTTGGTGGTCGGTGATCGTGGAGCAGATGTGGCACGGCCTGTTCTGAGCGGGCCTGTCCCGGCACCGCCGAGGACACCGTCCTGAGCGGTCCGTGCACCGCCCGCGCACAGCTCTTCCCCCGCCCTTCCACCCGAGAGGAACACCATGCCTCGCGAAGGAATACGTACCGATACGCAGTCCCTGGCCCGCGAGGGCCAGAACTTCCAGGACCTGGGCAGCCGTTTCTCCGCCGCGGCGGCGGCGCTGCAGAACGGCCTGGCGTCCGTCGGCGCCTGCTCGCCCACCAGCGGCGGGCCGGCCGCTCCGCAGCAGGGCCAGGTCGAGGGTTTCGTGCAGGGCCTGACGAGCTTCGCCGACAAGGCGAACATGCCGCCGTGGGGCGACGACGAGATCGGTGAGAAGTTCGGCATCGCCTACGAGGGCCTGCAGACCGGCATGTTCGAGTCGATGAACCACCTGGCGCAGGAGCTGACGAACATCGGCGGCGCGCTGAGCTCCATGGCCAAGAACCACGACGAGAACGAGTCCTTCAACGAGGAACTCATCCGTCAGCAGGAGAACGACATCGACTTCGCCGCGGGCAACGGCGGCACCGTGTCCCACATGACCAAGTCGGTGTAGGGACCGCGCGCGGGGTGGGTCAGACCGCCTGGCCCACCGCGATGACCAGAGCGGATCCGACCATCAGCCACAGTCCGGTCCGGCCTGCCCCGGCCACGCCGCGCACGGCGAGCCACAGCGCGCCGCAGCCGCCCAGCACACCGAGGGCGTTGGCGGTCAGGGCCACCGCGCCGGCGTCCCCGACGGCCTGTCCGACGAGCGCGGCGAGCGCCGCGGCGACGAACACGGCGGCGCACACGATCCCGCGCAGCCGCTCGCGCCGAAGCACTTCGGCGACCCGCGCCCGCTCCTCGGCGAGCGCCCGCGCCTCGGGCGGCAGCTCGCTCTCCCACTGACGCGAGAAGTCACCCTCCCACTGGAGGCCGGTGCCGTCCCCACCCGTACGTGTCATGCCCGCGACCCTAACGGACCCGGGCTCCGGCGACGAACACGGCCGCGTGCGGGTCCGGGGCCATCGTCACAGCACCTCGTACAGGCCCTCGGTCCACCAGCTGTACGCGGCGTGCGGGCTGATGGCGAGCAGATGACTCTCCAGTTCGTCGCGCAGGGCGAGGAGTTCGCCGCGCGTGTACGCGGTCGCGGTCCGGGCCTCGGTGGATGACGTCACGGTCCGCCTGTACGCGTCGCCGCTGCCCGCGTCGAGATCGAGATCGAGGTCGAGGTCGAGGTCGACGTCATCCTCGTCGTCCCAGTCCTCTTCATCGTCGTCCTCCCAGCCCTCCCCTTCGTCTTCGTCTTCGTCTTCGTCTTCGTCTTCGTCTTCGTCGTCCGCGGTGCGTGGTCCGGGGAAACCGTCGGGGAACCGCTCGGGCGCGGTCGCCTCGACGGCGAAGATCCCGCCCGCCGACGCCACCACGACGAGGTCACCCGCCCGCAGCCGGTCCCGCACGAGCCCCGGCCCCGCCGGGAACGGGTCGAACGCGGCCCAGCTCCGCAGCCGCCCGCAGCCGCCCCGCCACCACGGCTCGCTCTGCCCGAAGTCGGGTACGGCACCCGTCCACGGTCCGGCGAGCACCTCTCCCGTAGCCGCGTCGAACACCCAGAAACGAGGCGTGGAGGGAGTGTCGTCCTGGGCCACGACCGCCGTTCTTCCCCGCGGGTCCCATCCGTCGGGCGCGAGGGCGAGCCCGACGACCGGGCCGGGGAACACGCGGCGCGGGTCGATGACGCCCGGAGGACGCCAGCGCGCCCAGCGCGTCGCCGACGGCGAAGACGTCCGGGTCGTCCACGGGGAAGTCGAGGTCTCCCCCGTTCAGGGAGCGTGAGAGCCGCCGCCACACCTCCAGCGGGACCAGCCCGCGGCGGGCGAGGGCCAGTGCCTGGAGAGCCCATTCCCGCGACATGGAAGCCGACCGTGCGTCGGCCGGAGTGCGCGCGGGTACCGCCACCTCCAGGCGGCGGCGCGCGGCGGACCATTCGTCGTGCCAGTCGACCTCCACGACGAGCAGCGCGTCCAGGGCCCCGGCGACGCGGCTGCTCAGGGTGGTCAGCGCCGCCTCGGGGTAGCCGACGCCGTGCGTGCCCGCGAGCCGCTGCGCCTGGGCGACCAGGACCACGGCCGTGCCGCCCGCGCAGCGCGTCCCGCGCCAGGTCGGCGACCTCGTCCGCCCCGAGCCCGGCCGCGTCCACCCACACCGCGTCCGGCACCAGGCGGCGCACCCGGAGCAGCGCCGCGGTGCGGCCCGAACCCGTCGAGCCCATCAGCTCGACCACGCCCCGGTCCCCCGCCCGGCACCACTCCACGATCCGTTCGGCCGCGGTGTCCGTGGTGACGTTCTCGTACATGGATACGTGGTCCCTGTCGCGTCGGTCCGGCGGTGCTCGGCGGGCCGTCAGTGGTCCATCAGTGGTCCATCAGTGCGATGCCCCAGATGCCGGCCGCGGCGCCGACCGGGTCCAGCGTGGACTGGAGGCCCTTGACCCGGGAGGCGATCTCGCGGGTCTCGACGCTGTCACCGGTCACCGTGAAGACGTGGACGCCGAGCAGCCACACGGAGACCATCGCGAGGAAGTCGTGCAGGCTCCGGCCCACGATCTCGGCGCGTCCGGGGGTCTCGTCGTCCTGGTCGGGCAGGTGGAGGACGGCGCCGGTCGGGCCGTCGACGACGATGTCGTCGCCCATCCAGAGGCCGATCCTGAAGTACGGGCCGGTGGGCGCGGCGGGGCCGCTCCCGGCGCCGTCGTCGGGGGCGCTGTCCGCGGGCCCCGCGATCTCGCGCAGCAGCCGCTCGGGGCGGGGCGGCGGCGGGCCGGTGTGGGTGCCGTGCGCCACGCTCCACCAGTCGGGGTCGCGTTCGAGGCCGAAGAACCCGAGGCCGTGCACGTCGCGGAACGCCGGGATCCCCTGATCGACCAGGAACTCACGGGTGGCCGCGTGCGTCAGGTCCGCGGGGAGCAGCGGCTCCGGCACGGCGACGAGCGTGCCGTCCTCGTCCTCGAAGAGGGTGTCCAGGTCGGCGGGCCGGGGGGCCGGGCCGTGGCGCGGGACGGTGGCGGGCGCCCTCAGGAGGGCCGGGCAGGCGGCCTCGACGCGGCCTCCCGGGCGGCGGGTGATCCCGGTGAAGGGCGTGCCGGGCGCGGATTCGATGCCGAACAGGCCGCCGTGGCCCGCGATCACCACGCTGTCGCCGATGGTGACGGGTCCGGCGTCCAGCAGTGTGCCGTTCACCGGCTCGGGCTCGGGCCGGTCGTCCTCGCCTCCGGCGGTCGGCCAGCGCAGGCCCGGCAGCGCCTCCTCGGGGTCCTGGCCCAGTTCCCAGGGCGCCGTCGCCAGTTCCTCGCCGCTCCGCGGGTCGTACAGGGTGACGTGGCGCCGCCGGTCGCGGTAGGCGACCGCGGCGGCCACGGGCCGGTCGTCGAGGCGCAGTTCCATCAGGTCGATGACCGCGGAGAAGGCCAGATAGGACAGGTGCAGCGCGGCGGGCGGGCGCCAGCGCGTCCACGTCACCCGCCAGGGCGTCCGGACACCGGCGGCGGCCAGGCCGTCGGCCAGTTCGGTGTCACCGCGCACCGTCGCCTGGAGATGCAGCCAGGCCACCCAGGTTCCCTGGTCGCAGGGCAGGAGCGCGTAGTCACGCGCGTGCACGGCGTCGGCGAGCACCGATCCGGCGGGAGCCTCGTCGAGGCCCGCGCCCTCGGCCGCCTCCAGCAGCGACTCGGGCGCGAGGTGGGCCACGAGCCGGGTCCGGCGCAGCAGTTGGGTGAACCGGGTGTACGTCGTGTCGCCCGCGGCGAGGTCGGCCGCCGCGCAGTGGGCGGCGAGCGCCGTCGTCGCGTAGCGGACCACGGAGCCGGTCTCCGCCGGTTCCTCCGCGCCCGGGGACCCCGTCGGCGCGGGCTGTCCGGGTGCGTCGGCGAGGTGATCGGCGAGCCGGTCCGCGAGATGTTCCGCGAGGTGGTGGTGGGTGCGGGCCCGGTCCTCCGCCGGGAGCTGCCCGCGGAGCGTGCGGGCGACGGTCTCGTCCCGGAACGACACCGTCTCCGCGTCCGGGTCCACGAGGAGCAGGCTCCGTGCCCTCTCCTCCGTGGCCAGGTCCGCCGTCCGGCCGGCGTCGGGGCGCTGTCCGGTCAGGCCCGCGACCAGCTCCCGCCAGACGGCGTACGGCACGTGCCGCGCCTCGGCCAGCGCCAGCGCCCGCACCTCGGCGGGAACCTCGTCCAAGGCCGGCGGCTCGGCCGCGAGGCGCAGAGAGCGGGACGAGTCGTCGCCGAACTCTGGATCGCGTACAGCCGCGAAGACGGTGTGCCCCAGCCCGCCCAGCCTGTTCAGGGCCTGCAGCAGTCGTCGCGGATCGCCGCTCGTCCGCGTACGGCCGACGAGGTCGGCGCCCACGAGCAGGACCAGCCGCGCCGGCTTCTTCGGCAGCCTCCGTGACCAGGCGGAGGGCGTCTTGAACCGTGCCCCGAGGGCGGTCACGACCTCGGTGAACACGTCGTCCGCGGTGCGCCCGGCGGCGTCGACCAGGACACTGTCGGGCACGCGCTCGCGCACGGCCCGCAGGACCTCCGCGCCCTGCGCGCCGGACGGGTCCACGACGCGGTGCACGCCCCAGCCCTTGAGCGAGGGCCAGTCGTCGACGATCCGGTCGGCCGCCTCCTGGGAGCTCAACGCTTCGGCGGGGGCGGGCTCCTGGTTCTCGCTGGTCATGCTGCTCCCTTTCGGGGCCTCGGACGCCCGCAGGCCCTGTTCAGGTGTTCTTCGGGCGTGTTCAGGCGTCCGTGGTCCGCGGACGTACTCAGGTGTCCTTCAGACATTCAGGCTTTCAGACGTTCAGGCTTTTTGACTTTCAGACGTCCTGACGTCCTGAACGCCCAGACGTCCCTCGGATGTCCAGACGTCCCTCGGATGTCCAGACGTCCTTCGGATGTCCTCAGGCGAGTCCGTACATCTGTGCCCTCACTCGGATCCAGGTCTCCGCGACCACGGCCAGGTGGTCGCTCAGCTCCGCGTCCATCGCCTGCTTCTGCGCGGCGTCCGAGTGGCGGTAGGTCGTACCGTAATACACCGGTACGCCGTTCATGGACTCGTGCGCGGCGATGGTCTTGGAGCACTCGGCGTACCCGGGATTGAGCTCTCTCGAACCGCAGGGCTCCCGCTCCGTGTAGAGGCCGGCGATCTCGTACCGGGGTGGTGCGGTTCCGTCCGACGTGGCGGCGTTGATGTGGTCGACCCAGTTCAGCAGGTGCGCCTCGGAGTGCAGGGGGCGTACGGCGTCGCTGCCCGCGGGGACGGAGGAGTCGACGACGTACGTACGGTTGCCGTCGGCGTCGACGAGTTCGACGACCGCGTAGTTCTTGCCGGTCATGTCGGGGCCCGTACCGGCCGCCAGGGCCGCCTCCATCAGCTCCTTGATCTTCCGGCGCTTGACGGGGGTCAGGTCGGGGTCGTCGGCCACGGATTTGTCGAAGACGGTCCGCAGGTTGGCGAACGCCTTCTTCGCGTCCGTGTCTCCGCGCAGTTTCGCGGGGAGGTCGGCCGCCGCCTCGTTGCGCCGCCGGACCGCTGTGGACTCGTAGTCGTTGACGGCGGGGTTGACCGTGGCGTTGGCGCCGCTGCCCTTGGTGGTGCCCTGGTAGGGGCTGTCGCCGTCGGGGTCGCGCTCGGGGCTGTTGCCGACCGCGTTGTCACCGTGGAAGGCGTTGCTCATACGGGCGAGTGCGGCGAGGACGGCGTACTTCTCGCCGTCGTTCATGTTCGTGAAGTTGTCGCCCAGCGCCTCCTGGAGCTCGGCGTCGGTGAAGGCCGTCGGCGGGACGTCGACCTTACGGTGCTGCTCGACCGCGGCGTCGTAGGCGGTCTGCGCCGCCTCCCTGTTCTGCCTGGCAGTGGCGAGGCCGCCGTTCTTGAGCGCGGTGGCGTCGGCCGTCGCGCCCTTCTTCATGAGGTCGTCGAACTTCTTCTCGAGCTTCCGTTCCTCGCTCATCGCGTCCTGCAAGGCCCGCCGCGGCGTCTCGAGCGGCTTCATGGCCTTCTCGTACGCCTGCCGCCGCTCGGACGCCTGCTGGAGCAACCGGGCCAGCGGGGCGTCGGGGTGCGTCTCCGGATCGGCCCAGTCGCGCAGGTTCTGATGCACGTTGTCCAGGTCGATCCGGTAGACGTCGTGCGACTCCCGGAGTTTGGCCTGGACCGGGTCCGGGGCGACTCCCTGCTGAACGTCGTCGGTCTCCTCGCGGACGAGGTCGGCGTTGCGCTCGTCGCGGGTGGGGTCGAGATCCCGGCGACTCTGCTCGTCGTCGGAGTCCTTGTCGACCTCCATGTCGCCGTCGTGGTCCGTCTGCCCGTCGTCGCCGTGGTCGGTCAGCGCGTCGTCGTCGGAGTCGACGTCCATGTCGTCCGAGTCGGTCTCCGCGTCCGAGTCGGTCTCCGCGTCGTGTTCGGCGTCGGATTCGGTGTACGAGTCGTCGTCGGATTCGTCGTCCGTGTCCCCGTCGTGGTCCATGTCCATGTCCATGTCCCCGTCGTGGTCCGGCACGGCGCCGTAGCCGGCCGTTTCCGGGGTGGTGGGGGATTGGGGGGATTCGGGGGACTGGGGGGATTGGGGCTGCTGCGGGTGCTGCTGGTTCGGGTCCTGCTGGGTCTGCTGGGGTTGCTGCTGGTTCGGGTCCTGCTGGGTCTGCTGGGGTTGCTGGTTGGGCTGGGTCTGCTGGTTGGGCTGGTTGGGCTGCTGTTGAGCCTGCTGAGGCTGGTTCTGATTCTGGGTCTGCTGCGGCTGCTGGTTCTGGTTCTGGTTCTGCTGAGTCTGGTTCTGGTTCTGCTGGTTCTGGTTCTGCTGCTGGTTCTGCTGCTGGTTCTGGTTCTGCTGGTCCTGGTCGTTCTTCTTTTCCCACGGGGCGTCCATGGTCTGCCCGTTGGAGTCGAAGGGGACGTAGCGGACGCCGGCCGCGCCGGTGTGGATCGGGTTCGGCGAGACCTGGCCGGTCTGGTGGTCGACCCAGATGATGTTGCCGTTGTGGTTGTAGACGTTGAACGCGTGTCCGCCACCGCCGGGCCACTGCACACCGACCACGGCGGCCGATCCCGGGCCGGCCTCCTGGAGGTGCTGCGCGATGCGGCCGTAGGGGTTGGGGTGGTCGGCGCCGGCCCAGATCTGCGGGCGGCCCGCCCAGGCGTCCAGGTTGTTGTACGAGTCCCGCTCGGGCGAGATCCGGTCCGGGCTGCCGTCCGGGTTCGTGTCGGGGGTACGCGGAGCCGACACCTGCGGGTCGCCGAACCACGTCGACAGGCCCGCGCGGGCGTTGTCCAGACAGTTGTTGGAACGGCCGGGCTGCTGCAGGCCGCCGTCGTTCTGGAGCTGGGCCCAGGTCCCGTTGGGATCAGGGTGGCGCTGCGGGGTGCCGTCCGGATTCCGCGGAACCGCGTCCACCAGCGCCTGCTGATGCGCCGGGTCGGGGGTCAACAGGCCGTACGGGGCGTGGTTCAGGCTGTCCCGAATCTGCTGGAGACTCTGGCCCTGCGACAGCGGCGGGGGCGGGGGCGGCGTCGGGTCCGGCTCCGGGGTGGCAGGTGCTCCGTTGTCGGGGGCGGGGCCGGGCTGCTGGTTGCCGGGCTTGCCGTTCGGGTGCGGGGCGGGATCGGCGTACACGCCGGGCGGAACCGTGTTGGTGGGGTTCGCCGGTGTGGCCTGATTCGGTACTCCGGCCGGGGTCTGCCCGGGCGTGGGGTTCGGGGTCTGTCCGGGCGTGGGGTTCGGCGTCGGGGTCGGGGCCGGGTTGTTCGGCGTGGGGGTCTGGGTGGGCGTCTGGGCGGGCTGCCGCGTCGGAGTCTGGGTGGGCGCCTGCCTGGTGGGCTGGGCAGGAGTGGTCTGGGTCGGCGTCTGCGTCGGGTTGGTGCGTTGGGGTGTGTCGGTGCGGGGCTGGGTGGTCGATGCCGTCGGGCGGGCCGGTTGCTGTTGCGGGGTGGTCGGCTGTGCGGTGGTGGCGGGAGCCGGGCCCGTCTGGGGTGTCTGGTTGGGGATGCTCGTTGCCGGGCCGGGATCACCGTTCGTGGTGGAGGCCGGCGTGGGCCCGGGGCGATTCGAGGTCGCGGCCGTGGGTGCCTCGGCCGTCGTCACGCTCTGCGCGTGGAACGTCGGCGCCGACGAACGCGAGGGTGACCCCGGGCTGGAACCCGTATTCGCGCTCGGGCTCCCGCTCGGCGTGGACCCCGGAGTGGTGCCCGGCGTCGAGGACGGCGTGGAACCGGGCGTGCTGCCCGGAGTGGTGCCCGGTGTGGTGCCCGGCGTCGTGTTCGACGACGAGGGTGTGTTGGACGGCTGCGTGTTGGACGACGACGTATCGGTGGATGTGGGTGTGCCGGTCTGCGCCGCGGCGGGCTGCTGGACCTGTGTCCGTGGATCCTGCCCGGCCGACGGGTCGTGCGTGCTCCCCTGCGAGGGCGTGTGCGCGGAGCCCGGGGCCTGCGCCGCCCCGTTGGTGTCCTGGGCGGTCGGGGCGCTCTCCGAGGACGTGTTGATGCTCTGCGCGCTCGCGCCGGACGGTGTCGGCGAGGCCGTCGACGTGTCGGCCGCGGCACGCGTCTCCGGCCCGGAATGCGGCTCCGGCGACGCGGTACCGGTACCACCGGAATCGCGCTGCGGCCCCGAGGAGTCCGAAGGCCCGTCGGCTCCGCTGGTATCGGTCTGCACGGAAGTGTTCGCGGGAGCCTGCTGCTCGCGGAAACCCTCGTCGAACGGCGTCAACGGCCTGCCGTTGTCCGCCGAGGAGTTTGCGCCCCCGGTGTCCGCACTCGCGCCTGCGGACGACGTACTGCTCGACGACCCGCCACCCGTGTCACCGGAGGCAGCCGCAGTGGTCCGCACCTGACTGCCGTCGCCCCCGGCCGCCGAGGACCCTGCGGACGCCGCCGAGGAACCGGTGTGACCGGACCCCCCGCCACCGTCACCAGCACCCGAACCCGCGCCCGAACCGGAATCCGCATGCGCACCGGAACCGGAGCCCGCTCCCGAGCCGGCCGACGTACCACCGGAGCCACTGCCCCCACCGGTATGACCGGACCCACCACCGCTACCCGAGCCGCCACCGGAACCCGAGCCGCCACCCGCACCCGCACTCGACCCGGCCCCAGATCCAGAACCGGAATCCGACCCCGAACCGGAACCGGAACCCGAGCCCGCCCCAGAGCCTCCATCAGCCCCCGAACCGGACCCCGACCCCGACCCACCGTCAGCCCCAGAACCCGAACCCGAACCCGACCCGGAACCGGAACCCGACCCACCGTCACCACTCGACCCGGAATCAGACCCGCCGTGCCCACCATTACCCGCCGCGTGATCCAGCCCGCCACGCGCATGATGCCCCGCCCGGCCACCGGCCCCGTCCCGCAACGACTCACCCAGCGTCGAGCCGAAGTTGGAGAACCCGTCCTTGACCGCCTGCGTCCCCGCGTTCGCAGTCCGCCCCAGGTTGTAACCGTCCTGCGCCCCGAAACCCTGATTCACCGTCTGGGCGATCAGATCCTTGCTCATCTCCTCCAACGCGGAGACGAACGGCTCCTTCACCGCCTCCAGCACCGCCTCCAGAACGGCCTCCGCCGTCTCCTTGAGGATCTTCCGCACCGCAACCCGCGTCACCTGCGTCAACGCCGCCGACGCCGCACCCGACAACCCGAACGTCACCACCGCCGTCGCCGCCGCGATCGCGATCTGGATCGCCAGCACCGTCAACTGAATGATCACCGCGATCTTCATCGCGATCACCAGCACAGCCGCCGTGTCGAACACGAACGCGATCATCTCCGCAGCCTGCCGGGCATCATCCAGATACCCCGACCCACCCGAGAAGTCCTGCCACTTCTCCACGAACGCATCGATCGAATCACCATAATTGTCGGACGTGACATTCCCCGCCGACTGCACCGCAGCCGCCTGGATGTCCCCGACCTGCGCCCCGAAATCCCGCCACGTCGCGGCACACTGCGTCAGATGATCCTCGTTCGCAGTCGGCCAGTCGAAACCCAGCATCTCCAACAGCCAGGCCAACTCGTCCGGCAACATCATCGCCACGACGGCGTCCCCCGTATCCCCGTAGCCCCGTGTCCCCGCGTCCCCTCGCAACTCAACTGACGCGGTTTTGCCACGAGTTTATCCAGTCACCCGAACAGCGGGTCAACCGCCGACGCCCCATCACCCGCAAGCCCACACAACTCGGCCCGTGCCAGCTGGACCTCGACCCGGCAGCACCAGCAGTACCGACCGGTCCGCTCACCCGTCGTCCCGTGCACGTCGAAGTCCTGTGCCAGACCGACCCGGTTGAGCTCCACGACGTCCACCTGCGCGATGTCCACCACCTCGTAGCCGGTCTCACTCGCGGCCCACTCGACGCTGAAGACGCCCTCCGACCGGTCGCCCGCCGCGACCGGCGCAGGCAACGTGGGGACGTCCTTCTGGAACAGCGAGCAGATCGTCGGCGTCGATTTTCGTACGGTTCGCCGCCGCCCTCCAGGAAGTGGTCGAGGAGATCGGCCGCGTCGTCGTAACCGAACCTGTGGCGCGCCATCTTCGACACCACGGCCATCTGCGCCTCGGCCCAGCGGCCCTCCACCCCCGCTCATGGGTCCGTCATTTGACGGTTATCGATGCGGACCGTGTCTTCGGTACCGAAGGTCACCGGCAGTACCGCAGCCAGCACCTCGTCGAGAGAGTCGGGCCCTGGCGCACAGGGCACCGGCCGAGCGCCTTCGCCTCCGTGCCCACCGCCTCGATGTCGAGCCGGATGCCGCCGCAGGTGGCACCGGCCCTGTCGGCGTCGCCGCCCGCCCAGTACGCCCTGGCGCCGATCGGGACCGCGACATCGGCGGCGAGATCCCCTGCCGCCTCAATTGGTGAGGTCGTGCCAGAGCTCGGGGAGGACGTTCTCGCTTCCGTCGTACTCGCTCGCGTTGAACCGGATGTTCTCCGCGGCCAGTTCTGGTTCGTCGCGCAGCACCTTGTTGAGATCCTCCCAGCGCTCCTCCAACCGCCCGAGTCCGTCGAGGAGGACCAGCCGGCGGCCCCGCTGCTGGGCGCGGTCCCGGCATCGTCGGCGACGGCGAGCTGCTTCTTCATCTGCCGCGCCGCCGCGTTGATGTCATCGGCCCGCCGCCGCATCCAGTCGGTATCGGCCTTCGGCACTGCTGCTCCGTCGTCCACTCGTCGGCCTGTCGGATCGTCATGTCAACGCCATTGCGGTGTACGGAGATCAGAGCGCGGGTGGCGACAGCCGACGCTCCGGCTCCGGCTCCGGCTCCGGCTCCGGCTCCGAGTCGCAACTCGCCTCGTACGGGCACCTGAACAACCCCCTCTCGGCCACAGCGGCCGGGTGATGCCCTACTGGCACGACGGCATCCTGTTCCTGGCATCGGTCGGCAACACGGACTAGGCGATCAAGAGCATCGGGAACATGGATCAGCATGGGTCGGCGTTGTTGAAGATGGGTGGGTGAGGCCAGGGCGAGGCTGGCTGCTCAGGGTGTCCCACCTCCTCATCCAGTGGTTGGTCATTTTGGGTGACTGAAGGCCAGGTGTTCAGGCTGAGCCCTGCGGGATCGCCAGAACCCTGCGATTGAGGGCATGGCTTGCCTCCTAGGGTTTGGCGCTCGGAAGACTCATGCGCTGATGGCATGGGTCGAGCGCGGAGGGCAGCACAGTGGCCGATCAAGAGTCCTACGTCGATCACTCAGAACTGACGAAGTTGGCCAGGAGTTTCGAACAGCAGGCCTATGACCTGGAGTCGAACCTTCGGAAGTTCGTCGCGGAGACGGGGGAGGAAGCCATCAGCGATGGTTTCGGCGTCCTGACCGAGTCCGAGGAGGTCACCTCGGCGTACATCACGTACTCCGCGGACGTCGCCCATGCCATGAAGGCCATGTACACCCATCTCGATGCCATTGGCGCCGGCTTGAAGCAGGTCACGGCGAACACGGAAACCAACGACGCGCGGGTCGGCGCAGTGTTCGGCAACCCAGGTGGCGACCGATGAGCGGAGACGAATCGATCGCCGAGGAGATCGTCGAGCTCGGAATTGAGATCGTCCATCCAGGCGGCCGACCAGGCGAACTGAGGGAGGCCGCCACACAGTGGAGAAACCTGAAAACCGAGGTCGACCATGTTTTCAGCGCCCTCGACAAACAAGTCGACTCAACTGTCGGACACACCTGGCGGGGTCAGGCAGCCGAGGCCTTTCACGAGCACTGGAATCAGTGCCTGAAGGCAACAGACCTTGTGACCGGACATTTCGATGAAGCGGCCGCCGGGCTTGAGAAGGCGGCGAAAGCCATCGAAGAGGTCAACGAGGAGATCGAGGACATCTACCTCGAGATCGGGATCTCCGTCGGAGTCTCGATCGGCATGTCGTTCGTGACCTTCGGTGTATCCGCTGCGGTCGGCACCGCACGCGTGGCAATGCTGGCCGAGAAGGCTCTGAACGCGGCCAGCACGTTAGGGCGGATGCTGCGGGCGATCGCTCACGCGTACAAGTCGTTCAAGGGCATCAACAAGTACACCGAGGCGCTCTCCGTCTTCGTCGAGAACGCCACCACCGGCACGGCCGGCGGCATGGCCACCAGCCTCCTCAGCGGCAAGGGCTTCGAGTTCGAGAACAACCTCAGGGGCGGCATCGCGGGAGCGACCTTCGGAACCGGCGCTGCCTCAGCCGCAACCCGCCTGGGCGGCGGTGAGGTGATCAGTGGTGTCGCGGGCGGGGCCGCGGGCGGCGTCGGCGGCGATGCTTTGAACTCCTGGTTCGGGGGCGAGAAATTCGACACGCGGCAGGCCGGGATCGACGCGGTCACCGGCGGTGCGGCCGGTGGCGCAGGCGGCACGATGCGAAGCGTCGACAGAGGCTTTCGAAGTATCGCGGACGACCTCAGGGACACGCACACCCCCGAAAGCCACGATGCGGCCAGGGACACCGCATGGGGCACCGCCGTTCCGATCGCCGGTGGTGTCTCGGCGAACAACGGCAAGGACAGCTTGGAAAACGTGGACAACCACAGCAGCAAGGTCCAGTCGGGCGCGGGGCAGGACACCAGGGGGCGCGGTTCCTCGACTGCCGAGGAGGTGCGACGTGTCTTCGGCTGATCAGGGCTCGATCGCTGCCGGGCCAGCTCTTCGCCGGACGGGCCGAACACCCCGCAGAGCCGGCGCGTATTTCGGCGTACTGGGACTCGCGACCCTCGCCCCCGTCCTGCCGCTGTGGCTCCTCTGCACCGATCCGGAGCTGCGCAGAGCGGCCGTTCTCCTCGCGCTGGGATGCGCCCTGGCCTGCGTCGGAGGTGTCGCTGTCTACCAACGCTCGGCAGGAGGACGACGGCCATACGCCAGGATCGCCCTCGCCGAGTTCTCGGATCCGGCGGAAGTGGGCGGGCAGGACGGTGCGGCACCGGAGGGGCCGCCCCGGAAGTTGCCCTCGCACCGGTGCATGAAGACGCGCTCCCTCGCGTGGTACGCAGGAACTCACTCAGCGTTGGTGACCTTGCTCGCGCTGGCGATGGGGACGCCGCAATGTCCGGAACCCATGCAGCGGATCGTTGACGCCGGAGCGGAGTTCACGCACGTCCAGGTGGAGAAGGTCAGCGACGTCCAGTTCCACGATCCGAGCCACGGCCGCTCCTCCTACACCTCGACGGCAGTCGTCCGGCTCGCCCCCACGGCGGGCGAGGAGTCGGTGACGGCAACGGTCCATCCGCGTACGGACGCCCGGCCGCAGTCGGGAACCAAGGTTTCGGTGCTCCATGCCCCGTCACGTCCAGAGCTGGGCGCCGTCGCGGGAGATGAGGACAGCCTCGGCTGGGCTGTGCGGGGCTTCACGATGCAGCCCTCCAAGCGCTGGTTCGCCGTCATCCTCTGGGCAGCCGGCATCGGTCTCTCCGTGATCAGCATCTCCAGGAACTACATGCCGCGTTCCTCCTCCCGGCGCAGGGGTACCGCCCTGGCCGTTCGCGGGACACTCCAGGGGCCCGGGTTGTTCAGACGGGGCGGCAAGAGACAGACATGCCTGAAAGTGGTCACCGCGTCGTCGCGCACCGCGCACTTTCTGATCCCGATTGCTGAGGATCACCTGCCTGGCTCCCTGACAGGACAGGAACTGTGGCTGTGCTTTGACGTCCGGCGCGGCGCAGGCAACACCCCGTCCTCCGAGAGCCCCGCACCGGCAGCCCTGGTGTCCGACGACGGCTGGGTGATGCACGGAATGCTCCATCCCGACGACGCGCACATGATGGCTGCCGAGGGCTGCTCGGTCGAGAAGACAGGCGCACGGAACAGCGATCCCCGCGCTCTGTGGCTCTGGGATCCGCGCTCGGCGTGGCTGCTCTACGTTCCGCGGACCGTGCTGCTCCTCACTGCGGCACTCATCGCCTGCGCCGCGCTGCTGACTTTCGACGTCACGGGTGTCTGGCGCTGGATGATCGGGCTCTCGGGGGCCGCCGCCGGACTGACGGTCTGCGTTCTCGTGACGCCCGAACCGCGCAGGTCACCGATCCGCGCGGCTGGGTACGAGGACGGGACCGGACCGACCTGAGCCTCCCGCACGCCACGTGCCCCGTGTCCGGGGAGGACACGGGGCACGCGATGCACTGGGAGAGGTCGCCGGTACGGCTTGCGAACTAGCTCTGGCTGTAGGGCGGTTGCGGCGGAGCCTGGGGGTACGACCCCGGGGCGGGAGGCGCTTGCTGCGGGTAGGAACCCGGGTACTGCTGCTGCGCCGGATACTGCGGCTGTCCGGGCTGTCCACCGCCGCCCCAGCCACCACCGGGGGGCGGGGGCGGGCCGCTGCCGTTCTTCTTCCTGCTGCGGACGACCACCACGACGATGATAGCGAGAACGACGAGGGCACCGACGATGATGCCGATGATCACGCCGGGGGTCAGACCGCCGGAGTCAGAGTCGGCTGACGCGGCGCTCGAAGTGGATTCGGGGGCAGGGGAGCCTGAAGCGGAACCACCGTCTTTACCGATGGCCGCGTTCAACTCATCGATCTTCAGGGGTCCGTTCTTGGAACCTGCAGGGATTTTCCTGGTGAGTGCGGCGAGAGGCTGGATGTAGCCGTACCCATAGTGCTCGTCCGGGAGAGTCAGGTTTTTCGCCGAGGCGGGAAGGCCAGCACTCTTGACGAGACGATTAACCAGCTGTCCTGCGGAGAGGTCGGGAAACTTCTGCTTGAGGAGGGCAAGTGCGCCGGAGACGAAGGCGGCGGAATCCGATGTGCCCTGTGCTTTCGTATACCCAGTAGATCCCGTACCGGGGCTGACGATCTCAACACCGGGGGCAGTGAGAAGTACAGGCTTGCCGTAGTTCGACTTGCCCCAAACCTCTCCGCTACTCGCCACAGCCCCCACCCCAACCACACCGGGGTAGCTGACAGGCAGCATGTCGTTCGCGTTCTCCCCCTCGTTACCAGTTGAGATAACGACCGGTGCCCCGTGACCATTGGCGTAAGAAATGGCCTCAAGAACTGCACGCTCGTCCGCGCAGTTGCTCACACCTTGCGAAATATTGATGACCTGGGCCCCATGGTCGACCGCATACCGGATCGACTGTGCAAAACAGTTCCCTCCGAGATCGCGGAGCGGGAGAATCTTGGCGTCGGGAGCCAAACCCTTGGCCCCGCTGCCCCCATTTGCTCCATGGCCGTGCGCCGCGATATCGCCCGCCATGCTCGTCCCATGGCTGCTGCCGTCCTCCGGCGAGGCGTCGTTATCTCCGGACTCGAAGTCCTTACCCGGAAGAACGTTGCCCTTGAGATCGGGATGACTTGCGTCAACACCGTCATCAATGACGGCGACCGTAACGCCCTTGCCAGTCGCGACCTGCCAGATCTTGTCAGCGGAGAAGGCCGAAAGCTGCCACTGGCCGTCTCTGACCTGATCCGCCGACGCCGTCGGCGCGGCCGCGAAGAGCAGTGCTCCCGCCGCTGCCCCGGCGCCGACCGCGCGCAGCGCTCGCGTGAAGCCCATGCCGTTACACCTCATCCCTCGCAGGTCGGGGCCCACAGCCCGAAGGCTGCGGGCCCCGTCTTGTCGTCACCGCACACTTAACCAGTAGATCTGGCTACTCCACGACCTTGGGGTTGACCACGCGGTCATTCGCCCAAGTCTGCTCGTCCTCGACCAGATAGTCCGGACGGGAGTTGTCGCGCCGCTTCTTGTCCTTGCCGTTCGCCTGGGTACCGCGTCCGGCCATGCCATTGCGCCCGGCGTTCGTTCCGGTTCCACCTGTAGCGGTCTTCGGCTTCTGGCGCAGAGCCGAGCCTCCCTGCTGACCGGACCCAGGCTTCACTACGGACTTGCCGATCGCGCCGCCCTTCGTGCGTGCGAGCGACTCGCCCTTAACGCCCTTGGCACCCGGCTTGCCGGCCGCGCCTGAACCCGAGCCGCCTGCGCCAAGGCCACCACGCCCCACGCCGCCCGTACCCCGGCCGCCAGCGCCCGCACCTCGCCCTGCAGCACCCGCGCCAAGGCCTGCGCCGGCACCGATCCCGCCGCCGATAGCCGCACCGCCGATACCGCCCGTGCCAGCACCGGCTCCGGTCCCAACGATGCCACCGCTGATGCCACCGCCCGCGCCGACGCCGGAACCCACGGCCCCAGCTCCAGCGCCCGAACCACCAAAGCTGAGATTCCCGGCGCCGATCTGCGAACCGGTCCCTGGCTTCTGCGAGCCGATGCCACCACTGATGCCGTCAGTACTGGCGTTCGGCGACTGCGCACCAGCGATCGGCGAACCCGAGCCAGTAGAGCGGCTGAGGTTGCTCGCTGCAGAGCGGGAGGAGGGGCTAGTGACGGAGCCAGCGACAATCGGCACAGGAGCAATGCCACCGGGCTCACCCGGATAGTCCTCGCCGTCGTCGTGCTGCCTCTTCGACCACGTCCCGATCGACTGGCTCTGCCCGTTGTAGGCAGCCCCAAGTTCCTCCATCTTGACGGCCATCTTCATCTGCGCCTCGCGCCCAGCCGACATATCGCCTTCGCGATTGTCGACGATCTCCTGCGCAGAGACACCCTTATTGGAGATGTCGCGGTTGAGGCCTTCCTCGTCGCGACCGCCGTCCGTCGCCTTGTCCCAGAGGCTGCTCCCCGTACCCGGCTTCTCCATCGCCATGACCTCGGGCTTGATCCGCTCAAGCACAACAGCGGCGTTGGCCATTGTCGTCGAGAGGTTCTCAGCGAATGTGGACGTGTCCTGGATCTTCTTCGAGATGACCTTCGACCGGGCCTGGAACTGGTCGGCCGACGTGCCTTCCCAGTCCTGGAGTACCTCCGCCACTGCAGCCTCGTAGACAGTCTTCGTCTCAACGAGCTGGTCACGGATAGCCTTCCAGCCCTCCGACACCTCGCGTACACCGCCAGGACTAGCGCCCTGCACCATGGCCTTCATCTGGTCCATGTTGTAGTTCTTGAAGTCGCTGGTGTGTTTGCCGACATAGCACTGAGTCGGAGCGTTGTACGTGTAGTCCGCGTCCTTGTCACTCACTGTGGCCCAGGCCTCCTTCGCCTCTCGCTACGCGTCCGACGCGCCCACTGCTGTCCTTGCGACTCCCCCTACGCACCCGACATCGACCCCGCCGTCGAGCTCGCGTTACTCCCCGCGGTCGAGGAGGAAGTCGACGCCGTGTGCGCACCGTTCACAGCGCTGGCCGTGTCGGCCTCTGCGTCCTGATACGCCCCGTGCGCCCTCTTGGTCTTCGCACCGAAATCGTCCATGACCTCCTCGAGGTGATGGACGACGGACTCCAGGTACGTCTTCATGTCGCCATGGGCAGCGGCGAGGTCGTCAGCTTCCTGGAATGGAGCCTCACAGGAGGGGCTGAATCCCAGAGCCCCCGACGCGAGGTACGTCTTGTGCTTGGTGTCCTGGCTCGTCTTGCCGAGGTCCCCGATGATCCCGTTCAGCTTCTTGATGACGTTGTCGAGCGCACTCAGATCGACCTTGTATCCGTCACCGGCCATGCTGTTGGCCCTCCCCGTTCGTCCCGTCGGTCTCGTTCATCCCCGTGTAGGGCAGTACGTCCGGTCCCCTGTCACAAGTCTGTCTCCAGACTATCGAACAGCACCCACACCTCGCCCGGTGCTCCCTGTCACAACTCCGCGACAAGCGTGGCGAATACACACTCATAGGTGGCATACCCACTGCATCCAGCCGACGCGCGTGTTCTGACACCCTCATGACCCCGGACGCCCCACCATGACCCAATCACCCGTCCTGATGGACCGCCACTCACCCATCCGGGCACCGCGCCGCGCACCGTCCTCACGAACCGCAGTCGCGCCCCGCGTCGCACTGCCAGCCGGAGAAGCCGCCTTCTTTGGGGTTGTCGACGTCGTGGTTGAACTCGAGGAACCCCCATGCCACCCAGGCGATGAAGGCGACGCAGAGAGCAAGACCGGCCCAAAGAGCGATCTTCTTCAGTGGGCTTCCGGTGCCGGTGCCGTTGCTTGTGTTTGTGCCGGTCTCGCGGTCTTCGCTGTGCCTGTCTTGCTCGCCCCGCAGTTCACGCCGGCCGTTCACGACGTCACCGTCACGTCGTCGGAGGAACCGGAGACCTCGAAGTCCCGCGCCGTTCGCGCGCTGTGGAGGTGGGCGATGTCGGCCTGCTCCAGATCCATGCCCATCGGCCCGGGGCCACCCCCGGACACCGTGGCGCGGTGCTCGCTGGGAATGCCCCAGTCGTAGCGCTTCTTGACCTCGACGTGGTACGTGATCTCGTCCCCCTCCTTCTCCCCGACGAGCCGGTACTGGAAGTGGTTGAGCGCGTAGTACCACTCCGTACTGCTGTCGCCGTCCGCGGGGTCGGGCGCGGTCGAGGACCACTCGGTGCTGAACGGCCCGTCCTCGCGCTTTCGGACGTCGCTGTCCAGTGTCCCCGCGACGTCCTTACGGAAGGCGGGGATCTCGTCCATCATCTGCTGCGGTACGACCTCGACAGGCTTCCCGCTCGCGTCCAGGTAGTGCTGGACCAGGCCGGCGGCCGTCGGCCACCCCTTCGCCACGGCGAAGTAGGCGGCGACGTTGTTGAGCTGGTTGTGGACCTTCCGGTCCTTGGCGGTGGCCTCGACGACGCCGAACTTCCGGTTCTCCGTCTCGAAGTTGTCGACCGTACCGAAGATCACCTTGAGGCTCTGCGCCAGCCACGCGTCGTCCTCGGCCGCGTCGTCGAGCAGTGTGCGCACCCGCTTCGCCAGGGAGTCGGCGGTCCGCTCGCGCTCCTCGGCCAGTCTCCCGGACTCGGGGGACTCCGGGCCGTACACCGGCTCCACCTCCACTTCGCCGGAGTCCGTGATCGTCATCCCTGCCTCCCTGGCCTCCTCCTGGAGGTTCTCGGCACGCCGTTTCAGGCCCGCGAGGCCCTTCACGCCACCGCGGCCCGTCCCGCCGTCGGCCTCCGTGTCCAGGAACTTCCGCAGGGCTTTGACCTCGTCGTCCAGCGCGTCGAAGTCCATCTCTACGCGGTCGCAGTATTTTTGCGCGGCCTGGCCGGCCTCGCCCTGCCAGATGAAAGGGTGGCCCAGCTTGCGTCTGCCCACGTAGTAGACGCGCGTCACGGCCACGACCCCCAGGACCAGCACGGCGGCCGGGGGCGCGACGGCCTTCAGCGCGTTCTCCGGCTCGGCGGACGCTGCCACCACGAGCCAGACGATTCCGACGAGGAGAAGCAGAGCTCCGAACCAGACCAGCCCTCCGCGCGACGTCCGTCTGAGGGACGTCTCGTGCTCGGCGAGGCTCCGCCGCACCATGTCGTCGTCGAGGTAGTCGTAGCCGTGGTCGCGGCTCATCTCCTGAACCACGTACGCGAGTCGGGGGTCGCGGACAGCGCGTGGGCGCCGATCGGCAGGAGCTCCTTGGCGTTCTGGTCCACGACGGGACCGCCTCCTTCAGCCGGTTCCGTCAGCCGGTTCCGTCAGCCGTCCCCTTCGTGCAGCACGGCCTGCGCGAAGACCACGCGCATGTCCAAGCGGTCCGTGCGGACCTTGTACTTGTCCGTCATGCCGGAGAACTTCACGGGCGCGAGCCCCAGGCCGGGGCCGCCCCCGGGCCGCCATGCCGTGCGCGACGGCAGATGCCAGTCGGGGCGGCCGTATCCGCCGACGAGACCCGCGATGTTGTAGATGAGCAGCAGCGGCGAGAGCACCACGTAGAGGATCCAGGCGCTGACGGTTCCACGGCGGCCGGTCAGCGTCGTGCCGTCCGGGAAGCTCATCTCGTACCGGGGGCGCCCGCCGGCTCCTCGGAGGGGCGGCCGAAGCACGCCCAGCTCCGCTCCGTCAGGGGCCGTCACAGCCAGATCGGTGCCCGGGGTGGACCCGGGCGCCCGTCGGGACACGGAGCACACCGGCTGGTGACCCGTCGGATCCGCGGAGACGGTGAAATGCGGTCCGAAGCCGTCCCGCGCGTCCTTTTCCGGCAGCACGCCCGCGACATAGAGCGCGGCCCCGCCACGCACCTCGATGACGCGCTGGATGGTGCCGGTCGTCCTTTCCTGCGCCGTCGGATAACGCACGCTGAATACGGTACTCACAATTCCTGACCCAAGAAGTCGGTGACAATGGATTCGGGGCCGTGGGTCGTCATCGCCATTTCCTACCGTTGAACGGCTTGAGCCACACGGGCAGTTCGCGCGGCGGGACGCCCGCCACGGACAGGACCTGAAGGTATCCGTTGACCTGATCGCGGGTCCCCGTGCGCAGCCAGACACGACGGGACCGGAACGCTCGGGACAGCAGGTACAGAGCGGCCGCGAGCAGGAGCAGTACGGGCGTGGCGAGGATCGGACCGGCCACCGGGTCGAGGGCGTCCCGGCCAGTGGCGTCGATCAGGAACCAGGCGCCAACGGCTCCGGGCGCGAGAAGCAGACCGCCCCAGATGCCGAGCAGATTCATCCGCGCCAGGAGCGTCCGATGGCGATGCAGCATCGCCGCGACCTCCCGGTCGGCCAGATAGTCGATACCCCTTGCGGCGCCGATCGTCCGCGCCGCCTCGGTCAGCCCAGGCACCTCCGCCAGGACAACGGCCGTCACGGGCAACACCCCCGGAGCGGCCTGCTCGGAGGCGGCGCCGTCATCGCTCGGCATGCGCCGCGCTGCTCATCCGAACACGTCCCGAACCGGCGATTCCGGCTCCGTGAGCGGGGGCGGTGGGGCCGGGGGCCGGTCGTCCGCCGCAGGCTCGGGATCGTTCACCTCCAGCGTGTTCACGATGCTGAAGAAGAGCTCGGAGTACAGGTCCCAGTCCTGCATGCACGGAGTGCTGAGTTCGAAGAGGGCCATCTCCGCGTGGCGCCGAAGGGGCAGGAACACGGCGATCTTCCCGATCTCCACCTCCTCGGGCCGGCCGGAATCGGTGATCTCCGCGGGAAGGCTCATGATCTCCGAGGTGAACCTGACGGCCGCCTCGCCCGCCGGCAGCCACACCGTCTCGACGAGAGTGCCCTCCCCGGCACCGGTGGCGACACCGGAGAGTTCCGCGGCGACACTCGCGGCCGTCGCCTTCCGGCCGTCCGGCACCGATTCCAGCAAGGTGGCGGTCACCGTCGCCGTGCTGTGCCGCCCGTCGAGGTCGAGCAGGCAGAAGCCCGCGTAGCCGACGCCCTCCTCGATCATCTCGGCGACCACCGGCAGCTGGGCCGACGCGTACTGGAACCAGAGCGGGGCGTCGCCCGTCGGGTAGATGTCCTGGGCCAGCTCGATCAGCGCCTCGCCGACCAGCTCCGGATCCTCCTGGACAGGCAGCTCGAAGAAGGCGGGCGGCACCCGGAACAGCAGCCGCTCGGAGACGGCGGTGGGTATGTCGGCGGTGCCGGCGGCGCGGAAGCTCGTGTCCATGGCTCAGGCCGCTCCCGCCGCCGACATGAACGCGCTGCTGGACGGCGCGGCGGCCGACTGCGTGCTCGATCCGCCCGACACCAGTCCGTGCGCGAGGCCGATGCCCTTGATGCCGATCATCGTTCCGCGCATCACGTTGCTTCCGACGTCCAGGGCCTCGTCGCCGAGACCGATCGCCTTGCCCGCCCGCGCCAGGCCCTTGTACATGACGCCGCCGGCCATGCCCCGGGCCACGTTGACCGAGGTCGCCATCTCGTCGGCATGGGAGAAGACACCGGCGAGGCGTTCGCCCGTCGCCGCGGCCTTGGCCGCCTTCGCTCCGGCCGTCAGGCCCTTGACCGCTCCGACACCGGGCAGCACGCCCAGGCCCGCGCCGACCCAGTCCATCACTCCGACCTTTTCGCCGCGGGCCGTCTTGACCCCGTAGCCGGCCAGCGCGAGCGCGCTGGCGCCGACGGCCAGTGCCCCGAACACCGCTCCCACGGGCGGGACGGCCATGGTCGCCAGGGAGATGATGGACAGCACGGATCCGATCTTGGAGAACGTGTCCGCGTGTTCGGCGAGGAAGTCGGTGAACCCGTCCCAGGCGCCCTTCAGGCCGCCCGTGACCTTGTCCCAGAAGCCGATGTCCGGCGGACGGTTCTTCGCGGCCTCACGGATGGCCTTCTCCGCCTGTTCCGCCTGCTCCTCCCAGTAGCGGCGCAGCGCCTCGCCGTCCTCGATGAGGATCTTGAGGTCGGACGCGGCTGCCTGGGCGGCCGCCGAGGCGGAATCGGCCTCCTCCGAAAGGGCCTTGGCCTGCTGCTCGGTGATGTCGCTGAACATCGCCTGGTTGATCCTGGAGTTGACCTGGTCGACCGCGGAGTTCTTCTCGTCGAGCCGCTTGCGGGCCTCGACCGCGCGTTCGTCGAGGCTCTTGGCCTGCCGCTGCATGGTCTCGAGCTCGTCGTGCCAGCCGCGCAGCGCCCGGGAGCAGGCGGCCATCGACTCGTGGCCCTGCTTCAGGTACTTGGGCAGCTCGCCGACCTTCTCCTGGAACTTCCTGGCGGCCTCGCCCTCCCAGACGCCGTCGGTCCTGCCGATGCCCACCAGCATCTCGCGCAGCTCGTCGAGCTCGTCGCCGACCGTCTTGACGTCGTACGCCAGCGACTCGATCGTGGACAGATCTCCCTTGGCCGGGTTGAACGTCAGTCCTGGCCAGTCGGGATCGTCGAACATCCCCATCGTCTTCTCCCCGTTGCGTGGCGGTCGCGCACGCCGTGCGCGTTCCTGAAGTGGCGGTGGCCAGGGCTATGCCGGGCTGAGGCCCGACCGGATGTCCTGTTCGGTCGCCTCGTACGCGTCGAGCGTCTTCTGAAGGCCCTCGTGCAGCGTCTTGGCCGCGTCGGCGATCCGCTTGATGCCGTCGCCCCAGTCGTCCTGGAAGTCGTCACAGGCGTTGTCGAGGCCGTCCGTGCCGAGGCCGGTCGGCCCGACCTTGTTCAGCCGCTGCTGGGCGCCGCGCATGCGGTCGTCCACCTGGTCCAGCCTGTTGATCAGCGTCCTCATGCGATCGGTGTCGATCTGGAAGTCCGCCATCCCCGTGTTCCTCCCCGTAGCCGTGACATGACCGGATCACTTCCGAGCAGGCTAACGGAGCCGCGGATTCAGCACGCACCCGGGCGCCTGCCTGCCCCGGCGCAGACCGCCTCACCCGAAGGGGTTCTCGCCCGCCGTGGGCCGCGTACTCACCGAACCGTCGTCGTACGTCGGCATGTTCGTGCCGTACGGGGTGCGCGGGTCGGGCGACGCGCCGCCCTGGGCCGGGGAGGCGCCGCTCGGCCCGCGCAGCACGGCGGGCATCTCGCCGGGGGTCGCCCGGGTCGTGGTGGAACGTCCGTCCGCGCCCAGGTTCTCGAAGTCCTTGCCGGTGCGTTCGTCGTTCCACTCGTGGCCGTCGGCCGACGAGCGGAGGTTGGCCGCTCCTGCCTGCGCCCGGGCCCGGAGGCCGTCGAGGGCCGGTTTCCAGCTGGTGGAGATCTCCTGGAGGGCGGAGCCGAACGCCCAGCCGGAGAGGGAGCCTCCTGCCGTGTCGGCCTCTTTGACGGCCCTGTCGGCCGGGTCTCGCAGGTCGTCGGCTATCGCGTCAGCGGCCTTGGCGGCGGCGCGCAGCTCGGCGGGGTCCACATGCGTTTCCTCGGACATGCTCGGCTCCTCGGCCCTCTCGGCTCTGTCAGAACTGCTGCTGTTCGGCGCCGGGCGGGAGCAGGCACGGCGTGCTCACGGAGAAGGAGAAGCGCTGAGGCTTCTTCTTGCCGGATCCGACCGTCTCGGCCTCCACCGAGAACTGGTTCTTCTTGTTCCGGGCTCTCAGCACCGAGGATTCATAGGCGCTCTTGAATTCCCGGTATCCGGTGATCTCGTATCCGCTCTTTGCGAGCTCTTCACGGAGCGTGCGCACGATACGCGTGTGATCCGTCGCCGGGGCCGGCGAGTACACGTAGTAATAGAGGCTGTAGCGGCCGTCCTCAGCCACTTCGTCGTGCTCTCCCACGCACTCCTCGAAGGCCGTCTTGGCCGTGTCGGGGAGGATGTCCACCCCGGCGACCTCGGCCAGACGGGCGGTGTGGTCCCGCGCCCACTTCAGCGCCGCGGCCTTCTCCATGCGCGGCAGCGGAGCGTTCTTGTCGTCGTGCTGGGACATGCAGCCTCCGGTCATCAACAACACGGCGCACAGGGCGGCCGTCCTGTGGACAAGTCGAGTTCTAACCGATGAAGGAGCCTTGCTCCGGATCGTCATTGACTTCCTTCGGCACTTCAGTGGGTGGTTTGCCCGCGATGATGGCGCCCTGGTTCGCGAGGGAATCGCTGTCCCGGTCCCAGTAGCCGCTGTGGCCATGGGTGTCGACTTCGAAGTTGTTCCCACCGAACGGCGCGTACAAGGGATCGTCTCCGAGGGTCATCCCGGCGAAGTTGTTGATGATGGGGTCGTCCTTGGCTCCACCGACCCAGACGTGCTCCGGGTCCATCTGGAGATCCGAGGCTTCGTGCACGGTCATCCCCGGGCTCCCCACGACCACCACGTCGTCGGCGCCGAGGCCACTGCCTCCGGCCGCCGCCGCACCGACCACGGTGGAGCCGTAGCTGTGCCCCATGACGGTCGTGTGACTGGGCGAACCGTCGTGGGAGGCGTGCGTCCCCGCGACGAACTGCCGCAGGTCGGGAGCGGCGTCCTCGGCCCGCCCGGTTCCGCCGACGCTGTTGAAGTCGGTCGGCGACCCCTCGGGCGCGTCGTAGCCGAGCCAGGTGATCATGGCGACGCTCTCGCCGTCGGACTTGTTCTCGGCCGACTTCTGCAGCATGCCGATCCGGTTGAGCTGCCCTGGCACACTCTCCATATTGGTGTTCGTCCCGGGCACGAGGATCCCCGTGTGGTCGGCGGTGTCCGGGTTGCCCATCGCGATGACGGCCCGCCCGTCGTCCTTGGAGTCGTACCCGATGAGGTACAGCTCCCTGCCCTTGGTCGCGCTGTCGCCCGCGTCGAGCCGGTCGCTCAGCAACTCGGCGTTCTTCAGGCGCTGGTTGACGGTCTCGTCGCTCTCGCCGGGGAACGTCTCGTCGTAGTTGCCCTCCTGGAGGGCGTTGAGTTCCTGGGCGAGGGCGGTGCGGTTCGCGTCGTCGCGGACGTCGGTCGGGAGCCCGTCGGTCGACCCGATCTGCTTCGGATAGAGGGTGGTGTACTCCTGCCGCTCCTCGGGGCTGAGCGCCTTCCACCACTCGGCGGCCGCCTTGGGGTCGTCCTTGGGGATCTGCGGGTCCTGAACGCCGATGTCCTTCATCGCACGCCGGGTGTCGTCGGCCGACTCCGCGGCGGCGTCGTGGTTGAACGGGTCGGTGAGGATGTCGCCGTTCAACCGGCCGAGCGCCTTCGCGCCGTCGTCGCTGGCCTTGCGCGCGTCGGCCAGGGCCTCGTCGATACGGGCGCGGTACTCGCCGAGCAGGCCGTTGCGGTCGGCGATGACCTGCTGGGCGTCGGGGTCCTGGTGCGGGAGGTCGGCGGTGGTCGGGTCGGTCACCCAGCCGTCGTCGTCGACCTCGAAATGGTCCTGCTCGGCACGGCGTACGGCGTTGCGCAGGGCGGTCTGGGCGTTCTCCATCCAGACCCGCGTGGTGTCGACGACCCGCGCGACGGCCATTGCCTCGGTCTCGACCACGCCCAGCCGCGACTCGACATCCTCCAGGAAGAACAGCGCGCTGTCGGCGTCGTCGCCCTTCCAGGAGTGGTGCAACGGCCCTGTGACGCGCGCTCGGTGACGACTCGTCAGCGTGTCGGAGGTGGTGGACAGCTTGCGCCAGGCCGCTGCCGACGCCTCCGCGTCCGAGAAGTCCTGCTTCAACAGCCGAGCGAAATCAGAGGCCACGACGGTCCCCGCCCGATCTCCTCGACCACGCCGCCCGCCCCGAACCGCGCGGCACATCAGGCACCTTGAACATCACCCTGGACAACACGCGAAGCCCCCGCTCCGAACGACCTTCACCAGCTGCACTGCGATCACCGACTGTAGGACAGCAAGCGAACGTACGTACGTGCTTTGAGGGGAGTGCGGGGTGTATGTGGTTCGAGTGGCGCTCCTTGATACGTGCGGCATCGAAGGAGTGAGGGGCGAGGCCGCCTTCCCGGGCCGCTGATCATTCCTTTCACGCCGCCGACGCTGCTCAGCCGCGCACCACAGCAGCGGTCGCCCGGCTAGTGCCCTGACCGGGAAGGTTCGCCGGGTTGTTGGTGGTGGCGGTTGGATGTGCGGTGACGTCCGATCCGACCGTTGGGGGTGCGGTGGCTGAGCCTGTTCGGGTGCGCAGACTGACTGACCAGGAAGGGCAGAAGCTGCAGCAGATCGTGCGCCGGGGCAGCACCAGTTCGGTGCGGTACCGGCGGGCGATGATGCTGCTGGCCTCGGCCGGCGGGAACGGGGCACCGGTGATCGCGAAGCTGGTGCAGGCCGACGAGGACACCGTGCGCGATGTGATCCACCGGTTCAACGAGATCGGCCTGGCCTGCCTGGACCCTCGGTGGGCGGGAGGCCGTCCCCGCCTGCTCGATCGTGATGACGAGGACTTCGTCATCCAGACGGCCATCACCCGCCCCACCAAGCTCGGCCAGCCCTTCACCCGCTGGTCGCTGCGCAAGCTCGTCGCCTACCTGCGGAAAGTTCACGGCCGGGTGATCCGCATCGGCCGCGAGGCGTTACGTGGCCTGCTCGCCCGCCGCGGCGTCACCTTCCAGCGCACCAAGACATGGAAGGAGTCGCCGGACCCGGACCGCGAGGCGAAGCTGGACCGGATCGAAGAGGTCCTTCACCGCTTCTCCGACCGGGTTTTCGCCTTCGACGAGTTCGGCCCGCTCGGGATCCGGCCCACCGCCGGCTCGTGCTGGGCCGAACGAAAGCGCCCCGGCCGACTGCCCGCCACATATCACCGCACCCACGGGGTGCGCTATTTCCATGGCTGCTACTCGGTTGGGGACGACCGCCTGTGGGGCGTCAACCGGTGCAAGAAGGGCGCCGCGAACACGCTGGCCGCGCTGAAGTCGATCCGTGCCGCCCGCCCCGACGGCGCACCGATCTACGTGATCCTGGACAACCTGTCTGCCCACAAGGGCGCCGACATCGCCGCTGGGCGAAGAAGAACAAGGTCGAGCTGTGCTTCACCCCGACCTACGCCTCGTGGGCAAACCCCATAGAGGCCCACTTCGGACCGCTGAGACAGTTCACCATCGCCAACTCCCACCACCCCAACCACATCGTGCAGACCAAGGCTCTGCACGCCTACCTGCGCTGGCGCAACGTCAACGCCCGCCATCGTGACGTCCTGGCCGCCGAACGCAGGGAACGCGCCCGCATCCGCAGCGAGAAGGGCATCCGATGGGGCGGACGCCCGCTCACGATGGCGGCCTGACCAGATATTCCGGCGGGTCAGACAACCAGCGCCGCGTGCAGCGCATCGAATGCTTCACGAAGTTCCAACGTGGCGATCGGATCGATCTCCATCTGCAAATGACACACGCCGTCGTCGCCGTTGGGAGTCAGACGCACGAAAAAGGCGAAACCGTCCCCGACGGGCTCCGCCTTCAACGTCATCGGATTGCTCCGGCCCGGAGTCACCACCACCGAAAAGCGTCCACCCGACGGCGCGCGCAGGTGAGAGAGCACGCGGGCCGCGAAGTCCACGACCTCCGCAGCGCTGACATCCGCGGTGAAGTCAGCCGTCAGCCACGAGCACCAATCGGCAGTGACCTGCCAGGTGTCGCCATCGGTCCGAGCCAGTTCCACCCACACGTCGTCGCTGCCGAGGCGTATCCGCGGTAGTTCCATCATCGCCCTCCGACATCCGAGCCTGGGCTCAAGATCCTATGAGGCAGATCTCCCTCATCGGAAGCCATCACGCCATCCACCGCCCGCTCAACCCGGCGAACCTTGCCGGTCAGGGCACTAGCGTCATGCGCCGAGCCGAAGCGGGCCGGAGCCGCTTCCCGCCGACAGGAGCTGAGGACGTGCAACAGATGTCTCACACCGAGAACTCCGGGACGGTCCGGGTGGGGCGGTGGGTCTGTGTTCTGGGCGTTGCCGGTCTCGTCGTCATGACGGGAAGCTGGCTGTTCGCCGGGGCAGGGCCGGTGCGGTCGGCGTCGGTGTGGGCGGGCCTCGGTGTTCTCGTCGGCTGTGTGCTGGTGGTTGCGGGGCAGGTGCGTTCCGGGGGTGGGCGGGTGTCACGTGTGGAGGCGTACGGGGCGGCGCTGGCGTCGGTACGTGAGCAGCGCGCGGAGGCGGAGGGCGTTCCGGCGGTCGTGCTCGGGGCGCGTTGGGGCTGGATCCGCGTGACGGCGGTCGGAGTCGCCGTGGTGACGGCCGTCGCGCTTGCCGTCGGCCTCGGTTCCGCTCGGCCCGAGCGATCGGCGGCGGCCTCCGCTCTCTCGGGCGCCGACTACGTGATCGAGGAGCTGCCGGTCACCGGTGTCACCAACATCGCTGCTGCCGGGCACAGTTCGCGGAGTTCGACGATGGCCGACTACAGAGTGGTGCTGCCAGGGACGGGGGCCGGCGTATCCGCTACGTTCCGCGCGTACAACGGCAAAGGGATGCGCGAAGTGGGTCGGACCTACCAGGTCGCCTACGCGCCGGCGCGGCCCGACCTCGCGGCGGTCGGCGGCATCTCGGTCGAGGCGGTCGAGGCGCAGCTCGCCGGACGGGCCCTGTCGTACCGCAGCAGCACCTTCGTCGCGGCCGCCTGGGCGATCGGCGCCGCTCTGGCGACGGCCGTGGGGACAGGGATCGCGTCGCGTCCCCGGGGCGCGCGGCGCGTGGACGGTGACTGGGTCGCCCTGCGCGCGACCGTGACGGGCCAGATCGAGCACGTCGAGACGGAGAGCGGGAGCAAAAGCGCGCCGAGTTCCAGCCGTTACCCGTGCCTGGCCCTGCGGACCGACACGGGTGAGGACGTTCCTCTGGCGGTTTCGGCGACGGTGCGGGCGGCAGCAGTGGTCCTCACCGGCGTAACGGGCTGGCTGCTGTGGAACCCCCGAGGGCGCGGCAAGGCCGCCGCGGAGTTCGTCGTCGACGACGGCTGGCAGTTGCCCGGCCGCGTCCCCGGCTCGGTCGCGTACCGCATCGCCGCCGGCCCGCGCGGGCCGGTACCGGTCGACGCCGGCCGACGCACCCGGCTCCTCGAACTCGGGGCGCTCTGGCCGCGTACCGTACCGATGGGTCTCCTGGCGGGACTGCTCGTCTCGGCAACCGCGGCGGGCCTCCTGCTCGTCCCTGTGAACGGCGGCTGGCGGATCTGGGCGGCCCTGGTGATGATCCTCGCGCCGCTTCTCGGCCACCTGGGGGCCGGGGACGCGGAACGTTCCCGAGTTGCCGTGGAGAGCTGATCCGGCGCGCACGAACTCACACGGCGAACGTCGGCTCAGTATCGGAATCGGCATCGGTACCGTCAGAAGTGCCGTTCGCTGGACAGCGACTTGGGACAACGCCCCGAAACCATGACCCGAATTGGCGACAGCTGCGGAAAGCGGCGCGATGACACACGGATGGGGCGGTACGTGGCATGAGCGTGCTCGGTGAGGGTGAGACTCTCGATCTGTTTCTCACCCGGGGCCGCCTGTTGGCCCTGGGTTCCGTCCCCGCCTGGTGGCTGCTGACGCTTTTCATCCTCGCGGAAGAGGGCTGGCGCCACAGTTTCGCGCTGGGCTTCGTGCTCCCTCTGCTCGTCGCCTACGGAGGAGTCCGGGGATACCGGGACGTTCGGCCCGGAATGACCGCCGCGGCGCTGGCTCTGGGCGTCGCGACACCGCTGCTGACCCTCGGCCTGGCGTGGCTCGAGGGTCGTTGACCCGCGGCGACCGCTCCGGACATACCACCGGGGGCGGCGGATGCGAGTGCATCTGCCGCCCCCGGACGGGTACCGCTGAGCGTCACGACCAGACGTTGGTGTTCCGCTGCTCGGTCTGCTGGTAGTTCTGGGCGGCCGTGTCCAGGGCGCGGGCGATGGACTCGAGCGTCGAGTGGAGGGACGCGGCGCGCTGGTCCCACTCGTTCTGCTTGGCCTGGTAGCCCTCCTGAGCGGCACCTTCCCAGGTCGAGGCGATGCGCTTGACGCCGGCCTCGAGGTCGTCGAGCTGCTGACGCACGTTGCTGGCGGTGGACTTGACGTCCTGGGACGCCTGGGAAATGGTCTGGAAATTGACCAGAACCTGACCGGACATGATCTCTCCCCCGGGGGATTGTGGACGGACGGTGAGAAGCTCTACGAGCTCACTGCGAGCTCAGTGAAGGACGAGCGCGGTTCGGCTCAGCCGAACGGGGAGGCCTCGGCACCCGAGGAGATGTGGCCGATGGACGCGGTCTGCTCCTCCTCGGACGACTGGTAGTTGCCGGCCGTCGCGTCGATCGCTTCCTTGATCTCGTTGAGGACCCGGTTCAGCGCGGTCGCGTCCTCGTTCACCTGGTTCTGCAGGTTGTTGTACGCGGTGGCCGCGGCGCCCTTCCAGCCGCCGGTGATCGAGTCGACCACCGTCTGCAGGCGCTGGATCTCACCCTGGATGGACTCGTTCACCTGGGAGATGCGGCCGCTGAACGCGACCATCTCCTCGTGCGTGACATTAAACTGACCAGCCATGGCCACTTGCCCCCATGAGATTCGACATCGGTCCCCGCGGCCCACGGATTTCTAGAGGAACCCGGCGCGGGTGGCACTTCTCGGGAGTGCCGCAACTGTACTTTAGTCACAGTTGACACGGGCACCAAGACCGTTCCCGGTGATCGGGTGCACTGTGACACGACCCTCACATTGTCACGGACACAACAGAGTTCAGCCGAACGTGGCGCGGGCGCGTTCGTCCTCCGCCGCCGAGCCAGGACCCGTCCCCGCCGCCGGGGTCGAAGCAGCGGCGGAGGGGGCCGTCGACGACGTCGATCCCGGCGATGCCGAAGTCCCTTCCGACGCTTCGGCGGACGCCTCACCGCCCGCTCCCCCACGCAGCCGGTCGACGCCGGACTGCGCATGGTTCCCGGCCACTTCCGTCGCCCGGTCGGTCCCCGCGTCGATGTACGTCTGCGGATCGACGAGGCCCGTGAGCCCGTCGGCCTTCTCCTGGAGACCGTCCTTGATTCCGCTGACGGCCGTCTCCTTGAAGGAGTCGTAGCCGGCCCCCGCCGCCGCACCGAAGTCGATGCCCTGCTGGGCGCCGAAGTGCGTCTTGACGCCCTGCTCGACGATGCTCTGGCCCGCCGACTTGCCCGCCTCGACGGCGGCCTCCTTCAGGACCTCGACGATCATCTCCTTGATCGCCTTCACCGAGGCCTGTTCGACGGCGTCCTTGATCGTCTTGATCACCAGTTGCTTCAGCTCGTCGAGCAGACGGCGCACGATGAGCCGGGTCGCCTGGGTGGCGCCCGCCGCGCCGACCTCCGACAGGCCGAGGGTGAACGGCGCGGCGGCCTGCGCCGCGGCGATCTCGATGGCCAGGGCGATGAGCTGCGCGATCACCGCGATCTTGCTGCCGACGACGATCAGGGCGACCGCGTCGAGGGCGAACGCCAGAATCTCCGCGGCCTGCGCGGCGTCCTCCAGATAGCCGCCTCCGGGGCCCGAGAACTTCTGCCACGCCTCGCCGAAACTCTCCACCGCCGCACCGGAGTTGGCGCCGAACACGGTCTGCGCCGCACCGGTCCCGGTGCCCTGCGCCTGGCGGACCGCCTCGGCGAACTCCCGCCAGGCCTGCGCCGCTTCATGGATCTTGTCCTCGTCGGCGTCCGGCCAGCTGTAGCCGAGCAGATCCAGGACCCACTCGATCTCGGACGGCAGCATCAAGGCCATGGTGTGTCGCTCCCCCGTGGGCGTACGCCCCTGTGAACGCGTACGCCTGTGTGTAGGTGACGGCGACGGCTGCGGTCCGTCGCCCCGTGAACAGGTGTGTGCGCGTGCGCGCGCGTCGATCCGTACGTCGGTCAGCGCATCGGTCGGTCCGTACGTCGGTCAGTACGTGATGCCGGGGCGCTGAGCGCCGTAGGCGACGATGCCCTGGGTCTGGTCGTCCTCGGTCAGCTCGTACTGCGCGCCCATGACCGCGAGGTTGTTGCCGATCTTGTCGAGCTCCGAGGCCAGGTGCTCCATCGAGTCGAGCATGCCGTCCCGCACCGGCTCGTAGATGTCGGCGAAGGTGCCGATGACGTCCTCGCCCCAGTCGGACTCGGCCGTTTCGAGTGACGCCTTGAGCCGCTCGGTCGCGGACTTGAAGGCGGCGCCGAGGTCGGTGAAGACGCCGCCCTGGTCCTTGAGTACGGCCGGATCGACGTCGAAGCCAGTGCCTGCCATGAACTCCCCCTGAAATCATGCCCTGTTGGCCCTGGTCACTCTAGTGCCGCCCTGTACCAGTGATTGACAGCCCGCGCAATCCTCACCACGTGCTCACACACACGCCATGTACCTGAGCTAACGTGCTGCGGCCCGCCGTCCGCGTCCGCGAGGAGCCCGAGGCCCGCCATGGCCAACTATCAGCCGAACCCCTACCAGCAGCCGCAGCCACCGCAGCAGCCGCCGTACCCGAACCCGTACCAGCAGCAGCCGCCTCCGAACCCGTATCAGCAGCCGCCCTGGGGTGCACCACCTCAGGGACCGCCGCCCGGGCCCCAGGCGCCCTACCCCGCGGCGCCCCAGCAGCCCGGCGGCTCCAAGGTCCCGGTGCTGGGGCGGCTGATCGGTGCGGGCATCATCGTCGTCGCGCTGCTGTTCAGCAGCTTCTTCGGCTGGGAGGGGCTGTACGCCGCCGGGGTGCGCGGGGTGCACGGGGAGCTGAAGGTCGACAAGTGCACGGTGAAGTACGAGCGGTACCGCACGCACGGGCACTACCGGACCCGGCGGAGCTACGACTGCTACGGGACGTTCACCTCGGACGACGGCAAGACCAAGGACATCAACGCCGTCCTGGACACCGAACTGCGCTACGACGCCGACGAGACGGTCTCGGTGACGCAGTCCGGTGAGGCCGTGTCGACATCGCGCGACTACGACTACGTCGTCTCCGACGCCAAGCATGCCGGGTTCAACTTCGCCGGTTCCTTCGCCCTGCTCATCGCCGTCGCGCTCGGCGTCTTCTGCGCGGCCACGGGCTACTTCCCCGGCAGGCGCTGCAAGGTGTCGTACAGCGAGGCGTGGCGCGCGTCCGCACGGGGCGCGACCCGGCCGGCCGTCATCGTGATCGGCGCGATCGGCGCCGTGGGCGCGCTGGTGTCGCTGCTCCTGGGCTACATGCTCTAGGGCGTGGGGTACGAGCGTGGGCCCGCGGTTGTTACCAGGCGGCGGCCACCAGAAGTCCCGCCCCGATCAGCACCGGGCACAGGGCGACGAGCACGCCGAGCACCGGCAGGGCGGGGCGGCGCTCGCGCAGCAGTTGCCAGGCCTCGCCGAAGGTGATGCGGCCGAAGCGGTACCTCGGCTCGTTCCATCGCGCGCGCGGCATGTATCCGGTGAGCAGGAAGAAGGCGCCCACGGCGAAGAGCAGCGCGGCGCCGCCGAGCCAGGCGAGGGCGCGGGCGAGCTTTCCGACGGTGAGTTCACCGGCGGACGAGCCCGTGTAGCCGCCGTCGGTCCGGAACGCGGGGAGCCAGGCACCCGGCACGGCACGGGTGTCACGCTGCAGGACTGCGCCCTCGGTCCGCTCGCCGGTCTTGTCGTCCTTGAACGTTCCGGTGCAGCTGTAGCCGCCGTGGTCGCCGCGGGCGCAGGACTCCACGGCGACGTACCCGGTGCGGGCCGTGACCGTGAGGTGGCCGTCGAAGCAGCCGATACCGGAGAGCGCCAGCTTGCCGCCCACGACGACGATGGCGGCTCCGACGAGCCAGCCCCGTATCCGCCGGTTCACGTGGTCGCGGCGGGAGCGGTGCCGCTCCCAGGCGGCGGAGTCGGTCACGGTTCCCGTCCTCCGCCGCTACCGGATGCGGCTGTCGCGGCCGGCGCCGCCGTCCCTCGGGTCCTCGTCCGGGTCGTACTCGCGGACCTTCTGGCGCTCCTGCGGCGACATGTTCTTCCACTGCTCGCGCAGCGGCGCGAGTCCCTCGCCGAGCGCGCGGTGGCCGGCCGGGCTGTCGAGCACGTCCTTCAAGTCCATGCGTCCGGAAAGGAGTTGGCGGGCCAGGTCCTGGAGCGGCGCCGGGGCGTTCGGCATGTCACGGACCTTGCGCAGGGAGGCCGTGAGGTGCTCGTTCTGCTCCTCGGTGAGGTTCTTGTCCTCGATGGGATAGTCGCGCTCGCCGAGCGCGTCGAGGCGGTCGCGGTTTCCGGGTCCGTTGCTCATGGTGTGGGACTCCCCCTTGTGGATGCGTACGTTGGTTCGTCGGTGCGTCAGCCGAAGGTGGCGCGGACCTGATCGGACTCCGATGCCCCCGCGGAAGCGGTGGCGGGGGCAGGTGCGGCGGCGGCTGGTGCCGGCGTGGACGGGGTGGACGCCGGCTCGGTCGGCGTGGACGGCGTCGACGTTCCCGACCCCGACTCCGCGTGCGGCTTCTCCGTGGCGTTGTTGAAGAGCTCGCCCGCGCCCTGCACAGCCGTCCGCAGCCCGCCCGGGTCGCCCGCGTCGGCGGCCGCGAGGCCCTGTACGACCTTTCCGCCGGCCTTGGCCTCGAAGTCGTAGCCGTTGCCGTCGTCGTTCACCGAGATCTCGCCGGCCACCTTCCCCATCGCGGGGTTGACGGCGGCGGCGCCGAATCCCAGCAGGGACTCCTGGACACTGCCCCCGGCCCCGAGGCTCACCTTGATGCTCTGCGTCGCGGCCTCGCTGGCGACGGACTTCAGGGTGTCCTTGGCCAGGTCCTCGAGGATGGTCTTCGCCTCCTTGACGACCCGCTCCTTGAGAGCCTCCTGGATCGCCTGCCAGACCTTCTGCGCGGCCTCCTTGAGCAGGCGCCCCACGAGCTGCCTGACCATCACGACCCGGGCGGCGAAGGCGGCCTCGGACGCGCCGAGCGTGACGACGGCGCTCGCCTGCGCCGCCGCGAACTCGATGGCCAGGTCGATGAGCTGGATGATGATGGCCAGCTTCATCTCGGCCACGACGGCCGCGCACGCCGTGAGCGCTCCGGCCAGCGCGCCCGACGCCACGGCGATCACGTCGAGGTAGCCGACGCCCAGGGCGGCGCCCGCGAACTTGCCCCACTCCTCGGTGAACTTCTCGACGGCCTCGCCGGAGAAGCCGGTGATCGGCTGGGCCGCGGAGTTGCCCTGCGTCTGCGCGTCGGCCGCGGCCTGGCCGAGCTGAAGCCACTCGTTGGCGGCCTCGATCATCTTGACTTCGTTGAGATTCGGCCAGTCGAACCCGAGAAGATCGAGGATCCAGTCGAGTTCCGGCGGCAGTACGGTGATCTCGTCCCAGGCCACGTGCCTGCTCCTCAGTGATCGGGAGGGGTCAGGCCCCGCGGTTCTGGGACGCCTGCATCAGCGCCCGGTAGTGGTCCTGCTCCGTCGTGTCGTACTGCTCGGCCATGGAGTCCAGCTTCTCGCCGACCCCCTTGAGGGCCTCGGTGAGGTGCTCCAGCGAGTCGCGGATCCCGGCGCTGATCGGCTTGTAGAAGTCGAGGATCGTGGTGGCGATTCCGGCGTCGTCGTCACCGAATCCCTCTTCGTGTTCCTCGATCGCGTCGCCCGACTTCTTAGCGGCGGAACCGAAATCCTCACCGAGACGAGTGAACACCCGTCCCTGGGACTTCAGAACGTCCGCGTCGATGTCGTATCCAGAGCCCGCCATGGCCCGTTCCCCCTGCCGATCTCCTGCCAGTACCGGCCCCGCGGAGCCGAATGTCGTACTGTAGTCGACCACATCCTCAGGCGCCGCAGCAGGCACTCTCTCTTCACGTCCTGGACCTAGGACCGCCACGGGTGCCCGTTAAAGTGCCGACGACCTGGCATTCCCCCCACCACCGGGCCTCTCACGGAATCTTCGACATGACCTCTTCCGCCCCGTCCGCCTCGCCCGTACCTCCCTCCGCCCCGGATTCCGCGGCCACGCCCGAGCCGCCCGCGCCGATCGGGCGCTGGTTCGGGGTCGCGGTGGCCCTCGCCGCCCTCGCGGTCATCTGGTACGGCTTCTCCACCGCCGCGATGTCCTCGGGCCTCGTGGGGACGCGGGGCGAACTGACCATCAGTACGTGCGACACGCAGTACACCAGCGGCGGTTCCCGCTCCAGCGGCTCGCACCCGAGCAAGCGGGTGGGGCAACTCGCCTGCGAGGGGACGTTCCGCTCCTCCGACGGCGAGGTCGTGGACAAGTCCGCATGGCTCGTCCTGGACGGGAACCAGGGCGGCGGTGACGGCGACGCCATCGACGAGATCCGCGACAAGGGTGACGACCGGGGCTACAAGCCGGGCTACAAGATCGACGTCAACCGCTCGTCCGACGGCGGTCTCTACGTCACGAGCTGGCTGTCGATCGCCAACTGCCTGTGCCTGGGCTTCTTCGCGGTGATCTTCCTCGGCTACAGCATCACCTGCGTCGGCGCCGGCCACTTCCCCATGAAGGGCGTCGGCCCGACGCACAGCCAGGGAACCGCGATGCTGCCCAAGTGGGCCAGGAACACGGAGAGCTGGCTGTGGTTCATCGGCGGCGTCGGCCTGGTCCTGGCCATCATCTTCCGGATCCTGCTGATGTTCGCGGGCTTCGCGAGTCTGCTGTTGTGAGTGCCGCTCGATTCCAGCGGATCCGCATCCGGTTCGTCGCCCGCTTCGTGGAAGTTCCCTCCGCCCGAACACACACATCGGCATCGCTGATTTTCGGCTGACCGGCAAGCACATCAGAACGTCACCAGCCCACCGATGCCGTATGGAGAACCGATGTCGTCTGGAGAACCGGTGCAGACTTCTGCCGCCTCGCCTCAGCCGCCCGTCGAACCGCCGCCGGCCGACGGGACCGTGCCCGTTCCGCCGCCTGCCCTGATCGGGCGGATCTTCGGCATCGTGCTCGTGGTACTGACTCTCGGCGGAATGTACTGGACCTTCTCCACCGCCGTCCTGTCCAGCGGGTATGTCGGCTCGCACGGCGATCTCTCCATCGGCAAGTGCGCGGTGGAGTACACGACGCGCTCATCGAAGATGGGTACCCACCGGGTGCAGGACAGGGTCACCTGCGACGGGGTGTTCCGTTCGTCCGACGGGTCCGTCGTGGACAAGTCGGCCGCGATCACGCTGAGCTTCGGGGGTTCCAGTGCCGAGAGTGACGCCGCCGACAAGGTCACGGCGGAGAAGGCCGACACGCTCGCGGTGAACCGGTCCGGCGACGGCACGCTGGCGATCACCAGTGTGGAATCCGTGGGCAACTACCTGTGCGGCGGATTCTTCTTCATGCTCGTGTTCGCCTACGGGTCCAAGTGCGCACTCACCGGATCCTTCCCGAAAAAGGGCATCGGCCCCTCCGCGTCACAGGCGGACAAGATGCTGCCCAAGATGCTGAAGCCCGTGGAGGAATGGCTGTGGGTCATCGGCGGTATCGGACTCGTCCTCGCGATCCTGTTCCGCATCGGTATCGGGATCTTCGGCCTGGCCGCATTGCCCTTCCAATGACACCCCGGCCGTGACTCGGCAGGGTGCGCAATCGGGAGCGGTCGGGGCCCAACCGCACGCCGTAGTGGGTGAGTTAGGGTCTTCGCGCGGTGAGTCACGGCCGGTCTGGACGGTCCAGGCGGGGGTGCGGTCAGCGGCTCGGGGGAGGGTTCATGGCATTTCGCAAGTTCCTCAGTTCGCTCGGGGTCGGTGCGCCCGATGTCGAGACCACGCTCCACACCAGTGCGGTGCGGCCGGGCGACCAGTTGCACTGCAATGTGGAGCTGCGGGGCGGCTCCGTGGACATCGAGCTCCAGCAGATCCGGATCCAGCTCGTCGCGCGGTTCGAGGGCCGGGAGGAGACCGAGTCGCTGTGGGGCAACCCGGGTGTCCTCAAGTCGCTGGTGCTCGGCGAGCACGTCGCGCTGCGCGCCGGGGACTCGGTACACGGGCAGGTCACCATGGACGTACCGTGGGAGACGCCGCTGACCCATGTGCTCGGCGGGCGGCCGCTCAAGGGGGCGCGGGTGGCCGTTCGTACGGAGCTGTCCATCGAGAACTCCGTCGATCCCGGTGACTTCGACGAGATCCAGGTACACGCGCTGCCCGCGCAGGACGCGCTGTTGCAGGCGTACGCGAATCTCGGTTTCCGGTTCGACGAGGCCGAGGTGAAGAAGGGGACGCCCAAGGGCGGGCAGAACTCGCAGGTCGACTTCTGGCAGGAGATCGAGATGTGGTTCCCGCCGGAGTACCGGCGGCCCGGCGGGCAGGTGGAGTCGGTCTTCTTCGCGCGCCACGATTCGCTCGACCTGGTGACAGGGTCGCTCGGGCCGTTCACCTTTCCCTACGACAACATCGACGTGGCCGGGTGGACCGCCTGGCTCGACCAGCATCTGCGGTCGTCGTTCCAGCGGTAACAGGCAGGCGGCCAGGCATAGTTGGAATAGTTTGAATAGTTGGATACGAGGGTGGGGCCCGTCCGTACCACGGACGGGCCCCACCCTCGTACTGTCCCGCTCGCGCCTACTGCGGCGGCTGCTGCTGCGTCCAGCCCGACGGGAGCCCGCCGCCCTGCTGCGGCGGCTGGTGCGGCTGCTGCTGGGGGGCCTGGGGCTGCTGCTGCGGGTAGCCGTAGCCCTGCTGCTGGGGGGCCGGGGGCTGGGGCGCGTAACCCTGCTGGGGGAAGCCCGCGGGGGGCATGCCGGGCTGGGCGCCGTACATGCCGCCCGCCTGCATCTGGGTCTGGCTGCGCTGCGCGAAGTCCTCGGCGATCAGTGCCGCGATCTCGAAGTACGCCTCGCGGGTCTTCGGGCGCATCATGTCGAGGTCGACCTCGGCGCCGGCCGCCAGGTGCTCGTCGAAGGGGACGACGACCACGCCGCGGCAGCGCGTCTCGAAGTGGCTGACGATGTCGTCCACCTTGATCATCTTGCCGGTCTCGCGGACCCCGGAGATGACGGTCAGGGAGCGCTGGACGAGGTCCGCGTACCCGTGCGCCGACAGCCAGTCGAGGGTGGTGCTGGCGCTGGACGCGCCGTCGACCGACGGGGTGGAGATGATGACCAACTGGTCGGCCAGGTCCAGGACTCCGCGCATCGCGGAGTACAGCAGACCCGTACCGGAGTCGGTCAGGATGATCGGGTACTGCTTGCCGAGCACGTCGAGCGCGGCGCGGTAGTCCGCGTCGTTGAAGGACGTCGAGACCGCCGGGTCCACGTCGTTGGCGATGATCTCCAGGCCGGAGGGCGCCTGCGAGGTGAAGCGGCGGATGTCCATGTACGAATGCAGGTGCGGGATGTTCTGCACCAGGTCGCGGATGGTCGCCCCGGTCTCGCGGCGCACGCGGCGGCCGAGGGTGCCGGCGTCCGGGTTGGCGTCGATCGCGAGGATCTTGTCCTGCCGTTCGGAGGCGAGCGAGGCGCCGATCGACATCGTCGTGGTCGTCTTGCCGACGCCGCCCTTGAGGCTGATCACGGCAATGCGGTAGCAGGACATGACCGGGGTGCGGATCAGTTCCAGCTTGCGCTGCCGCTCGGCCTCGGCCGCCTTGGCGCCCAGCTTGAACTTGCTGGGGCCCTTGTTGTTGTTCTTGCGCTTCGGCTGCTGGCGCAGGAGGCGGTCGGAGCTCAGCTCGACCTGCGCGTTGTAGCCGAGCGGCGCGCCCGGCGCCGAACGCTGCTGGCCCGCGCCCGGGTCCCAGCCCGCCCGCGGATCGACGGGCGGCTGGGGGTACGGGGTCGGGGCGGGCGCCGGAGCGGCGGCCTGCGGCGCGGCCTGCTGGTACGGCTGCTGCGGAGGCTGCGGCTGCTGTCCGTACGGGGCGAACGGGGCCTGGCCCGGCTGCGGTTGACCCTGCTGCGGGGGCTGGGGCTGGCCCGGCTGCTGCGGGTAGCCGTAACCGGCGGGCGGCTGCTGCTGCGGCGCGGGCTGCTGTCCGTACGGGCCCGGCGCCTGCGGGGGCATCGGCTGGCCGGGGGCGGGCTGGGGCTGCGGGTAGCCCGGGGTCTGCTGGCCAGGAACCTGCTGGCCCGGAACCTGCTGCTGGGGCTGGGGTTGCGGCTGGGGGTAGCCGTAGCCGCCCTCGGCGGGCGGCATCGGAGCTGCCTGCGGGGCCTGCTGCTGGGGCTGGGGATAGCCGTAACCGCCGGTCGCGGGCGGCGGCGTGGGCTGGCCAGGCACCTGCTGCTGCGGGTAGCCGTAGCCCTCGGCGGGCGGGAGCGGGGCGCCCGGAGCGGGCTGCGGGGCCTGCTGCTGCGGGTAGCCGTACCCCGCGGCCGGCGGCATCGGCGCACCCGGCACCGGAGGCGTCGGCTGGCCCGGGAACTGCTGCTGGGGCTGGGGCTGCGGTGCGGCGGGCGCGGGAGCGGGTGCTTCGGGAGCGGGCGCCACCGGGGCGGGCTGCTGGGCCTGAGGTGCTTGCGGGGCCTGCGGGGTCGGCTGTGCCTGCTGCGCCTGCGGGGCCTGCGGGGCCTGCGAGTTCGGCGCACCGGTGCCGGTGTCGGTTCCGGACTCCGCTGGCGGCGGGGCGGCCGTGTCGTCGTCATCGTCGTCGTCGCCCCACAGGTCACCCGTGGGGTCGACGGTGCCGGACCGGTGGCTCGACGCGGCGGGATCGGCGGAGGCGGCGGCAGGAGCGGGCGGGGCCGGAGGCGCGGCGGGTGCGGGTTCCGCGGCGTCCCCCGTCCCCGTACTCGTACCGGCACCCGGCTCCGCGCCGGGGCCCGTCGTCGCGCCCGCGTTCCCGAAGCTCGGGAAGCCGGGTGCGGCCGGTGCCGCGGACTGGGCGGGCGGCGGGGGTGCGGGCGTCCCGGCCGGAGGGGTCGTGGGCGTGCCCGGAGAAGGAGGTGCGGGCGTCGCCTGGGCGCCCGATTCACCCGCATTCGTGTACCAGGACGGCGCGTCGAAGTCGAGGTGGAACTCGCCAGTCAGTTCCGTCTCGATCGATCCGTCGCCGAGGTCCGGGTTCCGCTGGTCCCGGTCACTGGTCACTACGCCTCCTGGTCTTGGCTGTGCATCTGAACGACTCGGCCTGGCACGGCTCCCCGGTCGTCCCCCGGACCGCTGAAGCGGTCCCGCACCACATGCGTCATCGCCGTTCGTCAAGACAGCCTAAACGCTCCGGGGCACCCGCCGTAAAGGCGGTACGCACGACTCTCGTACCGCCTCTCGGCGGGGCCGGGGTGCGGCGTTCGGGTGTCAGTCCATGCGGCGCGGGCCGCCGAGCAGACCGGTCTCCGGTTCCGTCGGCTGCACCATCACGTACTGGTGCTTGCCGCCGGCGATCCACAGCATCGTCGCGTCGCTGAGCGTCGGCAGCGTCTGGGTGAGCTGCTCGGGCAGCCGCAGTACGCGTCCGATGACCTCGGCCTCCTGCGGGGAGACGCTCTGCAGGCCGATCACGTCGGCGCGGGTGAGCAGCCGCGGTGCGCGCGGGCCGAGGAACGGGACCACGGTGAGCGTCGACTGCCAGGGCATCGGGGCGAGTTGGGAACGTCCGGGCTGTGCGCCCAGGTCCCGTACGACGAGTACGGGGCTGGCGACGGACGCGCCCTGCGCGGCGAGCTGGCGCGGCTCGTACACCGCGACGCACTGCAGGCCGCCGCCCGCCGCCTGGGCCATCGGGGCCCACGCCTGCGGGCGCACCGACTCGACGGCGATGCGGGCGCCGACGGCCGCGGTGCGCAGCGCGATGATCTGCGCGGTCCACATCGAGCCGACGACGACCACTTCGAGGGGCTTGGGCCGCAGTACGTCGAGGACGGCGGGCATGCCCTGCGGGTCGACGCCGATGACGACACCGTCGTCGCCGACGTTCACGCCGAGCGAGCCCAGCGACTTCTTCGGCAGGACGTGGCGGCGGCGGCGCGGGCCGCGCAGGCCGTAGCCGGCGTGGCTGAACTCCTCCTCGAACTCCGCGAAGTCGTCGTCGTTCGCCTCGGGTTCGTCGGGCAGCGCCCGGTGCGTGGGCCGACCGGAGCCGACCTCGGGCGCCGGGGCGTACGTCATCGTGGTGGAGGTGACGGGCTCCGGCGCGGCCTGCTGCTGGACGTGGCCCGCGCCGCCGGAGAAGTCGCCCTGCGCGGGGACGCCTCCCTGGAACGCGGCCTGGGGAGGCGCCTGTTGCGGCTGCGGCTGCGGCTGCTGGGGCGGCTGCGCGTACTGCTGCTGGGCCGCCGCCTGCTGCTGCCGCTGCTGGTCCTCCCACTGCCTGCGCCGCGCCTCGGCCTCCTCGGCCCGGCGCTGCTCCTCCTGGTAGCGGGCGCGCAACTGCCGCTGTTCCTCGGCGTGCTGGGCGGCGGCGGCCTGCTGCTGGGCGACCGCCTGCTGTTGTGCGGCCTGCTGGGCGGCGGCCTGTTCGGCCGCGGCCTGTTCGGCCGCGGCCTGCTGCTGCGCGGCCTGTTGGGCTGCCTGCTGAGCTGCGGCCTGCTGCTCGGCCGCCTGCTGCGCCTCCCACTGCTGGCGCCGCATCTCGGCCTCGGCCGCGCGGCGCTGCTGCTCGGCGGCCTGCTGCTGGGCCGCCTGCTGCTGAGCGGCCTGGTGCTGAGCGGCCTGCTGCTCGGGCGTGAGCTGCTGTTGCTGCTGCGGTTGTTGCTGCTGCTGCGGGTACCCGTATCCGCCCTGCTGCTGGGCGGCGGCCGCCGCCTGCTGGGCCTCCCACTGGCGGCGCCGCTCGGCGGCCTCCGCGGCGCGGCGCTGCTGCTCGGCGTACTCCTCGGGGGTCAACTGCGCGCCCGGGTCACGGGGATCGCGGTTTTCGGGGGTGCTCATCAGTGCGTGCCTCCGAGGGGAAGGGTGGCGAGGAGGCCGGGCAGCTGTTCCCGGTCGAGGCGGACGAGGCCGGCCTTGAGCGCGGTGGAGGAGCGTTCGAGCTCGCGCTTGGCCTGGTCCAGCTCGTTCTCGCTGCGCGCCGACAGCCGGACGTGCCCGCTGAGCGCGACGTCGTCGCGGCCGGCGCCGGAGACGGCGAGGGAGACGGTGGTGGCCATGGTGCGGGTGGCGGACAGACCGCTGGTGAGCGCGCCGAGCGGGGTCGCGCCGTGGCCGAGCTGCGGCCACGTACCGACCCAGTACGAGGCGTGCCACCGGTCGTCGCACCGCCAGGCCCGCACGGTCTCCTCGGTGCGCGGGCCCGAACTGCCGCCGCGTGACTGGGCGTTGAGGTTGGCGCGCGGGTTGACGCAGGCGGCCATGGACAGCGCGGAGATGATGCCGGTCTCGTCGAGGGCCTCGGCGCGGAAGCCGAGTCCGTTGAGCCGGCTGATCAGCTGGTCGGAGGCGCGCAGGAGTGCGCGCTGCGCACCGCGCACCCCGCCGCCGCGGGCCTCGACGGCCTCGGGGCAGAGTTCGGGGTCGAGCTTGAGCGCCACCCAGGTCATCCGGACCGCGGGGGCGCCCGCCTGCGCCTGGACGGCCGCGTACGCCTGGGCGGCGAGGGCCTGCGGCGGCAGGTGCGGGGCCGGGGCGGGCTGGGTGTACTGGACCAGCTGCACCGATTCGAGGTGGATGTCCTCCACGTCGAGGGAGTCGGCGAGGAGTTCGACCGGCAGCGGCCGCGCGTCGCTCGTCGGCCGCAGCGGCCCGGGCGCGGAGTCGACCTGCACGAGGGTGGTCAGGAACGTGCCGTCGCCGACGAATCCGACCAGGCGCCGGTCGCGGGACTCGTACTCATGGGTGCGCAGCGCCGGATCGGCTTCGAGCAGCGGCGCGAAGGAGCTGTCGACCTCCGCGGGCGGCGGGCCGGAGAAGGTGCGGCGGCGGCGCTTGAGCGCACGGCCGATCGCCATCCACTCGGGCAGCGGATGACGCCTGCGGCGGCCGAGGTTGAGGAAGACGAGCAGCCCGCCGACGATGGCGGCGGGCACCATCAGGATGGCGCTGATCGCCGCGGCCGCGACGACGAGCGCGAGGGCGATCTGGATGATGAGCAGATGGTGGGCGCTGACCGGCCCGAAGCTGCCCGCCTTGCGCGGCAGCCTCGGACGCACCGGGCCCGCCGGCGGACGCGCGGCCGCCTCGGGCTGCGTCGGTGGTGTGGTGCGACCGCCGCGCCGGGTGGGCGGGCGGCCCTGCTGGGGCCTCCCCGTCCCACGGCGCCCGGCCGGGGCCGGCCGCCCCGGATTGCCGCGCTGTCGGGTCCTGCTGGCGCTGGACATCCCCCGCCCTGCTCCTTCGCTCGCTGCTGTGTGACCCGCCCGGTCCGGCGGTGGCGCCGGCGCGTCGGGCCTCCGGGCCCTGAGTTTCACTGGCGCGTCGAAAATTGATACCCGTACGCCACGGGTCGATCGTCACACGGCATAGTAGAGGCCCGTGCGGCGCGTGCGCCGGGGGTGGTCGAGAAGTGGACCCAGGTAAGTACCAGTACGGTCCGGCAAGAACGGGGAGATTACGTAACGATGGCGTCACGTCGTGATGAGCTGAATGCCTACAACTTCTCACGGAAGCGGACAGTTGCCTCTTTCCTGAAGCCGCTGCCCAACGGCTCGGTGGAGTCGGCGCCCAAGCCGCTGAAGCACGCGATCTCCGGCATCGTGATGAGCGTGGTGATCCTGGCCGGGTTCGGGGCGTGCGGCATGCTGAGCCCGGTGGCGCCGGAGGGGTGGGACACCCCGGAGGCCGGGATCATCGTGACGGATCCGTCGGCGACTCGATACGTGGTCCTGAAGTCTGGCAAAAAGGACAAGAAGACCGGCAAAGATACTCCTGTCCTGCACCCGGTTCTCAACCTCGCATCGGCCCGGCTTCTGTTGGATCCGAAAAATAGCGGTGAGGGTTCCGTGAAGACCGTCAAGGAGAAATTCCTCGACGACTCGAATATCGCTCAAGGGGCGATGGTGGGAATTCCGTACGCTCCCGACCGCCTGCCGAACGACAAGGACGCGGGCACTCCCAAGGTTTGGGCTCTGTGTGAGCAGGCGAGCTCCGACAGCACGGACAGGAAGTCGGTCCAGCAGACCGTCCTCGTGCTGGACAGCCAGGACGCGAAGAAGGTCTCCGAAAAGGGTTCGGGCAAGCTGGCGGGCAACCAGGCCCTGTACGTGCAGAACAAGAGCGGTACGCCGTATCTGGTGAGCAGCAACGGTGTCGCCTACGAGCTGAAGGCGAGCAGCACCGGAGACCTCGCCGCACTCATCCGCACCCTCTTCGGTGACGGCGCCGAACCGCGCACGGTCACGGACAACTGGCTGAGCACGCTCAGGACGAGCCCGCAGCCGATCTCGATGCCGGCCGTACCGAACGACGGACAGCCGTCGCGGGCGAACGGCGTGCCCGACAAGTTCCGCACCACGGGCACCCTGCTGCGGACCCGCAACGGCCAGCACTACCTGGTCGAGCAGGACCGGCTCATCCCCATCACGGAGTTCCAGACGGCCCTGCTCAAGGAGACGCTCGCCGACTCGCGGACGACGACGGTCAACCAGGTCGACATCGAGCCCGAGAAGGCAGGAAAGCTGGCGGGCGCCGAGTCCTGGCCCTCCCTGGCGGTCTCCCTGGCCAACGGCGGGCAGAAGGACACCTCCTGCTCCGTCTACGGCGGCGGCGAGGCGACCGACCTGACCACCTGGGCCGGTTCGTCCCTGCCCATCAAGTCGATCGCGGCGAGCGCTTCCTCGTACGTCAGCCCGGGCAGCGGTCTGCTCTACCAGGACGCGGAGGGCAAGTCGAAAACCGGCTTCAACTACCTGGTGACCGACACCGGCCTGCGCTACCACATCCCCGTCGGCAACGACTCCGACGTCAAGTCGGGCAGCGACAAGCAAGAGGTCAACCAGGCGCAGGTCCGTCTCGGGTACGAGAAGGCGCAGAAGGTGTACGTGCCCATCCAGTGGTCCAAGCTCCTGCCGTCCGGCCCGGATCTGACGACCGATGCCGCCAAGCAGACGCAGAACTCCTAGGGGGAGCAGACACCGTGGCATCCATGGCCTCCATGGCTTCCTTCGCCTCCGCGCGGCGCGCGGCCGCGGCGCTGGCGGCCACCGCCGCACTCGCGGGACTGACCGCGACTCCCGCGGTCGCCGACGACACCGACCCTCAACTGGCCAGCACTGACTGTCAGTTCGGCGGTTCCGTCATCAAGGGCACACCGTGGTCGCTGCAGCGTGTCATCACCAAGCAGCTGTGGGAGGACCAGGCCCTCATGGGTGACGACCAGGTCGTCGCCGTCATCGACACAGGCGTCGCCGCGAACAACCCGCAGCTGGCGGGCAAGGTCCTCGGCGGGCAGTCGTTCGCCGGCAAGGGCAACAAGGCCACGAACGACGGCGTCGGCCACGGTACGAAGGTGGCCGGGATCATCGTGGCCCAGCCGATCGCGGGCACCGGCTTCCACGGCCTGGCCCCGCACGCCAAGATCCTCCCCCTGCAGACCAGTACGCAGGAGGAAGGCGGCAATCTGGCGACGATGGTCGCCGCCATCAACGCGGCCGTCAAAGCGAAGGTCGACGTCATCAACATCTCCCAGGGCACCACGGCGAACCCGTCCGAACTCACGGACCTGCAGGCCGCGGTGGACAAGGCGGAGCAGGCAGGCATCCTCATCGTGGCCTCGGCGGGCAACAACGGCTCGTCCGGCAAGGAGTCCAACACCTACCCGGCGGCCCTGACCAACTCCAACGTCCTGTCCGTCGCCGCCTCCGACCGCAACAACGAGCGCGCCTCGTTCTCCACCCCGAACGAGCAGGTGGACATCGCCGCTCCCGGCGTCGACATGGTCTCGACCGTGCCGGTCAGCGGCCAGTGCGTCGACCAGGGCACGTCGTTCTCGGCGCCGTACGCGGCAGGGGTGGCCGCCCTGCTCAGGCAGAAGCATCCCAAGTGGTCGCCGGCCCAGGTCATCTGGCACCTGGAGGCGACGGCGACGCGCTCGCACCCGTACCACGACAAGAACATCGGCTGGGGCGTCATCGACCCCGTCACGGCGATCAAGGACGAGACCGAACAGCCCCGGCAGATCACCGACAAGGATCTGCAGGCGGCAGCGGTGACGAGCAGGGGCGACGACGAGAAGATCATTCCCGCGAAGCTGACTCTCGGGGAGACCCCGGCGGAGCGCAACGCCCGGTACGGGACCTACCTGGTGATCGGGGGCGGGCTGCTGCTCGGAGTGATCTCCGCGGGGGCGATGGCCCGCCGCGACTGGCTGCGCAAGCGCGGGGCCGACGTGCTGTGAGCGGTTTGTGAGGAAACTTGTAAGGGGCTAGTAAAGCAGGGCACCCTGTACGTCAAGGCATGCACATGCAGTAGGCGTAAGTGGGCGCCAGGTGTGGGTCGTTGACGTTAACGGGGAGGACAGCCGGAGATGGCTGACGGGTACGAGGTCGATCTCGACGCGCTGGACCAGGTGGTCAAGGAGCTCAATCAGGTCCTGAAGGACATGGGTGGGCCGAAACGCAAGGCGGCGCACTCAACGTACGTGCCGAAGTCGGCGCTGGGGAACTTCGACGAGGCGCAGAAGCTGGCCGACGCGCACGACGCCATGAAGACCCGGATCGAAGAAGAAATGATCGGCAAGATCGAGAAGCTGATCGACAAGTTCGGCAGGAAGACGGAGAAGGCGCGCGGCGTCTACCAGGACGCCGAGGCCGACAACTCCATCGCGGCGGACAAGGCGCGCGGCGTCTACCAGGACACGGAGACCGGCAACACCAGCACGGTGGCGGACCGCAACGCGTAAGGGGGACCTAGCAATGACGGTGGGATCGGGTGGCGCGCCCCGTGGTGCGTCCGGGAGAGGGTTCGACACCCCCTTCAACACGAAGGACCTCGACACTCTCAAGAGCATGGTCAGCGACACCAATCCGGGCCTGCTCAGGGAGGTCTCCCAGAGTTGGCAGGAGGTTCACGACGAGCTCGTCGGCTCGGACGGGAACGGTGGCCTGCTGAAGCAGTTCAACGACTCGGTGAAGAAGGTTCTGGAGAGCTGGAAGGGCAACTCCGCGGACAAGTTCGCGGAGGAGGCGGGGAAGATCGGTCAGGAGATGGCGGCCGGCGGCAACTCCGCGAAGTTCACCTCGGACGCGATGTTCTCCTCCGCGGACAACCTCGACCAGGTCAAGACGGCGGTCGGAGACATCGACGTCAGCTGGTGGGACGAAGCCTGCGACTCCGTCAGCGACTACTTCAGCAGCATGGACGCTGCGGATTTCGCCGCTGTGATGGCGGCTCCCGCCTCCTTCGGCGCCACTGCGATGGTCTCGCAGTATCGGCACATGCAGGCCGCCCAGAGTGCTCAGAGCAGCGTTCAAGGCGATATCGCCAGCGGGATGGAGACCAAGAACGTCATCTCCAAGTGGAGCGACAGCATGGGCGCCAAGCAGGAGGCGGCTCTGCAGGCGGCTACGCATCTGGAAGAGTTGGCGAAGTCCTACAACGGGGTCTCTCAGCAGCTGGATGAAGGCGGCGGCACGGGCTCCGTCTTCACCCCGCACCCGGTCGACACCGGCGGCGTCGGCAATACGGGCATCTCCGGCTCCGGTGGCACCAACCCGAGCATCCCCGGGGGTACCAGCATCCCCTCGGGCGCGATCGGTGGTGGCATCGGCGGCTCCGGTCTGGGTGGTGTGCACTCGCCCGACATCTCGACCATGCCCACTCCCAACTCCGGGATCTCGACGATGCCCACGCCCGGGTCGAACCCGTTCGGCGGCGGAGGCTCGCAGATCAACACCGGTCTCGACAGCGCCGGTCCGAGCCTGGGCGCGGGAGGCGGTGCGGGCCTCGGCGGAGGCGCGGGCGCCGGTCTCGGCGCCGGTGGCGGTATCGGAGCCGGCGGAGCCGGTGGTGGCATCGGTGGCGGAGCGGGTGCGGGCCTCGGCGCCGGTGGCATGGCCGGCGGTCTGGCCGGTGGCATGGCCGGCGGCGCGGCAGGGCTCGGCCGTTCGGCGGGTGGAGCCGGTGCCGGACGCGCGGGCGGTGCGGCCGGACGCGCGGGCGCCGGACGCGGCATGGGCGGCATGGGCGGCGGCGCGGGCGGTGCGGGCGCCGGCAAGGGCGGCCTCGGCGGAGCCGGCCGGACAGGCGCCTCGGCGCGCGCCAAGGGGGGCGTGGTCGGCGCACCCAAGGGCAAGACCGGCGGCGCGTTCACCCCGGGCGGTTCGGGGCTTCGCAACCGCGGCAGCAGCGCGAGCGGCACAGGAGCCGGCGCCGGAGCCCGGGGGCAGAACGGCCGCAACGGCATGGGCCCCGGCGGAGCCGGCGGACGCGGTGCCGGTAAGCAACGTGGCGAGGGCGGAAACAGCAGCCGTCGTCCCGACTACCTGTACGAGGACGAAGAGACCTGGACGCCCAAGGAGCGCAAGGTCAACCCGCCTGTCATCGAGTGACCGGCTAGCCTTCGTGAGGCCCGTGACCATCCGGTCACGGGCCTCACGTCCGACAGCACGCAGAGAATCCAGAAAGGTGTCAGAGCATGCGCTTCGCGCAAACGACGCTCCGCGCGATGGGCGGCGCGGCGATGGTGGGAGCCTTGGTGCTCGGCACCGCACCGGCCGCATCGGCGGACGCGACCAGAGACGCCCAGTGGCAGAACAAGGCGTTCGACATCGCCGCCGTCCACAAGGTCGCCACGGGCAAGGGCGTCACCGTCGCCGTGCTCGACGACGGCGTGGACAGCACACATCCGGACCTGACGGGCAAGGTGCTTGCGGGTAAGCGCTGTTCGGACGGCAAGCCCGCCAACCAGGAGACCCTCGACGACCACGGTACGGGTATGGCCTCGCTGATCGTCGGCCACGGCCATGGGCCCGGGAACAGCGAAGGCGTACTGGGTCTCGCTCCGGACGCCGAGGTCCTGCCCATCGACATCTTCGCCACCGAGGGCTCGGGCTTCGGCGTCAAGAAGAAGACGGCCTGTGACTGGGACGAGTCGATTCGCTACGCCGTCGACCATGGCGCCGACGTGATCAGCATCTCGGCCACTCAGAGCTACGCGGGCGAGAAGGAAAAGGAAGCCGTCGCCTACGCGATCGCCCACAACGTCGTGGTCGTCCAGGCCTCCGGCAATGACGGGATTCAGCAGAACTCCGGTCTCGGCTCGGTTCCCGGCGTCGTCCAGGTCGGCGGTTCGGTTCAGAACGGAACCCCCTGGGAGGACGAGAACTACTCCCAGAAGCTCACGTTCACTGCCCCGGCCAAGGACATCATCGTCGCCACGGCCAAGGGCGGCTACGAGGTCGACGGCAAGTTCGTCAAAGGCGACTACGTCACCGGCGACGGCACCTCCATGTCCACCGCCATCGCCTCGGCCACGTTCGCCCTTCTCAAGCAGAAGTTCCCGGACTACACCCCCGGTCAACTGGTGAACCGCGTCATCAAGTCCACGTACATCGCCAAGGGCGTCGACAAGGCGAAGCTCCCCGACGCGTACCACGGCTACGGTGACCTCAGCCCGCTCAAGGCTCTCACCGAGAACGTCGCCAAGGGCGGCGAGAACGGCCCCTGGGACCTGTCCGCGCTGCCCGGGGCGGCCAAGGGCAAGAGCGGCGCCGCGTCGTCACCGTCCGCTTCCGGCGCGACCGCCTCCGACAGCAGCGACGACAACAGCTCCAACACCATGCTCTACGTCGGCATCGGCGCCGGTGTCCTCATCGTCATCGTGCTGATCGTCGTCCTGGCCACCCGCAAGAAGAACAACCGCGGCGGCCCGGGCGGACCCGGTGGCCCCGGGGGACCCGGCGGCTGGGGTCCCGGTACCCCGCAGCAGCCCTACCAGCAACAGCCTTACCAGCAGCAGCCTTACCAACAACAGCCGCCGCCGGCCGGTCCTTACGGTGGACAGCAGCAGAGTGGGCCTCCCGGCTACTGATCGTCTGGCACCGCACTCCTGAGGCCCGTGACCCATCACCCGGTCACGGGCCTCGCCTTTTCTCAGGGCTGCCGAGGGAGCGGCTCCCATCCAGCTCCGCAACGCGCCCTCGAACGTTTGCCGTTGCTTGACGCAACGTTCGAGACCGTGAGTAAACTCGGCGCAAAATAGCGCCAGTTGAGGCGGCCGCGATGACGCGGGGACACGGGGCTACGGGGATACGGGGGACGCCGTCGTGGCGATGATGTTGCCGGACGAGTTGGCCTGGCTGTTGGAGATGCTGGGTTTCGACTGGCCGACTGCGAACGAGGATCATCTGACGCAGTGTGCCGCGACGTGGCGGGATTTCGGGGCGCAGGTCGGGGACATCCAGGCGGCTGCGGTGCAGTCGGCGGGGAATGTCACGTCCGACAATTATGGTGATTCGATCGATGCGTTCGTTCAGAAGTGGCAGGACTTCTCGGGTGGGTCGGGGTATCTGGATGATGCCCGGCAGGCTGCGGAGATGATCGCGTTCGTGTTCGACACGGCGGCTGTGCTGGTGATCGCGATGAAGATCGCGGTGATCATTCAGTTGACGGTGCTGGCGATCCAGATCGCGATCGCGGCGGCGACGGCGGTGGTGACGTTCGGGTTGTCGGGTGCGGCGTCGGCGGCGTTGACGCAGGTGACGCGGGTTGCGGTGCGGAAGATCCTCAAGGAGACGGCGGAGGCCGTTTTGGAGGCGGTGCTGGAGGCGGTGAAGGAGCCGTTCGTCTCCGCGTTGGAGGAGATGAGCAAGGATCTGATCGCCCAGACGGTGAATCAGGGCTTCGGGGCGCAGGACGGTTACAACCTGGGGCGGACTGCGAACGCGGGGACGCAGGCGGTCAAGGACGGGTTCTCCAACTTCGGCTCGACGCTGGGTGAGTCGTTGCGGGACGGGGCCGGTGGCCGGGCGGGGCATCATGCGCGTGGCGGGCTGGATCACGCGGCGGGTAATGGTGGGCACGGCGGGTCTGATTCCGGGTCGAGTGGTGACGGTGGCTCGGGTTCGGGGTCCGGTTCGGGGGCTGACGGAGGCTCTGGGGCGGGCTCGGGTTCCGGGGCCGGTTCGGGGGCTGACGGAGGCTCGAGGTCGGGTGCAGGTGCTGGTTCCAGTGGGGGCAGTGGGTCCGGCGGGTCCGGTCATACCGGTGGGGGCGGCGGCTCCGGTGGTACGTCGGCCGGCTCGGGAGCGGGCTCCGGTTCCGGTTCGCAGGTGAGCTCCGGGTCCGGTGATGGCGATGGTGGGTCAGGGGGCACCGGTACCTCGTCGGCGTCCTCTGGTGCCGGATCCGGCACGTCCGGAACCGGGGGCGACGGCAGTCAGGTGCGGACCACGGCGGCTGCCTCCGGTGACACGGGTGGTGGGTCGTCGAGCAGTACGTCGTCCGTGGGCGCGAGCGCGAGTGCGGACACCGGGGGCGTGAACTCCTCGGCGGACAGTGGCAGGCCGTTGACGCCGTTCGACGAGGGATACCGCGAGCAGCAGACCACGGTAGACAGTTCCGTGCAGACCGAAACCCGCGGCCCGGACGGGTCCTCGAGTTCGCCCACCCCGTCAGGCGCGCAGCGCGATTCCGGTGGTACCGGTACCGCGTCGCCGGAGCCGCATTCCGGGCCGGAGACGCGTGCCGCGGCCGACACGTCGACGGCCTCGCCGACACCGTCCGGCGCGAGCGCGCAGAGCATCAACACGTCCTCGGAGAGCGCCCCGACCGCCCAGGACACCAACGGGGCGGCGCAGGCCCCGGGCTCCGCGCACACGCCCTCGCAGGGAAGCACGCACGACCCGTCGGCCGGGCAGGATCCACGGACACAGGTCCAGCAGCCCGCAGCGGCCCAGACCGGCACACCCACACCCACACCCACATCCACCGACCCGTCGTCGTCCAGCACACAGCCGTCCAACACGTCCTCGCCGTCGAACACCACACCAGGCAGCACGCCGGGTACCACTCCGGGTTCCACGCCGGGCGGGAGCCCGAGCGCGAGTACGGGTTCCAGCCCGGGGTCGCCCTCGCGTTCGTCGGCGCCGACGTTCCACGCGCAGAGCGTGACGACGGCCGAGGCGCCCACGGCCGCGACCTCCAATCGCCCCGGGCCCACGCCGGCCTCCACCACGAACGGCGATCCCGGCCCAGCGACGAACATCCCCAACCAGACGCCCCAGACGGGCCCGGCTCCCGCCACCACCGCACAGCCGACCACCCCGCAACAGCAACCGGCCCGCCCGACGGCATCAACCACCCCACCCCGCACCGACACACCCCAACGCACCAACCCGACGCAGACGCCTCCCGCCCCGTCTTCCACACCCCAGAACCGGACTCCGGCCCCGACGCCCGGCCGGACGCCGGCCGGGGTGCCGAACCAAGCGACGCCGAACCAGGCAGCGCCATCGACCCCCGCCGACACGGCCCCAACCTGCATGCGTCCCCTGCCCGCCGCCGAACCCGAACCCGCTCCGCAGCAGAACGGCAAGCCCGACAACCAGCAACCCGGGCCGGACGACGGAACGCGGTCCCCTGCCGCCCCGACGCCGCCCGCCGGTGCCGAGAACCAGAGCGACATCCGTGGCAGCCTCGACCACGCGCCCCACGGCCTGCTCGACCCGGACGAGAGGGACCAGCAGACTCTCGACGACGCCGTTCCCCGCGATCCCGACGGCACTCCGGTGCGCCACCCGAATCCGTTCCTCAGATGGCTCAAGGTCCTCAACGACGGGGGGTTCGATCAACCGGGCCGCTCCAACAACTGTGCCGACTGTGCGCGCTCCTTCCTGGAGACCTGGTTCGGGCGCCCCACCGTTTCCGCACCCCGCACCCCCGACGCCAACCCGGACGGCACCCCCGACCGCACCACCCCCGAGCGCGACTCCTACACCAACATGGAGCGTTACGCCGGAGCCCCTCACCAATGGGCCGGCGCCGACCATCCCAACCCCTACGCGCGCATCGCCTACCACCTGCGACAGGCCGGACCCGGCTCGGCCGCGTTCATCGGAGTCACCTGGCCCGGCGGCGGTGGCCACGCCTTCAACGCCGTCAACCACGAGGGAACCATCGTCTGGGTCGACACACAGACCGGCGATGTCTCCCCCCATCCCCTCCACACCAATGCCGCCACCGTCAGCTACATCCCTCTCGACGCCGACGGGCACCCGCTCCCGTCTCTCTACTCCGACCAGACCTCACCATCCGGCACCGCGACAGACGAACCAGGACAGACAGTCGGTCCGGCAGCCGACCCGACAGCCGCGAACTACGGCAGTGCCCCTGCTGACTCCACGCCGCCCGACGAAACCGATCGCTCGTCCTCGGCAGCCGAAAGCCCCGACGCCGAAGACCCCACGGCCGCGGCCTCGGAGACCGGCGACACGGAATCGTCCCCGGACGCCTCGGACACCGCCGATAGACGGACCCGGGCCGAGAACGTTCTGGGCCCGGAAGCCTCGCGCGTCACCGACCTCGACGACTGGCTGGCCTTCCACGGCCAGAAGGCCGAGCACGAGTTCGCGCAGGCGCTGCGCGAGATGGACGAGGCTCGCCGCCTCCTGGAGGAGAACCCTGGCGCCACCCTCCGCACGGCCCTGGAGCAGGAGGCTCCCCTGCGGCCGAACACCCAGGAGGCGCTCCCCGAGTTCGACCTCGCTCTCACGCACCCCGACGGCACGGAGACGCGAGTGGAGGTCACCACGATCAACCGCCCGGTGAAACAGCTCAAGCACTTCTTCGAAGCTGTTCACCACGGCCTCGACAAGGCTTTGGACCGGGACAGATACGATGAATCACTGCAGATTCCGCGCCCCCGCCAAGTCAGCATCTATATGGAGTTGGGGCCCTTCCGCAGCGAGCGGAAGGGAATGATCACCGAGTTGACGGAGGACGGCACCCTGCGCCGCCTCCGGCCGGACGGGGTAACGGTCATCGGGGAGAGCAACATCTACGAAGATCTGAGAAATCACTTGCCAAAGATCCCGGGCAACGAAAGCCTCGACATCATTACCCTCATCAATCCGAGCACCGGAGTTTCGGCCGAATTCACCTTCGGCGAGAACGGCTGGCAGAGAACGCGATGACCACAGACGCCTCCCCCGCTCCCATCCGTATGCGGGACTTCCCCGGCCACTCCGTCTCGCTCACGTACGACATCGACGCCGTGGACGCCACGCAACCCGTCGCGGCACAGATCGCGTTGACGGCGCTCTTCGACCTCTATGCCGCTGTCGGCGGAGTTCCGCTGACTCTGGAGTTGGCCACGGCCTACTGGGACGCGGAATTCGGTATCCCTTTGGACGATCCGGTCAGGCCCGACGGCGACTGGGCGCTGCACGCCGAGAGGTTTCCGCCCGAACTGCGCGTGCGGCCCCGGGCGAAGGATCAGCGGGTGTCCCGGACCGCTGTGCTCGATCTGGGCAGTTGTCGCGGATTCGTCAGCGATGCCCTGCGCAAGAACGAGCGCGACATCGGCGGCCAGTCCTTCGTGGGCTGGAAGAGCATGGAGGTGCACGCGAGCTCCGTCCGGCTGCCCGCCGGTGTTCCTCTCGACGACGGAATGCTGCCGGTTCAGGTCGGGCGGGGAATCGTACGTACCTCTGTCGAGATCCACGAGGGGGCCGGGTGGGCCGCCGGGCCCAGTTCGCCGTCCATGATGGAGGGACCTCTGGAGTGCTTGATCACACAGGATTCCGGGGAGATCGAACTGACGGTCTCCGCGTACTGGACGCCCTGGTGTCCCGGCGGTTCGGAGTATCCGGCCCTGCGGCGTGCTGTGGCGGCTCTCGTAGAGAACGGGTGGGCCTTCGGCTTCGAGGGATGACGGCTCGGCCGTCACTCGTGGTCAACTGCCGTTAAGCTGACTGCGATTAACGCAGGGCGACGGAAAGGGCTGATGCGGCGTGGGGACCAATGGCGAGGCGCCGAAGGAGACGCCGGAGGAGATCAAGGCCCGCAAGGAGCGCGAGAAGGACGAGCTGTACGCGCTCGACATCTCCGGCGTCGAGTGGCACAGCGCGCCCGGTACCGAGCAGCACGAGGAGCGCGTCGAGATCGCGTATCTGCCGGGCGGCGCGGTGGCGATGCGTTCGTCGCTGGAGCCCGGGACCGTGCTGCGGTACACCGAGGCGGAGTGGACGGCGTTCGTGCTCGGTGCGCGCGACGGCGAGTTCGACCTGGAGCCCGCACCGCACAACGGCGGGCTCGACGCATAGGCGTGCACCGCGCGGTCAGAAGACCGTGAACGCGTACAGGGCGCTGTCGGCGAGGACGAAGACGCGGTTGCCGTCGGCGGCGATCTGCTGGTTGTCCGCGAGGGGCAGCCGGTAGGTCCAGGTGCGTTCGCCGTCGGAGGTGCGCACCGTCTTCAGGTCCAGCTTCTTGTCGGTCTCGATGGAGGTGTCGGTGTCGAGGGACCAGGCGCCGTGGCCCTGCGGCAGCACGGGCCAGTTCTGGTCCGCGGTCCAGTAGCTCTTCCACTTCTCGCTGCCGTCGCGCGCGTCGAGGCGGCGGGGGAAGTCACCGCCGCAGACGTAGACGGCGCCGTCGTGGACGGTGGGCGGGCCCCAGTACGTGCCCTCGTACTCGGGTTCCCCGACCTCGGCGCTCCAGAGGACCTTGCCGTCGGCGAGTCTGCGGGCCTCCAGTGTCCGGCCGTTGACGTAGACGGTGTCGCCGTCGACGGCCGGGGAGACGTCGATCTTCGCGGTGACGGTCCGGGTCCAGGCCACGCTGCCGTCGCGGGTGTCGAGGACCAGCACCTTGGCGTTGCCGGTCGACGTCACGAGGCGTCCGTGCGCCGCGGCGGAGGTCAGCATCAGGCCCTGGTCGCGGAACTCTGCGGGTGCCTTGACGGTCCAGCGGACCTTGGCGTCGGCCCGGCCGACGCTGCGCACCTTGCCGCTCTTGGTGAGGCAGTACACGGCGTCGGCGTCGGCGGCGAGCAGCGCCTCCGCGTCGGCGTCCGCGCAGGTCCATTTGGCGACGCCGGTCGAGGCGACGTACGTGCGCAGGGTTCCGTCGTCGTCGGCGGTGGCCACGAGGCGGTCCGACAGGGACAGGTAGTTGGCCTTGGGGCGGGCCTTGGGCGCGTGCCAGCGCAGTTCGCCGGTGCGGACGTCGTACGCCCCGACGCCGCCGCGCGCGGTGCCGACGACGAGCACGTCGCGTACGGGGAGCAGGTTCGGCGAGTAGACGTCCGCCTCGTCCTCCAGGTTCCAGATGACGGCCGGGTGGCCGGAGGTGACCGAGGTGCCGCCGATGTTCTTGTCCAGCGCCTCCTCGGGGGTGCGCGCGGCGGGCGGGAAGTCGAAGGGGTCGTTCTTCGCCGGCGGCTTCGCGTCACCCGGGCCGGATCGGCGGCCGGCGAGCCACCAGGCGCCCGCGCCGCCGCCCGCCGCGACGACCACACCGCCCGCGGTGAGCCCCGTGAGCAGGCGGCGCCGCCCCACCGACGGGCCGGGATCGGCGCCCGAGGCGCCCGGTGCTCCGGTGACCTGGGTGGTCAGCCGGCGGGCGCCGCGCTCGCGCTTCTTGATGGCGTCGGCGAACGCGCCGCGCCGCCAGGCCTGTTCGGCGCCCCGGGGCGGCGCCATGGCCCGGGCGACCTGGGGCGGTGTCGGGCGGTGCGCCGGGTCCTTGGCGAGGCAGGGGGTGAGGAGCGCCGCCAGGTCCGGTGAGATTCCGGCGAGCCGCGGTGCGTCGTGCACGACGGCGTACTGCACCGCGGCGACGTGCCCGCCGTCGAAGGCGCGCCGTCCGGTCGCCGCGTACGCGAGGACGGCGCCCAGCGAGAACACGTCGGCGGGCGGCGCCACCCGCTGTCCGAGGACCTGCTCGGGTGCGCCGTAGCCGGGCGTGACCGGCACCTGGCCGGTGGTGGTGAGCGTGAGTCCGTGTTCGGGCCGGGCGATGCCGAAGTCGATGACGCGCGGGCCGTCGGACGTCAGGACGATGTTCGGCGGCTTGAGGTCGCGGTGCACGAAGCCCGCCGCGTGGATGTCGACGAGGGTGCGGGCGAGCGACGCGGCGAGGGCGCGCACGGCGGGTTCCGGCAGCGGGCCAAAGCCGTCGACCGCCTCGTCCAGGGTGAGTCCGGCGAGGAACTCGGTGGCGATCCAGGGGCGTCCGCCCTCCGTCCACGCGCCGAGCACGGCGGCGACTCCCGGGCTGCGTACGGCCTGGGCTGCCTGGGCCTCGCGGACGAAGCGCTGGGCGAGGTTCGTGTCGTGGGCGAGTTCGGGCTTCAGCACCTTCACGGCGGCGAGGGTGCCGGACGCGTCCTGGCCGACGTAGACCTTGCCCATGCCGCCCTCGCCGAGGACGCCGGAGAGGCGGTAGGGGCCGAGGCGGAGGGGGTCGCCGGTGCCGAGGGGGTTCATGGTCGGTCCTTCTGCCGCGCTGCCGGATCGGTCGGGGAGGGGCGCTCGGGGGTGCGGCGCCTCATGTCTGGGGGCGGGCACTCGGGGATGCGGCGCCTCATTTCAGGAGGGGGCGCTCGGGGGTGCGGCGCCTCATTTCAGGGGGTAGGCGCTCAGGGTCTTCTCGCCCATCCCGAGCAGCAGCCGGTCGGGCGTGTCCACGTAGAAGCGGCCGGCCGCGGTCTTGTAGGTGCGGGCGACGCGGTGCGTCTTCAGGTCGATGGCGCAGAGCAGGTTGCCGTTGCGGTAGTAGCCGTACCGCTCGGTGAGCACGGGCGCCCAGGCCGTCGAGGCCTCGTTCACCTCGCTGGTCTCCTCGGTCCACTTCTTCTCCCCGTTGTCGGCCGCGAGAGCGGCGAGGCCGACGCCTTCGCCGACCGTGTGGACGACGCCGGAGGTGAACACGGGCGCGCTGTAGGTGTGTCCCTTGCCGGTCGCCCAGTCCTGTCCGCCGTCGCTGAGCCGCAGGGCGCGCACGCGGTCGCCGCCCAGGTAGATCCGTCCGTCGCCGATGGCGAGGGGGCACTGGAGGACCTCGGTCTTCTCGACCGTGCCGTAGGGCTTGTCCCAGACGACGTCGCCGGTGCGGATGTCCCGGACGACGACGCGTACGGTCCCCGGTCCGGTCTCCTGCAATGCCACCAGCCGGTCGCCGACGACCTTGGCGGAGAGGAAGTGCAGCCGCTGGCTCTTGTCGGGGCGGACCGGCAGCGGCTTCGACCACAGTTGCCTGCCCGCCCTAATGTCGAGCGCGCGCAGTGTGAAGCGCTGGGAGGCCAGGAACCCGTTGTACGAGTCCTTGCCGGTGCCCACGGCGACGTACGCCACCATGCCGGAGATGCACAGGAGTTGATTGCCGTCGAGGGCCGCGTTGGTGCCGTCGGCGACCGCCTCGGTCGGCTTCACGTAGTTCTGTTTCTCGTCCCAGGTGGAGACGCAGGCCGGCGGATGGGTCTTCCCCGTGTTCCAGCGCGTGCCGAGGAGATACTCCGTGCCGCCGACCACCTCGGTCCCCCACGGTGATCCGTCCGCCTGGATGTCCTCGGTGCGGCTGCCCGTCCTCGGGTCGAAGCGCATGATCGTCGCCATGAACGGCAGGTGGATGACGCCCTCGACCGCGTAGGGCACGGGCAGGCCCCAGTCGTCGATCCGGAAGTTGATCTGCTCGTTCGTCCAGAGAGGATCGATGTTGCGCGTCTGCTCGGGACCGTCGGCGCCCTTCGCCCCGTCCTCGCCGGCCGCGGGCGAGCGCCGCGACCACCACAGGCCGCCGCCCGCCGCAGCGGCCGCCACGACGGCGCCGCCGCCCAGCAGCAGGGCGCGCCGCGACGGCCCCGGGCGGCGCGGCGCGGCGGTCACCGGCGTCGTGCCGGCAGGCACCTGCGGCGGGGCCGCACGCGGCGGCGGGGGCTGCCACACCGCGACGGCCCGCCGCCCGATCTCGCCGAGCAGCGCGGGCGGCAGGTGCTCCGCGAACTCGCCCCTGCCGTCGTGGAGTTGGGCGGCCAGTTGGCCTGTGGACGGGCGCTGCGCCGGGTCCTTGTGCAGGCATCGCGCGAGTACGGGGATCAGCGCGGCGGGCACGTGGGTGAAGTCGGGTTCGCCGTACCGCACCCGGTACAGCAGGTCGGCGGGCTGTCCGTTGCCGAACGGTCCGCTGCCCCGCGCGGCGTGCACGAGGACGCCCGCGAGGGCGAACACGTCGCCGGCCGCGGTGTGCTCCTGCCCGGTCGCCTGTTCCGGCGACATGAACGCGGGGGTGCCGACGGCGGATCCGGTGTGGGTGAGGTGGATGTCGCCGATGGCGCGGGCGATGCCGAAGTCGATGACCTTGGGTCCGTACGCGGTGACGAGGATGTTGGACGGCTTGAGGTCGCGGTGGACGACGTCGCTGCGGTGCAGCTGTGCCAGCGCGCCGCACAGGGCCGCGCCCAGGACGCGTACGGCCTGTTCGGGCAGGGGGCCGGTGGCCTCGACCGCTTCGTCGAGCGGCGGCCCGAGCACGTACTCGGTGGCGAGCCACGGGGTCGGGGCCGACGGGTCGGCGTCCGCGACCTTCGCCCCGAACCGGCCGCCGATCACCCGCGCCGCGTCGGTCTCCAGCCGGAAACGGGTCCGTGCGGCCGGGTCGGCGGCGATCGCGGCGTGCATCGTCTTGACGGCGAGGGTGCGGCCGCCGGCGGACCGGGCCATGTACACGGTTCCCATGCCGCCGCTGCCGAGCCGGGCGACGAGACGGTACGGGCCGAGGTGGGCGGGGTCGTCGTGGGTGAGTGCGGTGGGCATCGGCGTCGGTCTCGTCGTCCGTCGGTGTGTGTGGGGGGCGTCAGTCGGCGTGCGTGTGTGTGGGCAGGAGGCGGCGTCAGGGGGTGTACGGGGTGGAGTGGCCGACGGGCACGGGCGCGGCCGGCGCCGGGGGTCCGGGTGCCACGTCCGCGTCCAGGACGCACGCGGCCTGATGGGCGAGGGCGGCGACGAGGCGGCCGGGCAGCCAGCCGGGCACGAGGAGGGCGCCCGAGCGGTCGGGGGAACCGAATCCCCGCTGAGGAGCGGCGACACCCTGCGGTACCAACACGTCGAGGATCTCGGCGAGTTGCGGCCGGTGCGCGGGGTCGCGCGCCAGGCTCCGGCCGACGACGGACCGCAGCGCCTGCGGCAGCTCCGCGCGTTCCGGCGCGGCGTGGCCGGTGGCGGCGTAGGCGAGGGTGGCGGCGAGGCCGTACACGTCACCCATCGGCCGGGGCATCCCGCCGCCGGCCTGTTCGGGCGGCAGCGCGGCGCGGTCGACGCCGGTGAGGGCGGGGCCCGCGGCGCGCACGGCCCCGTAACAGCCGAGCCGCGGGCCGTCGAAGCCGATGAGCACGGCGGCGGGCGACACCCCGGCGTGCACCAGGCCCTGACCGTGCGTCACGGCGAGGGTCTCGGCGAGTGCGGCGCCGAGGGCGCGGACCGTCGGTTCCGGCAGGGGGCCGCCGTACACGGCGAGCGCGGCGGGCAGCGGCAGCACCGGCGCGTACGGGCGGGCGCACCAGGCGGGTTCTCCGGGCGCCGACATCTCCGTCGCCGGGAACGCGGCCGGTCCGAGCAGATAGCGGGAGGCGTCGGCCTCGGCGAGGAAGCGGTGCGGATCGCTCCCCGGGTGCGGGGTGCTGAGCAGGACGGTGCGGTCGCCGTCGGGGGTGCGGGCGATGTGCCGTCGCTCGGGGACGTCGGGGTGGCCCGTTCCGGAGCCGTCGAGGCGGGTCACGACGACGAACGGTCCTGTCGGGCGCTCCGGCCGGCCGGTCGGACCGCCGCCGTACGCGTACGGGCCCGCGTCGGCGCCCTGGCCGGTCGGCGGTACGTGTCCTGACGCATGCACGCGCATGCCCTCCCCCCGTCGGCCTGCCGATGCCCCCGCCTGTGGCACGGTCCGGCGATTCTAATCGCCGGTGTCTCAGTGGCCACAGCGGTGCCCTCGGGCACCACCGGCACCACGGCCGGGCGCGCCAAGGCCCCTGCCCGGCAGGGTGGTTGCGGGTCACGTGACGCAGTGGACAGCGGTGAGGGGCGGGCGGGCCTGCCGTACTGCTGGTTTTCGTGATTAGGCTGGGTCCGGACGTGTCACGTACACCCGTGTGCGGGTGAGGCGTACGCCAGGGGCCAGGGGGACGGTCCCCGGAAGTGATGACCAGACCACGCAAACCGGTCGCCCCAGCACGGGACGCGGGTGCTCGACCACACCAGGAGGCATTGTGAACAGCGATCGGGACGGTCTCCACGGGGGCTCGGACTCACCCGTCGACGATCAGTCCGACGCGCAGTCCAGTGTCGAGCGGACCGGCGAGTTCACCATCGACTACGCCCCGCCGCCCTGGTACACGCAGAACGCGCCGGAGTCCGCCGCACCTGCCGCACCTGCCGCTCCGGCGGCGCCGGTTGCTCCGGGTCCTGCGGTTCCCCCGGCTGCCTCGGCTGCTCCGGTGACTCCGGCTGCTCCGGCCGGCGATGCCCTGCCGCCACCTCCTCCGCCGCCGCCTCCGCCCGCGCCGGAGGCCGCTGCCGGGGACGGGGACCTGGAGAGCGGTGCGACCATGCGGTTCTCCGGGCCGTTGCGACGGGAGCCCGAAGAGACCCCGGCGGCGGAGGAGGCCCCCGCCGCGCAGTCGGAGCCCTCCTGGGTCGACGCCCACCGGGTGCACGTGGAGTTCGACCGGAGCGGCGGCGCTGCTCCCGTCCCGGCGCCGAGCGCGCCCGCGGGCTGGACTCCCCCGCCCGCGCCGGACAGCGCGGTTCCGCCGCTGCCGCCCACGTTCCAGCCGGCCGCGCCGAACCCGGCGCCGCAGTGGACCGATCCCGCACCCGCCCCGGCCGCCTGGCCGGCGCAGCCTCCGGCGACGGGCGCGCAGGCCCAGGACGGCTACGGCCCCCCGCCGCCTCCGGCCCCACCGGAGCAGCCCCAGTCGGCGCCCCAGGGCGGCTACGGCTTCCCGCAGGCGGCCCCCGACTCCCCCGCGCCGCAGGGCGAATACGCCACGCCACAGCCTCCGGCCCAGCCGGAGCCCAGCACCCCGGCGCCCCAGAACGGCTACGGGCCGCCGCCCCCTCCGGCCCAGCCGGAACAGGCCCAACCGGCGTCCACCCCTCCGGCGCCCCAGAACGGCTACGGCCCCCCGCCTCCCCCGGTCCAACCGGAGCAAGCCCAGCCCGCGCCCACCCCTCCGGCGCCCCAGGCCGGCTACGGCTTCCCGCACCCGGAGCAGCCCCAACCCGACCCCACGACCCCGGCACCCCAGAACGGCTACGGCTTCCCGCAGCAGAGCCAGCCGCAACCGGACCAGCCCCAGCCGGGACAGCCCCATCCGGGACAGCCGCAACCGGGCTACGGCTTCCCCCCGCCACCGGCCCAGCCACAACAGGCCACCCCACAGCCCCAGCCCCAGCCCCAGCCGGGCTACGGCTTCCCGCCCCCACAACCCGCCGCCCCGAACCAGCCCTTCCCCCCGCAGACCGGACCGCCCCCGGGGCCGCCGCAGCCCAACCCCGGCCCGCCCGCGCCCGGAGCACAGGCACCCGCGCCCGGCGCCCCCGGCGCCCAGCCCCCGCAGCCCTACACGGTGGACCCCCGCACCGGCGCGGCCTGGCCGCAGCCGATGCAGCACGATCAGCGGCAGCCCACGAACGTCGGCGGCGCCCCGCTCGGCTACACGGCCGCCGTCGAGCTGTCCGCCGACCGGCTGCTCAACAACAAGCGGCAGAAGGCCAAGAGCAAGGCCCCCAGCACGTCCGGCAGCCGCTTCAAGCTCGGCGCGAAGAAGGAGGAGGCCGAGCGGCAGCGCAAGCTCCAGCTGATCCGCACGCCGGTCATGTCCTGCTACCGGATCGCCGTGATCAGCCTCAAGGGCGGCGTCGGCAAGACGACCACGACCACGGCGCTGGGCTCGACCCTCGCCGCCGAGCGGCAGGACAAGATCCTCGCGATCGACGCCAACCCGGACGCCGGGACGCTCGGCCGCCGCGTGCGCCGCGAGACCGGGGCGACCATCCGCGACCTGGTGCAGGCGATCCCGAACCTCCACTCGTACATGGACATCCGGCAGTTCACCTCGCAGGCCCCGTCCGGTCTGGAGATCATCGCCAACGACGTGGACCCGGCCGTCTCGACGACGTTCCAGGACGAGGACTACCGCCGCGCCATCGACGTGCTCGGCAAGCAGTACCCGATCATCCTGACCGACTCCGGCACCGGCCTGCTCTACTCCGCGATGCGCGGAGTGCTCGATCTCGCCGACCAGTTGATCATCATCTCGACGCCGTCGGTGGACGGTGCCTCCAGTGCCAGTACCACCCTGGACTGGCTGTCGGCGCACGGTTATTCGGAGCTGGTGTCGCGCTCGCTCACCGTCATCTCCGGGGTCCGCGAGACCGGCAAGATGATCAAGGTGGACGACATCGTCAGCCACTTCGAGACGCGCTGCCGCGGCGTGGTCGTCATCCCCTTCGACGAGCACCTGGCAGCCGGCGCCGAGGTCGACCTCGACATGATGCGGCCCAAGGTGCGGGAGGCGTACTTCGAGCTGTCGGCGCTGGTCGCCGAGGGCTTCGCCCGGGGCCAGCAGCAGGCCAACCCCTGGGCCCAGCAGCCGCCACAAGCCCAGCCCCACCCGCAGTCCCAGCCCCAGCAGCCGCATCCCCAGCCCCACCCCCAGCAGGGCCAGCACCCCGCACCCCCCGCCCAGTGGTCCCCGCAGCCACCCCCGCCCCAGCAGTAGCAACGATTTCGCCAACTCGGTGAAAGGCCCGCGCCGTTGCCGGTGCGGGCCTTTCACGTACATCACGCGGATACGTCCGCTACGTCGCCACGCGCTGGCCTGCAAAGCATCAGAGGTCTTGACCAATGTGCGTGAAATGCAGGTCAACTCGTTATTTCCGCAGGCCACATGGGGTTCACCTGCCGTTGACGCACGTCAAGAGCCGCTGATAGACACTCACTTCATTCAGCCTGCTGTGAGAGTCACGACGCGAGGTGTCCGCCCCATGGCCACGAAAGCTCAGCGAGATACGCACGATCAGCACCACAGAACGAACCGCAGCGGCGTGCGGGTTCTCCTCGCGGCCGGTGCCGCGGCCTTCAGTCTCACCGCGGCCCTCGCCACGCCGCTCAACCCGGCGCCGCACGAGGCGAAGGCGGCCGACGACGGCGGCAAGAAGGTCCTCACCGTCGCCCTCGCGCAGAGCGTCGACTCGCTGAGCCCGTTCCTGGCGACGCGCCTGGTCAGTACCAGCATCCTGCGACTGATGTACGACTACCCCACCAACTACGACCCGAAGGACAACCACGTAGTCCCGGGCTTCGCGACCAAGTGGGAGCCGTCGTCCGACAAGCTGACCTGGACGTACACAATCCGCTCCGACTCCAAATGGTCGGACGGTGAGAAGGCCACCGCGCACGACGCGGCCTTCACGTTCAACAAGATGATGACGGACGACGCGGCGGCCACCGCCAACGGTTCGTTCGTCGGCAACTTCGAGAAGGTCACCGCCCCCAGCGACACCCAGCTGGTCATCAAGCTGAAGAAGCCACAGGCGACGATGACCTCGCTCGACGTCCCGATCGTGCCCGAGCACGTGTGGAAGGACGTCAAGGACTACTCGAAGTTCAACAACGACCAGAAGTTCCCGATCGTGGGCAACGGGCCGTTCATCCTCACGGACTACAAGACCGACCAGTACGTGAAGCTGAAGCGGAACCCCGACTTCTGGCGCAAGTCGAAGAATCCGCAGTTCGACGAGATCGTCTTCAAGACGTACAAGGACCAGGACGCCGCGGTCGCCGCCCTGCGCAAGGGCGAGGTCTCCTTCGTCGCCGGCTCCCCCGCCCTGACCCCCGCCCAGGCGGCCTCGCTCAAGGGCGAGAAGAACATCAAGGTCAACGAGGGTCCCGGCCGCCGCTTCTACGCGATCGCCACCAACCCCGGCGCGCGCACCAAGGACGGCAAGAAGTTCGGCGACGGCAACAAGGCGCTGCTCGACCAGAAGGTCCGCCAGGCGCTGTTCCGCTCGGTCGACACCAAGACCATCGTCGACAAGGTCTTCCAGGGCCACGCCGTGCAGGGCGAGGGGTACATCCCGCCGCGCTTCAAGGACTACTTCTGGTCGCCGTCGGACAGCCAGAAGCTGTCCTACGACCCCGGCGCGGCGGGCAAGCTGCTCGACGAGGCCGGCTACAAGCTGAAGGACGGCAAGCGCGTCGGCAAGGACGGCAAGGCGCTCGACCTGCGCATCCTGTGCCACGCCACCGACCCGAACGACAAGGCGGTCGGCAAGTACCTCAAGGAGTGGTGGGGCAAGCTCGGCGTCGGCCTGAAGGTCGACTGCCTCGACGACGTCTCGGTCCCCTGGTACGCGGGTGAGTACGACCTCGCCTTCGACGGCTGGTCGGTCAACCCCGACCCGGACTTCGTGCTCGGCATCCACACCTGCGCGGCGCTGCCCGCGAAGGCGAAGGAGAGCGCGGCGACGGACAACTTCATCTGCGACAAGAAGTTCGACGACCTGTACGGCAAGCAGCTCGCCGAGTACGACCCGGCCAAGCGCGCGGAGTACGTCAAGCAGATGGAGTCGTGGCTGTACGACTCGGGGTACATGAATGTCATGGCGTATCCGAACGCCGTGGAGGCCTACCGCACCGACCAGATCAAGTCCATCGAGACCATGCCGACGGCCGCGGGCAACATCTACGGCCAGGACGGTTACTGGAGCTGGTGGTCGGCCGAGCCGGTGTCGTCCTCCGACAGCGGGAGTTCGGACTCGTCCAGCACGACCGGAGTGGTGATCGGCATCGTGGTCGCCGCCCTGGTGGTCATCGGTGGCGGCCTCCTCTTCACCAGGCGCCGCCGTTCGACGGCCGACGAGCGCGAGTAACCCGCATTCGCTCGGCCCTCAACACCCGCACGAGCAACGAGAGTTCGCATGACCAGCAGAGAACACGTGAACCATGACAGCTGACAGCACTCCGGCGCTCGTGCAGCCCGCGGACGGTCCCGACGGCGACCCGGCCACCCCGGCCGGGACGCTGTCGGCCGCCCGCGGCCCCCGGGCCCGCACCACCACGGAATACCTGAAGTACGCCGCGGCGAAGATCGCGGGGGCCGTGGTCTCCCTCTTCGCCGTCCTCGTCACCAGCTTCTTCCTCTTCCGCCTCATTCCGTCCGACCCGGTCAAGCAGATGACCGGCGGCCGCAAGGTCTCCACGGAGCAACTGGCCAACCTGCGCCACCAGTACGGCCTCGATCAGCCGATGTGGAAGCAGTTCACGAGCTACGTCGGGGACGCGCTGACCGGCGACTTCGGGATCTCGTTCCAGTACCACACGCCCGTCATCGACAAGATCATGGACGCGCTGCCCGCGACACTGCTGCTGACCGGCACGGCGTACGTGCTGTACTCGGCGCTCGGCATCTGGCTGGGCACGCGCACGGCGTGGCGCAACGGATCGCGCAGCGACCGCTTCAACACCGCGTTCGCGCTGACCCTGTACTCGGTCCCGGCGTTCTGGCTGGGCCTGCTCCTCATCATCGTCTTCGCCGTCGGCATCGGCCCGATCCCCGGCATGTTCCCGACCGGCGGCCTCGAATCGGGCGGCGAGACCGGCTTCGCGTACGTCATCGACGTCGCCCACCACCTCGTCCTGCCGGTGATCACGCTGGTCGCAGTCGGCTACGCGCAGACGCTGCTCGTCATGCGCTCCTCGCTGCTCGACGAGATGGGCAGCGACTACCTGACGACCGCGCGCGCCAAGGGGCTCCGGGACGACGTGGTGCGCCGCAAGCACGCGGTGCCGAACGCGATGCTGCCGACGTTCACGCTGATGTTCGTGAACCTCGGGCACGTCGTCGCCGGGCAGATCCTCGTCGAGACGGTGTTCTCCTGGCCGGGTCTCGGCGGGCTCTTCTACTCGGCGCTGTCCGTGCCCGATCTGCCGCTCGTGCAGGGCCTGTTCTTCGTCTTCGCGACCGCCGTGATCCTGGCGAACACCCTCGCCGACATCCTCTATCCGCTGCTCGACCCGAGGGTGGGCCGATGACGACCGAGACCGCTCCCGCCGACAAGGCGGGCAATCCGCGGGCGCTCGCCCGCGCCCGCAAGCGCCAGTCGCTGGCCCGCTTCTGGACCTCGTACCGCTCCCACAAGAGCGGTCTGTGGGGCTTGGGCCTGCTGATCCTGATCGCGCTCATCGCGATCTTCGCGCCGGTCCTGGTCGGCGCAGACTCGCAGTCCGTGACCGACGCCGACGGCGCCCCGCTGGCCGGGCCGAGCGGTGAAATCCCGCTCGGTACGGACCAGTTCGGGCGCAGCGTGCTCGCGCTGCTCGTGTACGGGGCGCGCGTGTCGCTCACCGTGGGGCTGCTCGCCGCGTTCCTGTGCGTGGCGATCGGCACGGTCGTCGGGATCGTCGCCGGGCACTTCCACGGCTGGTACTCCACGGTCCTGATGCGGGTCACCGACTGGTTCCTGGTGATGCCGACGCTGGTCCTCGCGATCGCGCTGGCGACGGTGATGGACCGCTCGATGTGGACCGTCATCATCGCGATCGGGGTGACGACGTGGCCGACCACGGCCCGGCTCGTGCGCGCCCAGACCCTCGCGGTCGAGTCGCGCCCGTACATCGAGCGGGCGCGGGCGCTGGGCGGCGGCCACGGGCACATCATGCTGCGGCACGTGCTGCCGAACGTGATGCCGCTGGTCCTCGCCCAGACCACGATGATCATCTCCTCGGCGATCCTGACCGAGGCGACGCTCGCCTTCCTCGGCCTGTCCGACCCGACGATCACCTCCTGGGGCGGCATGCTCCAGGACGCCCGCGAGGCGGGCGCGGTCAGCGCGGGCGACTGGTGGTACCTGGCGCCGCCCGGTATCGCGATCGCCGTCGTGGCGCTCTCCTTCACGCTGTGCGGCCGCGCGGTCGAATCCGTCCTCAACCCGAAGCTGGGGGTGCGCTCATGACGCTGCTCGAGGTACGCGACCTCCACGTGACGTACGCGGGCGGGGGCCGGGCCGTGCGCGGGGTGGACCTCTCCCTGGAGGCCGGGCAGAAGCTCGGCATCGCGGGCGAGTCGGGCTGCGGCAAATCGACGCTGGCGCTGGCCCTGCTGCGGCTGCTGCCCGCGAGCGCGAAGGTCACCGGCGAGATCCTGCTGAACGGCGAGGACGTCCTCGCCATGAAGTGGGGCCGGCTGCGCGCCGTCCGCTGGGCCGGGGCGTCGATCGTGTTCCAGGGCGCGATGCACTCGCTGAACGCCGTGCACCGCATCGGCGACCAGATCGCCGAGCCCATCCTGCTGCACCGGAAGACCACGCCGGACGAGGCGAAGAAGAAGGTCGCCGAACTCCTGGAGCACGTGGGGCTGCCCGCGGCGCGCGCGGCGGCCTATCCGCACGAGCTGTCCGGCGGCCAGCGCCAGCGCGTGATGATCGCGATGGCGCTCGCCTGCGACCCGGAACTGATCATCGCCGACGAGCCGACGACCGCGCTCGACGTGATGATCCAGGCCCAGATCCTGCGCCTGATCGAGCAGTTGGTGGCGGAGCAGGACCTCGGCCTCATCATGATCAGCCACGACCTGGCGGTCCTCTCCGACACCTGCGACCGGCTCGCCGTGATGTACGCGGGCCGCGTCGTCGAGGAGGGCCCGGCGGGCGAGGTCTACGAGAACGCGGTGCACCCCTACGGCCGGGCGCTGTCGGCGGCGTTCCCGACGATCGGCGACCCGGCGTCGCGGTTCGCGCCGCGCGGCCTGCCGGGCGACCCGCCGGACCCGGCGGCGCTGCCGTCCGGCTGCACGTTCCATCCGCGCTGCCCGGTCGCGCTCGACGTGTGCGCGAGCGAGGACCAGGTGCTGCGGGAGGCGGGTCCAGGGCGGCGCGCGGCATGCGTGCACGTGGAGTCGGGCGACTCGCCCGCACAGGGTGTCGAAGCAGGGAGCAAGACCGCATGACCGAGTCTCTGTTGAGTGCCGACCGGCTCCAGGTGACGTTCCCCGGCCGGCGCGGCGCCCCCGCGGCGCGGGCGGTGGACGGTGTCGACCTGGACATCGCGCCGGGCGAGATCGTCGCCCTCGTCGGCGAGTCGGGCTGCGGCAAGACGAGCCTGGCGCGCACGCTCCTCGGCCTGGAGAGGCCGACGTCGGGCCGGGTCACGTTCGCGGGCGAACCGCTGGACTACGCCTCGCGCGCGCTGAAGGCGTACCGCAAGCGCGTCCAGCTGGTCCTCCAGGACCCCAGCGGCTCGCTCAACCCGCGGCACACGGTGTACGAGGCCGTGGCGGAGGGCCTGCGGATCCACGGGTACGCGGGCGACGAGCGCGCGGCGGTGGCGGACGCGCTGTCGCGGGCGGGGCTGCGCCCGCCGGAGCGGTTCTTCCTCCGCTATCCGCACGAGCTGTCGGGTGGTCAGCGCCAGCGGGTGGTGATCGCGGGCGCGCTGGTCCTGGAGCCCGAACTGATCGTCGCGGACGAGCCGGTGGCGTCCCTGGACGCGTCGGTGCGCGGCGAGATCCTGGCGCTGATCCTCAAACTCCGCGAGGAGCTGGGCCTCTCGGCGCTGGTCGTCACGCACGACCTGGGTCTGGCCTGGAACATCGCGGACCGGGTCGCGGTGATGTATCTCGGCCGGATCGTCGAGACGGGCCGCGTCGAGGACGTACTGACGTCGCCTCAGCACCCGTACACCCAGGCGCTGTTGTCGGTGCTGCCGGAGGCGCCGGGCGAGCCGGTGGTGCTGACGGGCGAGGCGCCGGACCCGTCCCGGATCCCGGGTGGCTGCCGCTTCCACGCGCGCTGCCAGATCCTGGCGGGCGGCGAGGCGGAGCGCGCCGGGGTCGCGGACAAGTGCCGCACCGAGGACCTGCCGGTGCTGTCCGGCGGCGGCGCGTCGCAGGTGGCGTGTCACTGGGCGGCGGCCAGGGTCGCGGCGGAGTGACGCCGGGTCGGGCCCGGTCCGGTGGGGCCGGGCCCGTCGGCGGATGTCTCAGCCGTACATGCCGGGCTCGTAGTCGCCGGCGGGCTGCTGGGTCATCACGTTGATCCTGTTGAAGGTGTTGATCACGGCGATCGTCGCGACGAGCGCGCCGAGCTGGTCCTCGTCGTAGTGCTTGGCGGCGTCGGCCCACACCTCGTCCGAGACGCCCGCGCCGTCGGCGATCCGGGTGCCCGCCTCGGTCAGGGCGAGGGCGGCCTTCTCGGCCTCGGTGAAGACCTTGGCCTCGCGCCAGCCCGCGACGAGGTTGATCCGGACCGAGGTCTCACCGGCCGCGGCGGCGTCCTTGGTGTGCATGTCGAGACAGCCGGCGCAGCCGTTGATCTGGCTGGCGCGGATCAGCATGAGCTGGTGCGTGGCGGCCGGCACCCCGGCGTTCTCGACGGCCCTGGCGGCCGCGACGATGTGCTTGAGCGCCTTGCCGAGGGCCGGGTTGGCGGAGAGGTCGAGGCGGGGTTCCATGGTGGGCTCCTTCGTGTGCCGTACGTGCTGACACACCTATGACGGAGCCGCTCACGGGGATGTGACAGGACCGGGAGTGACCTGCGTCACTCCCGGCCGCGGATCACGCCTCGCACGCCTCGATGAGTTCCCGGGACCGCTTCACGTCGTTCGCGATGGCCTCGACCAGCTGCTCCAGCGAGTCGAACTTCGACATGCCGCGCACGAAGGCGAGGAAGTCCACGGCGACGTGCAGCCCGTACAGGTCGAGCCCGACCCGGTCGATGGCGTAGGCCTCGACGGTCCGCTCGGTGCCGTCGAACTGGGGGTTGGTGCCGACGGAGATCGCGGCGGGCATCGCCTCGCCGTTCACGTGCAGCCAGCCCGCGTAGACGCCGTCGGCGGGGATCGCGGTGTGCGGCAGCGTCTCGACGTTGGCGGTCGGGAAGCCCAGCTCGCGGCCGCGCTGCGCGCCACGCACGACGACGCCCTCGACACGGTGCGGCCGCCCGAGGATCTCGGCGGCGCCCTCCACGTCGCCCTCGGCGACGAGGGTGCGGGTGAGCGTGGAGGAGAAGGGGGCGCCGCCGCCCGCGTTCCCGCTGACCTTCAGGTCGATGACCTCGACCTCGAAGTCGTACGTGGCGCCCTGCTCGGCGAGGAACTCCACATTGCCCGCGGCCTTGTGCCCGAACCGGAAGTTGGGGCCCTCGACGACCAGCCGCGCGTGCAGCTTGTCGACGAGCACCTTCGCCACGAAGTCGGCCGGCGACAGCTTCGAGAACTCGGTGGTGAACGGCAGGATCAGCACCGCGTCGACGCCGAGCGCGGCCATCAGCTCGGCGCGCCGGTGGTGCGGCGCGAGCAGCGGCGGGTGCGAGCCGGGCCGCACGACCTCGCTGGGGTGCGGGTCGAAGGTGACGACGACCGCGGGGACGCCCAGCTCACGGGCGCGCTCCACGGCGCGGCCGATGATCAGCTGGTGTCCGCGGTGCACGCCGTCGTAGGAGCCGATGGTGACGACGCTGCGCCCCCAGTCCTGGGGGATGTCCTCCAAGCCACGCCAGCGCTGCACGGTGATTGCTCCTCGCAAACCTGTGTACGACGGTTCATCTCTCTGTCTGCGTATCGACGTAACCCATAACTCATTACCGAACACGCAGGTCTAAGAGTGCCATGCCGAGGGTCCGCGCCTCTCCCCGGCCCACCCGGTGCAGGTCACGCGGCCAGTGCGCGCACCACGCCCAGTGCCTCGCGCACGGCTTCCGGGATGTCGGTCACCGGGAAGCGCACGTGCCGGACCGTCCGGTCCCGGTCCACGACGAGGACGGCCCGCTTGAGGCGCAGCGCCTGACCGGCGCGGAACACGGGCAGTCGCAGCGCGGCGGCGAGGCGCAGGTCGACGTCGGAGAGCAGGTCGAAGGGGATGCCCTCCTCGACGGCGAACACGCGCTGTTCGTCCGGGCGCTGGGTGCTCACGCCGCGCACCTCGGCGCCCGCCGCCCGGAAGTCGTCGTACGCGTCCCGGAACAGCCGATTCTCCAGCGTGCAGCCGACGGTGCCGGGGATGTCGCCCCAGCCCTCCGGCAGCGGGCTCGGGCGGCCGGTCGCCGGGTAGCAGAACAGGACGGTGGCCGCCGCCCCGGAGACCGGGTCGAGGGGGGCGCCGTCGCGGTGTCCGGGCAGTTCGAGGCGTGGCAGCCGCTCACCGGTGAGGTCCGCCATCCGCCGTGCCTGCTCGCTCTCCTCGTCGGCGGTGCCGCTGAGCGAGCCGTCGCCGAAGACCCAGCGGTCCGCCCAGTCCTGCATGGACAGCAGGACGGGCAGCAGCCCCCGGCCGCTCGGGGTGAGCCGGTACTCGTGGCGGACGGGGCCGGTCTGGTACGGGACCTTCTCCAGGATCTCGGCGTCCACCAGTTGCGCAAGGCGTTCGGTGAGGACCTTGCGGGAGATGCCCAGCTCTTCCTGGAGCGCGTCGAAGCGGTGGTGGCCGCGCGCCGTCTCGCGGATCAGGAGCAGGCTCCACCAGTCGCCGACCACGGACGCGGCCTGCGCGATCGCACAGGCGGCGTCCCGTTCGGGCACCGTCCTGACCATGGGTTGCCGCCTCTCTCCTGTGGCGTTCCGTCGTCGCGACCATCTTGCGCCATCAGGTCAGTTTCAGATAGGAACTTACTCGAATCCAGTGAGTTCCCAAAAGAGACCCATGGGGGGGCGTGCCCACACATGACCGAGACGCAGACGGTCCCGGACCTCGAACGAAGCCGCGCCGAGAACGCCGACGCGCCACCGGGCGTCTTCTGGCGGTACTGGGCGGCCGCCACGATCAGCGACGCGGGCACCGCCGTCACCGCGCTCGCCCTGCCGCTGATCGCCCTGACCGTGCTGGACGCCACGGCCTTCGAGTCCGCCCTGCTCGCCGCCGCGGGGCAGGTGTCCTGGCTGCTGCTCAGCCTGCCCGCCGGGGTCGTCGCCCAACGGGTGCCGCTGCGCCGGCTCCAGGTCGGGCTCGACCTCGTCCGGTTCGCCGCGCTCGGCTCACTGCCGCTCGCCTGGTGGCTCGGCGCGCTGACGTACGCGCATCTGCTGGCCGCGGCGCTGGTCACGGGCGCGGCGACGGTCCTGTTCGACATCGGCAACTCGACGTTCCTGCCGGCCGTCGTACCGGCCCGGCAGCTCGCTGCCCGCAACAGCGTGGTCTCCGGGACGCACGCCGTCACCGACACCGGCGGGCCCTCGCTCGGCGGGGTGCTGGTGAGCGCGGCCAGTCCGGTCGGCGCGCTGGCCGTGGACGCGGCCAGCCATCTGGCCTCGGCCGTGCTGCTGCGCACCCTGCCCGAACGCCGTCCCGCCGCCCGTACCGGGGAGAGCGCGCTGCGGCTGATGCGCGAGGGCTGGCGGTACGTGACCCGGCACCCGGTCATGCTGCCCTGCACCGTCTGGGCGACGGCCGCCAACTTCCTGAACGCGGCCCTGGTCGCCCTCACCCCGCTCTATCTGGTCCGCGAGGCCGGTCTGAACTCCGTACAGCTCGGGCTGGTGCTCGCCGCGGACGGGGTCGGGGCGCTCGTCGGGGCCTCCGTCGCGGTCCGCGTCACCCGGCGCCTGGGCACCGCGCGCGGGATCATCGCGGCCGATCTGGTGGGCGGCGCGCTGCTGCTGCTCGCGCCGTTGACCACGTCGGCGGGGGACGCGTACTGGTTCGCCCTGGGCAACGCCGGGTTCGCCTTCGGCACCGTCATCGGCTCGATCACCACCCGCACCTATCGCCAGACCCAGTCGCCGCCGGAGCTGCTGTCGCGGGTGATGGCCACGGTGCGGTTCGTCTCCTGGGGGGCGATGCCGCTCGGGGCGCTGGCCGCAGGGCTGCTGGCCACGTTCGTGGGGACGCATGCGGCGCTGTGGACGGTGTGCGCGGCGGCGATCCTCCCCGCGCTGTACCTCCTGGCCTCCCCGGTGGGCCGCCACCCCGACTTGCGCTGACCACCTGCGGCCCGGTGGCCCCTAGGTTGTCTCTCGTCTGCGGCCCGGCGGGGGCTGGTCGCGCAGTTCCCCGCGCCCCTGAGGCATGCGCTGCGCGCAGCCTCCCCCTGAGGCTGCGGCTCCGCCGCGCCTCTCTTGATGAGATGGCGCACGCAGTGCGCATCTCAGGGGCGCGGGGAACTGCGCGAGAAGCCCCGCCGGGCCGCAGGTGGAGGACGACCGGGCTCACCCAGAAGGAGCGCAAGCGCGGCACCGTGCAGCGCGCCGTCGGCCGGCCGGGCCAACAGCGCGAGGGCGGCACGCCGCAGCAGACAACGATCGGCCTCGACGGTCACCCGCCCCGCGACCCGCACCCCGTAAAAGGCCGCCGCCACCCGCCGAGCACCCCGCTCATCACGCGCCCACCGATCAACGGCCCGGCACACGGCGGACGCCTCCTCGTCGGCGAGCACGGCGAGCAGTTCGTCGGCGCGCGGATGCCCGCGATCCACCAGAGCGTCGGTGAGTTCGTCGACGGCCCGGTGCCGATGCGTGTGCAGCAGAGCCTGCGCGGCGGTCGCGACGGTGGCATCCGGCAGAGCGGGCAGCACCCGCTCGTCGTCGAACCAGCGGGTCAACTGCCGCTGCACCCGCGCCGGTTCGGCACCGAGCCGCTCGGCGACGACATCGAGATACCGGTCACCCGCACCGGGCCCCGGATCGTGCACGACGAGCCGCCGCAACAGATCGAACCGCACCTCGTCGGCGACGGGCAGCGCCCGCCAGAACCCGGGCCCGAACACCCCACGCTCCGCCAGCTCCTCCAGTACGGGGAGATGGACACCGGCGTCGGGAACCCGCAGCAGCACCCCGCTGAGCAGATGCGCGGCCCACCAGCACGCTTCGCCCCGCCCCTCCGGGGCATCCCCCCGCCCGACCCAGCGGGCCAGCTCTTCGAGCCTCGAACCCAGTTCACCGGCCCCGCGCTCCCGCCCGACGAGCAGCAGCGCCCGCACCACCGGCCCCGCCCGATGCCTCGGCACCGGCACGGACCCGCCGCCCGGCCGCCGGAACACCAGCGCCGCGAGGGCCGCGTCGAGGTCCAGGTGCATGCCCTGGATCCAGTCGGCGACCTCCTCGTGCGCGAACCGGTACCCGGCCCCGGCGGGCACCAGCACCCCTTCCGCCAGCACGGCGGAGGCCCACCCCGCGACACCGTGCAGCGCTCCCCACGGGAACAGCTCCTCGAACGCCTCCCGGTCCAGGTCCCCCTGCCCGGGCCCCAGCCCGCGCCGCGCCGCCTCGTGCAGCCGCCCCGACACCCGCGCCGCCAGCCGCCGCACCCCGCTGCCCCGCACCCCGGCGGGCGCCGCGAGCCGTACCGCCACGCGCAGGCACATCAGGTCCAGGTACGCCGAGAAGACCTCGTCGCGGTCGGGGCATCCGGCCGGGCCGCCCTCCGGCACGGCGGCACGCACCTCCCCGAGCAGCCGCAGAGCGAGCGGATGCCCGGCGTCGCGGTCCGCCAGGGCGCCCGGGGGAATCCCGTACCGCTCCCGCGCGAGCCGCGCCCCCTCCCCCGTCAGATCGCCCAGCGGCACGCACCCCGGCAACGACCCGGCCGCGGCCCCGAACAGCGCCCCGGCCTGCTCCCAGTACTCCCCGCGGCACGCCACGACGAGCCGCACCCCGCACCGGGTGAGCCACCGCTCGGTCCCGTGCGACCAGGCGGCGAGCCGGTGGGCGAGCACGGGCGGCATCTCCTCGGGCCCGTCGAGCAGCAGCACCAGGGGCCGTCCCGCGGCGCGGGCCACGGCGGCGACGCGCTCCGGCGAGAGCTCGCCCGGGGCGTTGTCCTCGCGGGCCGCGCCGACGATCCGCCCGGCCCGCTCCAGGGCCCGCCGTGCCGCGTCCGCCACACCGGCGTCGTCCCCGCGCAGATCGGCGCCGCGCAGCCACACCGTGGGCGCGCCGGTCCGCCGCGCGGCGAAGGCCGCGAGCTCCGTCGTGCGCCCGCTCCCCGGGTCACCGACCAGCGCGACGACGGCCGCGTCGCCGTGCTCGAACTCCGCCAACTCCCGCACCACATCGGGCCGTTCGACCGGCTCGGGCCCACCGCCCGGTCCCGGTCCGTCGCTGCCCACGGAGACGGCGGCCACCTGGAGCACGCCCGCCAGATTGAGGTCGGGGCCGTAGGCGGGCACCGTCGCCGCGTTGCGCGCGAGCAGGTCGGCGAGCGGGCCGCCCGGATCGGCGGCGGCCGCCGCGCGCAGCGGCACCGCGAACCCGGCCGCCCGGTGCCCGGCCTCCAGGGCCGTCCCGAGCACGGCGACGACCGCGCCGGTCCCGGCGTCGACGACGGGCCCGCCGGCGGCGCCGCCGCCGCGCAGCAGCGCGTCGGCCCCGGCCGTTCCGACCGCGAGCTCCAGGGCGCCGTCGAGCACATGGAGCCGGCCGCTCGCCGGATAGGTCACCTCGGTGTGCCCGAGCACCCGGGCCTCGCGCCAGCCGCCCGCCGGGATCCTGACGTACGCTCCCGCCGCCGGCGCCCCCGTGGCCGCCACCGGCACCGGCGGCACCGTGAGTCCCCGGGTCGTGACGAGCGCGAGATCGGCCTCCGGCAGTTCCACGACCGCCTCCGGGCCCACGACACAGGTTCCCGAGCCGTCCGGCGCGTGCAGCACCAGGCGGCCCAGCCCGTCCACCGCCTCATGACTGGTGACGACGGTGCCCCGGTCGTCCGCCGCGAACCCGGCCCCGCGCGGCCGCCCGGCCAGATCACAGATCCGTACCAGCGGCGGATCCACCATTCCCGCAACCTCCCGCCACGCCCGTCTCCGCCGACGGTAGGCGCGCGGTGATCAGCGGAACAGGACCCGGTCCGAACACGCCCCCTTCCGCTCCCCCGCTTCACTCCGAGCGCCTGCTCGAAGGGGTGAAGCGGGCGGTCCGGGCGGATACACCTTGGAGAGGGGGAACGTGGAGCGGCGGCCACCCGTGAGACCTGGCAACCGCCGCTCCACCGAAATCCGGCCCCGCCCGGAGACGGGCTCAGCCGAAGACGGCGAGGCTCTTCGCCTTGCCCTTCGACTCCTCGACGAGCGCGACGAACCGGCCGTCCGGGTCGAACACCCCGACCGGCCCGGCTCCCGCGTACTCGCCGGGCACGTCGAGCCGTACCCCGTTCAGCAGCAGCCCGGCGCGGCGCGCGTCGACGTCCCAGCGCGGGAAGGCGGCAGCGGCGGCCTCGGCGACCGGCATCACGGCGAACGACTCCTGCAACTGGTCGAGCGTCCGCGCCCGGTCCAGCTTGTACGGGCCCACCCGGGTGCGGCGCAGCGCGGTCAGGTGCCCGCCCACGCCGAGGTCCGCGCCCAGGTCCCGGGCCAGCGCCCTGATGTACGTACCGGACGAGCAGACGACGGACACCACGAGGTCGAGCACCGGCGTGCCGTCCTCGGCGACCGCGTCCCGCACGTCGTACACGGCGAAGGAGGAGATCTTCACCGGCCGGGCCGGGATCTCGAAGTCCTCGCCGTCGCGCGCACGCTTGTACGAACGTACGCCGTTGATCTTGATGGCGCTGACCTTGGACGGCACCTGCATGATGTCGCCGGTCAGCTTGGCGATGCCCGCGTCGACGGCGTCGCGGCGGACCCCGGAGGCGTCCGTGGACGAGGTGATCTCGCCCTCCGCGTCGTCGGTCAGCGTGTTCTGCCCGAGCCGGATGGTGCCCAGGTACTCCTTCTCGGTCAGCGCGAGATGGCCGAGGAGCTTGGTGGCGCGCTCGACTCCGAGCACCAGGACACCCGTCGCCATCGGGTCGAGGGTGCCCGCGTGGCCGACGCGGCGGGTCCTGGCGATCCCGCGCATCTTGGCCACGACGTCGTGCGAGGTGAAGCCCGACGGCTTGTCGACGATGACCAGGCCGTCGGGCGGAGGGGTGCGGTCGGACATGCTCAGGCGTCGCCGTCCTTGTCGGCGGCGTCCGTGTCGTCGTCCTCGGGCTTCTTGTACGGGTCGGCGTCCCCGGCGAACGTGGCGCCCGCGGACGCCTCGCGCACCTGGGCGTCCGAGGAACGCGCCCGGTCGAGGAGGTCCTCGATCGTCTTGGCGTTGTCCGGCAGGGCGTCCGCGACGAAGGTCAGGGTCGGTGTGAACTTCACGCCGGCCGCCGAACCGACCGCGGAGCGCAGGATGCCCTTGGCGCTCTCCAGACCGGCGGCCACCTCGGCCCGCTGCTCGTCGTCCCCGTAGACCGTGTAGAAGACGGTCGCCTCCCGCAGGTCGCCGGTGACGCGGGTGTCCGTGATGGTGACGTGGGTGCCGAGCCGCGGGTCCTTGATCCCGCGCTGCAGCTTCTGGGCCACCACCTCTCGGATGAGGTCCGCCAGCCTCTTGGCGCGCGCGTTGTCGGCCACTGGTCCGTCTCCTTTTAAGTGCTTACTTCGTGTGGTGCTTCAGGCTTCAGTCTTCGTCGCTGTGGAGCCTGCGTCGAACCGAGAGCAGTTCCACCTCTGGCCGCCCGGCGACGAGCCGTTCGCAGCGGTCCAGTACATCGGTGAGGTGTCCCGTGTCCCCGGAGACCACCGCGAGCCCGATCTCGGCCCTGCGGTGGAGGTCCTGATTCCCCGTCTCCGCCGCGCTCACTCCGTACTTGCGCTGGAGTTCGGCCACGATCGGTCGGACGAGGGAGCGTTTTTCCTTCAGCGAGTGCACGTCGCCGAGGAGCAGGTCGAAGGACAGAGTCCCCACGTACATAGGTGTTCCGGATGTCCCGCCGGTTCGGGTTCGTCAAGGTGCCGGTTCCGGACACCGTTACGGGAACCGTACACGCAACGGCCGGGGCCGATCGACGGAAATAAGTCCCGCCGACCGGCCCCGATCGCTCACTGCTGTCAGACGCGCGGCTTCTCGCGCATCTCGTACGTCGCGATGACGTCGTCGACCTTGATGTCGTTGAAGTTGCCGAGGTTGATACCGCCCTCGAACCCTTCGCGGATCTCGGTGACGTCGTCCTTGAAGCGACGCAGACCGGAGATGTTGAGGTTCTCCGCGATGACCTTGCCATCGCGCAGCAGGCGCGCCTTGGTGTTGCGCTTGACCTCTCCGGACCGGACGAGCACACCGGCGATGTTGCCCAGCTTGGACGACTTGAAGACCTCGCGGATCTCCGCCGTGCCCAGCTCGACCTCTTCGTACTCCGGCTTGAGCATGCCCTTGAGGGCCGCCTCGATCTCCTCGATGGCCTGGTAGATCACCGAGTAGTACCGGACGTCGACACCCTCGCGCTCCGCCATCTGCTGCGCACGGCCGGCTGCCCGGACGTTGAAGCCGATGACGATGGCGTCGGAGCCGGTCGCCAGGTTGATGTCGGACTCGGTGACCGCACCCACACCGCGGTGCAGGACGCGGATGTCGACCTCGTCGCCGACGTCGAGCTGGAGCAGCGAGGACTCGAGAGCCTCCACCGAACCGGACGCGTCGCCCTTGATGATGAGGTTGAGCTCCTGCACCAGACCGGCCTTGAGGGCCTCGTCCAGGTTCTCCAGGGAGAACCGGACGCCGCGGCGCGCGAAGTTGGCGTTGCGCTCGCGAGCGGCACGCTTCTCGGCGATCTGACGGGCCGTACGGTCCTCGTCGACCACCAGGAAGTTGTCGCCGGCACCCGGGACGTTGGTGAGACCGAGCACGAGGACGGGGGTCGACGGACCCGCTTCCTCGACGTTGTTGCCGTTGTCGTCGAGCATCGCCCGGACGCGGCCGTACGCGTCGCCGACCACCATCGTGTCGCCGATGCGCAGCGTTCCGCGCTGGACCAGGACCGTCGAGACGGCACCGCGGCCACGGTCGAGGTGGGACTCGATCGCGATGCCCTGCGCGTCCTGCTCCGGGTTGGCCCGCAGGTCGAGCGAGGCGTCCGCGGTCAGGACCACGGCCTCGAGCAGGGAGTCGATGTTCAGACCCTGCTTGGCGGAGATGTCGACGAACATGGTGTCGCCGCCGTACTCCTCGGCCACCAGGCCGTACTCGGTCAGCTGACCGCGCACCTTGGTCGGGTCGGCACCCTCGACGTCGATCTTGTTGACCGCGACGACGATCGGGACCTCGGCGGCCTTGGCGTGGTTCAGCGCCTCGACCGTCTGCGGCATGACGCCGTCGTTGGCCGCGACCACGAGGATCGCGATGTCGGTCGACTTCGCACCACGGGCACGCATGGCGGTGAACGCCTCGTGACCGGGGGTGTCGATGAAGGTGATCCGACGCTCTTCGTCGTTGACCTCGGTCGTGACCTGGTACGCACCGATGTGCTGCGTGATGCCGCCGGCCTCACCCGCGATGACGTTCGTCTTGCGGATGGTGTCCAGCAGGCGGGTCTTACCGTGGTCGACGTGACCCATGACGGTGACGACCGGCGGACGCGAGACGAGCATCTCCTCGCCGCCCTCGTCCTCGCCGAACTCGATGTCGAAGGACTCGAGCAGCTCGCGGTCCTCCTCCTCGGGGCTGACGATCTCGAGGATGTAGTTCATCTCGTCCGCGAGGAGCTTCAGCGTCTCGTCGGAGACGGACTGCGTGGCAGTGACCATCTCGCCGAGGTTCATCATCACGGCGACGAGCGAGGCCGGGTTGGCACCGATCTTCTCCGCGAAGTCGGTCAGCGACGCACCGCGCGACAGACGGACAGACTGTCCGTTGCCGCGAGGCAGCATGACACCGCCCACCGACGGGGCCTGCATGGCCTCGTACTCCTGGCGCCTCTGCCGCTTCGACTTGCGGCCACGACGGGCGGGCCCGCCGGGACGACCGAACGCACCCTGCGTGCCACCACGGCCACCCGGACCACCGGGACGACCGCCGAAGCCGGGACGGCCACCGCCGCCACCGGGACGACCGGCGAAACCGCCGCCACCGCCACCGGGACCACCGGGACGGCCGGCGAAACCGCCACCGCCGCCGCCACCACCGGGACGACCGGCGAAACCGGGACGACCGCCGCCGCCACCGCCGGGACGACCGCCGCCACCGGGACCACGGCCACCGCCGGGGCCACCACCGGGACGCGGGCCGGCAGCGGGACGCTGCGGCATCATGCCCGGGTTCGGACGGTTGCCGCCGCCGGGACGGGGACCGGCCGCGCCGGCGCCGCCCTGCGGACGAGGCATGCCGCCCGGGGTCGGACGGGCGCCGCCCTGACCCTGGGGACGGGGACCACCCTGGCCGCCACCCTGCGGGCGGGGGCCGCCCGGGGCACCCTGGCCGCCGGGACGCGGGGCGCCGCCCGGACGGGGCGCCTGCGGGCGCGCCATGCCGGTGGAGCCACCAGAGGTGAAGGGGTTGTTGCCCGGACGGGGACCCGCGGGACGGGCACCACCGGGACGCGCGCCCTGGCCGCCGGGGCGCGGAGCGCCCTGACGGTCGCCACGGCCCTGACCGCGGTCACCGCGGTCCTGCTGACCGGGGGCCGGACGGCCACCGGGCTTCGGGGCGCCGGGACGGGCACCCTGACCGGGACGCGGGCCGGCCGGAGCCGGGGCCGACGAGGCGGCCGGGGCGGCGGGCGGCGCCGTGAACTCGGGCGCTGCCGGGGCCGGGGAAACAGGCTTGGGAGCCGGCTTCGGACCCGGGGTCGGCCGCGGGCCCTGCGCCGCGGGGGCGGGGGTCGCGGCGGGCTTCTCCGCGGCGGCGGGCTTCGGCGCAGCCGGGCCCGGACGCGGAGCGGCAGGCTTCGAGGCCTGCGCGGGGGAAGGGGTGGGACGCGGCGCCGCGGGCTTCGCGGGCGCGCCCTTCTTCGCGGCGGGCTTGCCGCCATTGCCCTGATTCAGGGCATCAGTCAACTTGCGCACGACCGGCGCCTCGATCGTCGAGGACGCCGAACGTACGAATTCACCGAGTTCTTGGAGCTTGGCCATGACGACCTTGCTCTCCACACCGAACTCCTTGGCGAGTTCGTATACCCGGACCTTAGCCACTTCGCTCCTTTTAGGTCCGGGTTACGCCGGACCGTCGCTACTTCATGGGCGTACTCATCGCGTACTCATCGAGTGCTCATCGCAATCTCGACCTACTTCCAACTCGCGAGGTACCAGGGCCGCACGGAGGTTCCGTACGGCGCTTCTTACGGTGTTGCCTGCTCGACGCGGTGACGCAGCGCCGCCGTGTCGAACGGACCAGGGGACTTGAACGCCCGCTGGAACGCCCGGCGACGGACCGCCTGGTCGAGACAGATCTCGGCGGGATGCACGTAGGCACCCCGGCCGGGCAGCGTACCGCGATCATCGGGGACACATTCACCCTCGACGATCACGATCCGCAGCAGATCGCTCTTGGCCGCTCGCTCCCGGCATCCCACGCAGGTTCGCTCAGGGCAGGCGCGGGCTTGCGTCCGGCCAGACACGCTTAAGTCTACCTCCCCGTAGCGACCTCACCCCTTTGGGGGAAAAATCGAACGGCCGTCTACGTCACATTCTGTCGTGATCCAAGCGCACAGCGCCCGGAATTATTCCCCGGCGTCGGATCCGGGCTGCTCGGTGTCCGGACGGATGTCGATCCGCCAGCCGGTCAGCCGGGCGGCCAGGCGGGCGTTCTGCCCCTCCTTGCCGATGGCCAGCGACAGCTGGTAGTCCGGCACCGTGACCCGGGCCGAGCGCGCGCCCATGTCGACGATCTCGACCTTCGAGACGCGCGCCGGCGACAGGGCGTTGGCCACCATCTCCGCCGGGTCGTCCGACCAGTCGACGATGTCGATCTTCTCGCCGTTCAGCTCGCCCATCACGTTGCGCACGCGCCCGCCCATGGGACCGATGCACGCGCCCTTGGCGTTGAGTCCGCTGCGGGTGGAGCGCACGGCGATCTTCGTGCGGTGACCGGCCTCGCGGGCGATGGCGGTGATCTCCACCGAACCGTCGGCGATCTCCGGGACCTCCAGCGCGAAGAGCTTCTTGACGAGGTTCGGGTGGGTCCGGGACAGCGTCACGGACGGACCGCGCACGCCCTTCGCCACGCGCACGACGTAGCTGCGCAGGCGCAGTCCGTGCGGGTACTCCTCGCCCGGCACCTGCTCCTGCACCGGCAGGATCGCTTCCAGCTTGCCGATGTCGACCAGCACGTTCTTCGGGTCGCGGCCCTGCTGGACCTGGCCCATGACGATGTCGCCCTCGCGGCCCGCGTACTCGCCGAGCGTCGCGTCGTCCTCGGCGTCGCGCAGCCGCTGCAGGATGACCTGCTTGGCGGTGGTGGCGGCGATCCGGCCGAAGTCGGAGGGAGTGTCGTCGAACTCCTTGGCCTCCTGGCCCTCTTCGAGGTCCGCCGGGTCCTCCGTCGCCCACACCGTCACATGGCCGCTCTCGCGGTCCAGCTTCACGCGCGCGCGGCGGAAGCTGCCTTCGGTGCGGTGGTAGGCGATGAGGAGGGCCGACTCGATCGCCTCGACCAGCAGATCGAAGGAGATCTCCTTCTCCCGGACCAGACCCCGCAGGGCACTCATGTCGATGTCCACGGCTACGCCTCCTCTTCAGATACGTCGTTCTTGTTCTTGCGGTTGAACTCGACCTGCACGCGCGCCTTGGCGATGTCGGCGAGGTCGAGTCGTCGGGCGGTGGGCTTGCGGCCCTTCACACCCGGTACTTCCAGGTCGAGACCGTCGTCGTCGACCTCGAGAATGCGGGCCACCAGCTCGGCACCGTCGTTCAGCGTGAACTTCACGAGGCGGTCCGTGGCGCGGACGTAGTGGCGGTGCTCGGTCAGCGGGCGCTCGGCGCCCGGCGTCCCGACCTCCAGCTCGTACTCGCCGTCGCCCATGGCGTCGGTCTCGTCGAGCTTCGCCGAGAGCGCGCGGCTCACATCGGCGATCGCGTCCAGGTCGGCGCCCTCGTCCGAGTCGACGACGACACGCAGCACACGCTTGCGTCCGACGGAGGCCACCTCGACCTCTTCCAGGTCGAGTCCCTGCGAGCTGACAAGCGGTTCCAGTAGTTCCCGCAGCCTCTCGTTCTGGGTCGTGCTCATCCGGGTGACTCCTCGGCCGCGTGTGCTGTTGTGGTTGCTGACATTCCCTGCGCGTCAGGTCAAAGGGTATCCGGTCCAGGGGGGTGTTGCCGTCCACCGGACGGGGGCCGACTGTACGGTGATCACCGGTCACTCCCCGTTCCCCGCCCGCCCCGCTGCCCAAGGACGTCCGCCGTGCCGCACACCACTCGTAGGAGTCTGCTGGTCTCCCTGGCCGGCGCAGCGCTGCTGGCCGGGTGCACGGACAGCGGCGGTGACGGCGGCGGCGCCGAGGGGGCGCCCGCCGTCTCGCGGGAGAAGCGGCTGCGGGCGAAGGCGGCCCGGGAGAGCGCCGACCTGCTCGGACAGTACGACCGGGCGCTCGCCGCGCGGCCGTCGCTGGCCGCCCGGCTCGACCCGCTGCGCGACGAGGTCGCGCAGCACGTGAAGGCGTTCGGCGGGGCGTCCCGGCCGAGCGCGGCGAGCAGCGCCACGACGCCGCCGGTCGCCGAGAAGGACGTACTGAAAGCGCTGGCGGTGGCCGAGCGGGAGCTGGCCGAGCGCCGGATGAAGGCCCTGGCCGAGCCGGAGACCTCCGCGGAGCTGGCGCGGCTGCTCGCGTCGGTGGCGGCGGCCGGCGCCGGGCACGCGTATCTGCTGGGTGAGGGGTGAGGGTCGCGATGAGCGAACAGGATCTGCTGGCCGCCGTGCAGGCGGCGCTGCGTGCCGAACACGCGGCGGTGTACGGGTACGGGGTGGTGGGCGGCCGGATCCGGTCGGGCCGCGGCGACGAGGCGAAGTCCGCGTACGACGCGCATCGCGCCCGGCGCGACGACCTGCGCCGCACGGTGCGCGACCTGGGCGGCACCCCCGAGGAGTCGGCCGGGGCGTACGCGCTGCCGTTCCCGGTGCCGGACTCGGCCGCCGCGGCCCGGCTCGCGGCCGACATCGAGGACAAGGTCGCCGGGGTCTACTCGGATCTCGTCCGGGCCGCGAGCGGTGAGCGGCGGCGTGCCGCGGCCGACGCGCTGCGGGAGGCGGCGGTCCGTGCGGTGCGCTGGCGCGGCAGCAGCGTAGCCTTCCCTGGGCTCACCGAACGGGCCGCGGCGCCCTCGGCGTCCGCCTCCGGTTCCACGGCGACGCCCGGCACTTGAGGAGTCTTCGGAAGGGAATCACGCGCGCATGGCTTTCGAACCGCCGCAGCGGCTGGTGAACGCGCTCGGCGAGGTGCGCGACGACGGGGCGTCCGCGTGGCTCGCCGATCTGGGCGCGCTGCTCGACGCGGCGGCGGCCCGCCGCGCGGTGACCGTGGAGCGGGTGCACGTGCCCGGCGGGCGCAGCAGCCTGGTGGCGCAGGTGCGCACGGCGGACGGCTCGCCCGCGGTCCTGAAGCTGGCGCCGGAGCGGTTCCGGCCGGAGGCGGAGCGGGCGGCGCTGACGCACTGGGACGGGTTCGGCGCGGTACGGCTGCTCGATGCCGGGATGAACGACGGCGCGCTGCTCCTTGAACGGCTGCACCCGGAGATCTCGGTGCGGACGCTGCCGGAGGCGAAGGCGCTCCTGGAGGCGGCGGGCACGCTGCGGCGGTTGTGGGTGGACCCGCCCGCCGGGCGCAACTGCGAGACGGTGCCCGAGCGCACGGGCCGGCAGGCGACGGCGATGCGCGCGAGCGTGGACGCCTTCCCCGAGGTGGCGCCGCTCGTGGACGCGGCGCTGGAGGCGCGCGACGAGCTGGTGGCCTCGGCCCCCGAACTGCGGCTGCTGCACGGCACGTTCCGGCAGTCCAAGGTGCTGGCCGGGGAGCGCACGCCGTGGCTGGCCGTCGGCCCCGACCCGGTGGTCGGCGAGTGCGCCTTCGATCTGGCGCGGCTGGTGCGCGACCGGGTGGAGGACCTGATCGGGTCGCCGTCGGGGCCCGCGATCACCCGGCGCCGGGTGAAGAAGCTCGCCGAGTCGCTGGACGTGGAGCAGGAGCGGCTGCGCGGCTGGACGCTGTTCCGGGCGGTGGAGTCCGGGGTGCGGGCGCTGCGTGTGGGGCGTGAGCGGGACGCGGAGAACCTGCTGGAATTCGCGGGCTGGCTCTGAGCGGCCGGCGGGTCAGGCGGTCAGGTCGCGTACGTACGTGATGCCGGGGCCGCCCTTCTTCAGGAGGCGTTCGCCGACCGGGCGGAAGCCGGTGCGGGTGAGCACCGTGCGGGAGGCGTGGTTGGTCTCGGCCGCGGCGGCGGTGAGCCGGTCCAGGCCGTAGTCGGCGACGGCCACCTCGAACAGGCGGCGGACGGCGGCGGTGGCCAGGCCCCGCCCGGTGGCCTTCTCCGCGACGCGGAAGCCGAGTTCGGCGCTGCCGTCGGCCGGGTCGTAGAGGTTGAACCGGCCGAGGATCTCGCCGTCGTCACCGGTCAGCACATGGCACCGCATCGTGCCGGCGTCCTGCTCGGCGAGGAGGGCGGCGTGGCGCTCCGCGTAGTGCTCGAAGTAGGCGTCGCCGCGGTCGGGGACGTGAGCGGCGAAGAATTCACGGTTCTCGCGCTCGAAGACGAGGAGCGCTGCCGCGTGGTCCGGGTTCAGGCGCTGCAGTTCGGGCATGGTCGTCACAGTAGTACCGGCCGGTGGGGCTTCTCGCGCAGTTCCCCGCGCCCCTGAAGCGAGCGGAGCTCGCCCTCAGGGGCGCGGGGAACTGCGCGAGAAGCCACGACGGTGGCGAGCCGGACGCGCGGCGTTATGCCACGGTGCCGGTCAGACGGGCGACCGCTTCCTCGACCGAGAGTTCTTCGCGCTCGCCGGTGCGCCGGTCCTTCAGCTCCAGGACACGGTCACCGCTGCGCCGCCCCGCGACCAGGATCTTCGGGACACCGATCAGCTCGGAGTCGGTGAACTTCACGCCGGGCGAGATGCCGGGACGGTCGTCGACCAGGACGCGCACGCCGGCCTCGGCGAGGAGCTCCGAGACCTCCAGGGCCAGCTCGGTCTGGAGCGCCTTGCCCGCGGCGACCACGTGCACGTCGGCGGGGGCGATCTCCTCCGGCCAGACCAGGCCCTTGTCGTCGGCGTGCTGCTCGGCGAGCGCGGCGACGGCGCGGGAGACGCCGATGCCGTACGAACCCATGGTCACGCGGACCGGCTTGCCGTTCTGGCCGAGCACGTCGAGCTGGAAGGCGTCGGCGTACTTGCGGCCGAGCTGGAAGATGTGGCCGATCTCGATGGCGCGGTCCAGCTTCAGGCCCGTACCGCACTTGGGGCAGGGGTCGCCCTCCTGGACCACGACGACGTCGACGTAGGCGTCGACCTCGAAGTCGCGGCCCGCGACGACGTTCTTCGCGTGGACGCCGGTCTTGTTGGCGCCGGTGATCCAGGCGGTGCCGGGGGCGACGCGCGGGTCGGCGATGTACTGGACCTTCTCCAGGCCCTGCGGGCCGACGTAGCCGCGGACCAGGTCGTCACGGCCCTCGAAGTCCTCGGCGGTGACCAGCTCGACGGCGGCCGGGGCGAAGTGCGCCTCGACCTTGTCCATGTCGACCTCGCGGTCGCCGGGGACGCCGACGGCGACGATCTCGCCGTCGACCTTCACGAGGAGGTTCTTCAGGGTCTCGGACGCCTGGACGTTCAGGTGCGCGGCGAGCGTCTCGATGGTGGGCGTGTCGGGCGTGGGGATCTCTTCGAGGGCGGCGACGCCGGTGGCGTCGACCGGCGCGAGCGCGAAGGAGACGGCCTCGGTGTTGGCCGCGTAGTCGCAGTTCGGGCAGTCGGCGAAGGTGTCCTCGCCGGCCGCGGCCGGGGCCAGGAACTCCTCGGACTTGGAGCCGCCCATGGCGCCCGCGGTGGCGGCGCAGATGCGGTGGTCGAGGCCGAGGCGCTGGAAGATCTTCTGGTACGCGGCGCGGTGCAGCGCGTAGGAGTGGGCGAGGCCCTCGTCCTCCAGGTCGAAGGAGTACGAGTCCTTCATCAGGAACTCGCGGCCGCGCAGGATGCCGGCGCGGGGGCGGGCCTCGTCGCGGTACTTCGACTGGATCTGGTAGAGGATCACGGGCAGGTCCTTGTAGGACGTGCACTGGTCCTTGACCAGGAGGGTGAAGATCTCCTCGTGGGTCGGGCCGAGGAGGTAGTCGCCGCCCTTGCGGTCGTTGAGGCGGAACAGCTCGGCGCCGTACTCGGTCCAGCGGCCGGTCGCCTCGTAGGGCTCCTTGGGCAGCAGGGCGGGGAGGGTGACCTCCTGGGCGCCGATGGCGTCCATCTCCTCGCGGACCACGCGCTCGACGTTGGCGAGGACCTTCTTGCCGAGCGGCAGCCAGGACCAGATTCCCGCGGCGGTGCGGCGCACGTACCCGGCGCGCACGAGGAGCTTGTGGCTCAGCACCTCGGCGTCCGCCGGGTCGTCGCGCAGGGTCTTCACCATCAACCGGGACATGCGCTGGACCTGGGCCTTGGCCATGATTCTTGACTCCTGCTGCGAAAGGGTGGTCCCAGGAGGTTAGCCGTGCGGGCCCGGCGGCCGGAAATCGGTCAGTGGAGGGGCCTGAGCAGCGGCAGCGGGGCGCCCATCACGGCGTACGGCTTCGGGGCGCTCGGGAAGAGCACCTGCTGGGCCAGGTCGGCGTAGCCGAGGGAGCGGTACAGGCCGCGTGCGGGGCTCTCGTGGTCGATCGCGGAGAGGATCGAGCGGGGCTGGTACGCGGTGTCGGTGATCATCGTGATCAGGGTGCGGCCGATGCCGCGGTTCTGGTGGCCGGGGTGGACGTGCAGCTCGGTGATGACGAACGAGTCGTCGAGCCAGTGGTCGGTGCCGCGGGAGCGCAGGTACGGCTCGACGACCGTGGACCACCAGTGGGTACGGTCGTTCGGCATGCCGTAGACGAAGCCGACGAGGCGGCCGGTCTCGGTGGTGGCGCCGAGCGCGCGGGCTCCCGGGTACGTGATGTGCCGCAGGACGATCTGGCGGCGGACCGCGATCTCGTCGTCGCTGAGGCCGAAGGCATGGGCCTGGACCGCGAGGGCCTCGTCCACGCGGGCGCGCAGGTCGAGGGGGCCGATGGTGACGGAGGGCTCGTCCGTGCTGCTGCGGTGCGGCATGCCCCGGAGAGTACCCCGGGGCGGACGGCTGAGGGGCCGGGCGCCAGGGCCTGTCTGACAATTCCCGTCTGCCCCGCGACGCCTGGCACGTGCTCTCGCCGCACCGGGCACAAGGCCGAGTACGTCCAGTACGAGGCCTTGCACCCGGCCCGCCGAGAGCACGCACCAGACGCCGCGAGGCCGCCCTTCGGGCGACGACGGGAATTGTCAGACAGGCCCTAGAACAGCACGCTCATGAAGGCGCCGACTTCCTCGAAGCCGACCCTGCGGTAGGCCGCGCGGGCCGGGGTGTTGAAGTCGTTGACGTAGAGGCTGACGACCGGGGCCACGTCCGCGAGGGCGTAGCGGACCACGGCCGCCATGCCGGGCGCGGCGAGGCCCTTGCCGCGGTGCTCGGGCGCCACCCAGACGCCCTGGATCTGGCAGGCCTCCGGGGTCGCGGCGCCGATCTCCGCCTTGAAGATCACCTTGCCGTGCTCGTCGAGGCGGGCGAAGGAGCGTCCCGAGCCGACCAGTTCGGCGACCCGCGCCTGGTAGAGCAGGCCGCCGTCGCCCGCCAGCGGGGAGACGCCGACCTCCTCGGTGAACATCGCCACGCACGCCGGCATGATCGTCTCCATCTCGTCCTTGCGGATGCGGCGGACGTACGGGTCCGGCTCGACGTGGGCCGGCAGCCGGTCGGTGACCATCAGGGGCTGGTGGGCGCGGACCTCGCGGGCGGGGCCCCAGGAGGGTTCGAGGAGCTGCCACAGGCGGGCCGTGGGCTCGGCCGGGCCGACGATGGAGGAGCAGCGGCGGCCGGCTCTGCGGGCGCGGTCGGCGAAGCCTCTGACGGCTCTGTCGGTGGCGCAGATGGGGACGAGGTTGGCGCCCGCGTAGCACAGGGACCGCAGCATGCCGTCCTCGTACCAGCCCCACATCTCGCCTCCGAGCCGCCACGGGTCGAGGCCCGCGACGCGGACGCGGGCCGTCACGAAGGCGTTCACGACCGGCTCGCGGTCGAGGACGGCGAGCGCGGCGTCGAGGTCACTCGGTTCGAGGACCCGGGTGGTGGTCTGAGTCAACACGTGCGGGGCCTTTTTGGCGGGGAGGGCTGGTCTCCGCACTGTACCTGGCGGTGGCAGCGGGTGTACTGGGGCTGCCTTCGGCCGCCTTCCGCACGGGCGGCTGCCGGGTGAGATCCGTCGGCGGCTGCTGGCCGGTGGCCTCTTCTCGCGCAGTTCCCCGCGCCCCTGAAGCGAGCGGAGCTCGCCCTTCAGGGGCGCGGGGAACTGCGCGCTCGGCCGCCGGGCGGAACCCGGCAATCGAGCGCGCGAGGCCGGGGACCGATCAGCCGGCGACCGCGACGGACGGCTCGCCGGAGGCAACCCCGTCCTTCTCCATCTGCTCGGCGATCTTCATCGCCTCCTCGATGAGCGTCTCCACGATCTTCGACTCGGGAACGGTCTTGATGACCTCGCCCTTGACGAAGATCTGCCCCTTGCCGTTGCCGGAGGCGACACCGAGGTCGGCCTCGCGGGCCTCGCCCGGACCGTTCACGACACAGCCCATGACGGCCACGCGGAGAGGGACCTCCATGCCGTCGAGCCCGGCGGTGACCTCTTCGGCGAGCTTGTAGACGTCGACCTGGGCACGCCCGCAGGACGGGCAGGAGACGATCTCCAGGCGGCGGGGCTTGAGGTTCAGCGACTCCAGGATCGCGTTGCCCACCTTGATCTCCTCGACCGGCGGGGCCGAGAGGGAGACGCGGATGGTGTCGCCGATGCCCTCGGAGAGCAGCGCGCCGAAGGCGACGGCCGACTTGATGGTGCCCTGGAAAGCGGGACCGGCCTCGGTGACGCCGAGGTGCAGCGGGTAGTCGCAGCGCTCGGCGAGCAGCCGGTAGGCGTTGACCATCACGACCGGGTCGTTGTGCTTGACCGAGATCTTGATGTCGCGGAAGTCGTGCTCCTCGAAGAGGGACGCCTCCCACAGGGCCGACTCGACGAGGGCCTCGGGGGTCGCCTTGCCGTACTTCTGGAGCAGGCGGCGGTCGAGCGAGCCCGCGTTCACCCCGATGCGGATCGGGGTGCCGTGGTCCTTCGCCGCCTTGGCGATCTCCTTGACCTTGTCGTCGAACTGCTTGATGTTGCCCGGGTTGACGCGGACCGCGGCGCAGCCCGCCTCGATGGCCGCGAAGACGTACTTGGGCTGGAAGTGGATGTCGGCGATCACCGGGATCTGCGACTTCTTCGCGATGACCGGCAGCGCGTCGGCGTCGTCCTGCGTGGGGCAGGCCACCCGCACGATCTGGCAGCCGGACGCCGTCAGCTCGGCGATCTGCTGGAGCGTGGCGCCGATGTCGGACGTCCGCGTGGTCGTCATCGACTGCACCGACACCGGGGCGTCGCCGCCCACGGCCACCGTGCCGACCTGGATCTGCCGGCTCTTGCGCCGCTCGGCGAGCTTGGTCGGTACGTCCGGCATGCCGAGAGAAATCGCAGTCATCTGCTGTGCAACCCCAAGGTGTGGATCGAGGATCGAGTCCAGAGGTTTCCGAGATTACGTCACCGGCGCACGGCCGAGCACATCGCGCCCTCCTACACCACCCGAAGGTGGGCGACCGGGCACCCAGGGTGCCCGGCCGCCTTGAACCTCACGCGATCAGGAGATTTTCACCGGGTTAACGACGTCGGCGATCAGCACCAGGATCGTGAAACAGACGAAGATTCCCGCGACGACGTAGGCCACCGGCATGAGTTTCGCGACATCGAACGGGCCCGGGTCGGGACGCCGGAACACCCGCGCGAGGTTGCGCCGCAGCGCCTCCCAGAGCGCGCCCGCGATGTGTCCGCCGTCCAGCGGCAGCAGCGGGAGCATGTTGAACAGGAACAGCGACAGGTTGAAGCCCGCGACCAGCATCAGGGCCATCGCCAGCTGCTGGGTCGCCGGGATGTCCATGGTGAAGATCTCGCCGCCGACCCGGGCCGCGCCGACCACGCCCATCGGGGAGTCCGCCTCGCGCGGGCCGTCGCCGAACGCGGCGTCCCACAGTGCGGGGATCTTCGCGGGCAGCGCGACGATGGAGTCGACGGCGTCCCCGACCCGGTCGGTCATCCAGGACACCGAGTCGCCGAAGTCCTGGTGGACGACGCCGGTGGCGGCGGTGAAGCCGAGGAAGCCCGCCTTCACGTAGCCGTCGGTGATCTGGCCGCTGGAGTCCTTCTTCGCCACCTGGTTCGTGGCGATCTTCGCGGTCAGCGTCTTCCGCTGTCCGTCGCGCTCCACGACGATCGGGACGGTCTTGCCCGCGCTCTCCCGGATCTCGTCGGACAGGGTGTTCCACTTGTCCGTCGTGATCCCGTTGAACGAGACGATCTTGTCCTTGGCCTGGAGGCCCGCCGCCTTCGCCGGGGACTCCGGGTCGGACGCCTTGCAGGTGTCCCGGTTCGCGCTGGCCTCGATGACGCAGGCGGAGACCGACGAGACCGTGTTCGTCTGCTGCGTGACGCCGAAGCCCATGAGCACGACGAAGAACAGGCCGATCGCGAGGATCAGGTTCATGAACGGGCCGGCGAACATCACGATGACCCTCTTCCACGGCTTGCGCGTGTAGAAGAGCCGGGTCTCGTCGCCGGGCTGCAGTTCCTCGAAGGCCGCGGCCCGCGCGTCCTCCACCATCGAGCGGAAGGGGGAGGTGGAGCGGGCCTCGATCCTGCCGTCCTCGCCGGGCGGGAACATGCCGATCATGCGGATGTAGCCGCCGAGCGGGATCGCCTTGATGCCGTACTCGGTGTCGCCCTTCTTCCGCGAGAAGAGGGTGGGGCCGAAGCCGACCATGTACTGCGGCACGCGGATGCCGAAGAGCTTCGCCGTCGACAGGTGGCCCAGCTCGTGCCAGGCGATGGAGACGAGCAGGCCCACCACGAAGATGACTATGCCGAGGATCATCATCAAGGTCGTCATGCACGAGCCTCCGCGGCCGTCTTGTCCTGTGCGGTCAGTTCACGGGCCCGGGCGCGCGCCCAGGTCTCCGCTTCGAGGACGTCCGCGACGGTGAGTGAAGTTCCCGTTTCCGGTGTGCCGTGTTCCTCGACGACCTTCGTCACCGTGTCCATGATCCCGTTGAACGGCAGCGCGCCCTTCAGGAACGCGTCCACGCACTCCTCATTGGCGGCATTGAACACCGCCGGGGCCGTCCCCGCGAGCTCCCCCACATGCCGGGCGAGCCCCACCGACGGAAAAGCGTCGTTGTCGAGCGGGAAGAACTCCCAGGTGGAGGCCTTGGTCCAGTCGAAGGCGGGGGCCGCGTCGGGGATCCGCTCGGGCCAGCCGATGCCGACGGCGATCGGACCACGCATGTCGGGCGGGGTGGCCTGGGCGAGCGTGGAGCCGTCGGTGAACTCGACCATGGAGTGCACGTAGGACTGGGGGTGGACGACGACTTCGATGCGGTCGAAGGGAATGTCGTAGAGCAGGTGTGCCTCGATGACCTCCAGGCCCTTGTTGACCAGGGTGGAGGAGTTGATCGTGATGACCGGGCCCATCGCCCAGGTGGGGTGTGCGAGGGCGTCCTCGACGGTGACCCGCTCCAGGTCGGCGCGGGTGCGGCCGCGGAACGGGCCGCCCGACGCCGTCACGACCAGCTTGCGCACGTCGGCGCGGGTGCCGGCGGCGAGCGCCTGGAAGAGCGCCGCGTGCTCCGAGTCGACCGGGATGATCTGGCCGGGCGCGGCGATGTCCTTGACCAGCGGGCCGCCGACGATCAGCGATTCCTTGTTGGCCAGGGCGAGGGTGCGGCCCGCTTCGAGCGCGGCGAGCGTCGGGGCCAGGCCGATGGAGCCGGTGATGCCGTTGAGCACGGTGTGGCAGTCGCCGCGCCCCGCGATCTCGGTGGCGGCGTCGGGCCCGGCCAGGATCTCCGGAAGCGGCTCGCCCGTGCCGTACTGGGCGGCCAGGGCCTCGCGCAGCGCCGGCACGGCGTCCTCGCGGGCCACGGCGACCGTGCGCACGCCCAGGCGGCGGGCCTGCTCGGCGAGGAGTTCGACCCTGCCGCCCGCGGCGCTCAGGGCGGTGACGCGGAAGCGGTCAGGGTTGCGCAGGACCAGGTCGATGGCCTGGGTGCCGATCGAGCCCGTCGAGCCCAGGACGGTGATGTCCCGCGGGGTGTCGGTGGGGGCCGGATCGAAGACGAGGTGGGGATCCGCGAGCGGGGACGGGCTGACGGAGCTGTCGGGGCTGTCGGTCATTGCCCCATTCTTGCGCGCGTGGCCGGTGAAGCCGACAGGGTGCCCCGGCAGTTCGCGCCCGGCGGGTCGCCGGGCACGCGTGGCGGACCGGCACGGCGTGCTTCCGGAGGCCGCGTGCCGCCCTCCTCCCGGGCCCGGCCGACCGGGCCCGGGGAGTTGCCGTCGTCAGCGGATGGGCCGGTGCACGTTCTCCCGCTTGCTGGCCCCGGGGGTCGCGTCGGCGATCCAGGGCCCGTCGCCGCTCGGGTCGACGACGCCCTGCTCCAGCCAGGTGTACGTACCGCCGAGCACGCCCTTGACGACCTTGCGGTCCAGTTCGTCGGTGTTGGTCCACAGCCGGTCGAAGAGTTCGTCGACGCGGATGCGGGCCTGACCGCAGAAGACGTCGGCGAGCTGGTACGCCTCGCGGCCGTACTCCTCGGTGGTGCGCAGGAGTTCGGCGCGTACGCAGGCCGCGCTCATCGCGAACAGTTCGGCGCCGATGTCGACGATGCGGCCGAGGAAGCCCTGCTTGGTCTCCATGCGGCCCTGCCAGCGGGACATGGCGTAGAAGGTGGAGCGGGCCAGCTTGCGGGCCGAGCGCTCGACGTAGCGCAGATGGCCGGACAGGTCGCGGTGGCCCGCCGGGTGGAATTCGCCGTACGAGCGCGGGAGCTGGCCGGGGCCCGCGACCAGCTTGGGCAGCCAGCGGGCGTAGAAGCCGCCCGCCTTCGCGCCCGCCCGCGCCTTGTCGGACAGGGACTTGTCGGGGTCGATGAGGTCGCCGGCGACGGACAGGTGGGCGTCGACGGCCTCGCGCGCGATCAGCAGGTGCATGATCTCGGTGGAGCCCTCGAAGATGCGGTTGATGCGCAGGTCGCGCAGCATCTGCTCGGCGGGGACCGCGCGTTCGCCGCGGGCGGCGAGGGATTCGGCGGTCTCGAAGCCGCGGCCGCCGCGGATCTGCACCAGCTCGTCCGCCATCAGACAGCTCATCTCGGAGCCGTAGAGCTTGGCGAGGGCGGCCTCGATGCGGATGTCGTTGCGGTCCTCGTCGGCCATCTGCGAGGAGAGGTCGACGACGGCCTCCAGGGCGAACGTGGTCGCCGCGATGAAGCTGATCTTCGCGCCGACCGCCTCGTGGAACGCGACCGGCTTGCCCCACTGCTCGCGGGCCGCCGACCACTCGCGGGCGATCTTCAGGCACCACTTGCCGGCGCCGACGCACATGGCGGGCAGCGAGAGGCGTCCGGTGTTGAGGGTGGTGAGCGCGATCTTCAGTCCGGCGCCCTCCGGGCCGATCCGGTTCGCGGCGGGCACCCGTACCCGGTCGAAGCGCGTGACGCCGTTCTCCAGGCCGCGCAGGCCCATGAAGGCGTTGCGGTTCTCGACCGTGATGCCCTCGGACGCGGCCTCCACCACGAACGCGGTGATGCCGCCCCTGTGCCCCTCGGACTTCGGGACGCGCGCCATGACGACGAGCAGATCGGCGACGACGCCGTTCGTCGTCCACAGCTTCACGCCGTCGAGGACGTAGGAGTCGCCGTCGGGGACGGCGGTGGTAGCGAGCCGGGCCGGGTCGGAGCCGACGTCGGGCTCGGTCAGCAGGAACGCGCTGATGTCGGTGCGGGCGCAGCGCGGCAGGAACGTGTCCTTCTGCTCCTGCGTCCCGAACAGCTTCAGCGGCTGCGGTACGCCGATGGACTGGTGCGCGGAGAGCAGGGCGCCGATCGCCGGGGACGCGGAGCCGACCAGGGCGAGCGACTTGTTGTAGTACACCTGGGTGAGGCCGAGCCCGCCGTACTTCGTGTCGATCTTCATGCCGAGCGCGCCGAGCTCCTTGAGCCCGTTGACCGTCTCGTCGGGGATCCTCGCCTCGCGCTCGATGCGGGCGGAGTCGATCTCCGTCTCGCAGAAGTCGCGGAGCTTGGCCAGAAACTCCTCGCCGCGCTGCGCGTCCTCGTCGGCGGGCATGGGGTGCGGGTGGATGAGGTCGATCCGGAACCGGCCGAGGAAGAGCTCCTTCGCGAAACTGGGCTTGCGCCAGTCCTGTTCGCGTGCGGCCTCGGCGACCTGCCGGGCCTCCCGTTCGGAGACCTTCGCCTGATGCTGGGGTGTTGCGGACATGAGGTTCACCTCGCCGCGTCGGGTCCACCGGCCCGGTCCCGTTACCGGCCGGTGCTACCCGATCGTATGTACCCGAAAACCGGCATGTCGGCCAGCCCTCTCGGGCCTACGGGGGCCTACGGAACAGCGGCCCGAACCCCCGCACAGTGGGTTCGGGCCGCCGTTCGTCAGGGGCCTAGAGGGCGAGGCCGGTCAGGACCAGGACGCGCTCGTAGGTGTAGTCGTCCATCGCGTAGCGGACGCCCTCGCGGCCGACGCCGGACTGCTTGGCGCCGCCGTACGGCATCTGGTCGGCGCGGTAGGAGGGGACGTCGCCGACGACGACGCCGCCGACCTCGAGCGCGCGGTGGGCGCGGAAGGCCGTCTGGAGGTCGTGCGTGAACACGCCCGCCTGGAGGCCGTACTTGGAGTCGTTGACCGCGGCGAACGCCTCGGCCTCGCCGTCGACCTTCTTCACCGTGAGGACCGGGCCGAAGACCTCCTCGCAGGAGATCGTGACGTCGGCCGGTACGTCGGCCAGGACGGTCGGCGCGTAGGTGGCACCGTCCCGCTTGCCGCCCGCGAGGAGGGTGGCTCCGGCGTCGACGGCTTCGGTCACCCAGGACTCCACGCGCTTGGCGGCGTCCTCGCTGACCAGCGGGCCCACGTCGGTGGCGTCGTCGGCCGGGTCGCCGGTGATCTGCGCCTCGACGGCGGCGACGATCTTCGGGAGCAGCCGGTCGTAGACGGCGGCGTCGGCGATGACGCGCTGCACCGAGATGCAGGACTGGCCGCCCTGGTAGTTGGAGAAGGTCGCGATGCGGGTCGCGGCCCAGTCGAGGTCCTTGTCGGAGGCGTAGTCGGCGAGGACGACCGCCGCGCCGTTGCCGCCGAGCTCCAGCGTGCAGTGCTTGCGCGGGACGCTGTCCATGATCGCGTAGCCGACGGGGCCCGAGCCGGTGAAGGAGATGACGGGGAGGCGCTCGTCCTGGACCAGGGCGGGCATCCTGTCGTTCGGCACGGTGAGGACGGACCACGAACCGGCCGGGAGGTCCGTCTCCGCGAGCAGCTCACCCAGGATCAGCGAGGAGATCGGGGTCGCGGGCGCCGGCTTGAGGATGATCGGGGCGCCGACCGCGATGGCGGGGGCGACCTTGTGGGCGCTCAGGTTCAGCGGGAAGTTGAAGGGCGCGATGCCGAGGACGACGCCCTTGGGGATGCGGCGGGTCAGGGCGAGACGGCCTTGGCCGCCGGCGTCGGTGTCGAGGCGCTGGGCGTCACCGCCGTTCCAGCGGCGGGCCTCCTCGGCGGCGAACCGGAACACGGAGACCGCGCGGCCGACCTCGCCGCGGGCCCACTTGATCGGCTTGCCGTTCTCGGCGGAGATCAGGCGGGCGATCTCCTCGGTGCGCTCGGTGAGGCGGTCGGCGACGTGGTTCAGGGCCTTGGCGCGGACGTGCGCCGGGGTCGCGGCGAACTCGTCGACCACGGCGTGGGCCGCCGCGACGGCCTCCTCGACCTGGGCCTGGGTGGGCACGGCGACGGTGCCGACGAGACGGCCGTCGTAGGAGTTGTGGACGTCGAACGTCTCGTCCCCGGTGGCCTGGCGGCCGGCGAGCCAGAAGGCGTGGGTGGCGGTCATGTGTCTTCTACCGGCCTCTCCGTGTTCGTGGGCTTGTTGCGGGGTCCACGTTAGGTGGGGGGTCGGGTGGATTGGTTTGGCCGGGCTGGAGTGTTCGGGGCGCCTTGTTGGCCGGTTCGTCGGGTGCCGGCCGGTGGCCGCTTCTCGCGCAGTTCCCCGCGCCCCTGAGGCATGCGCTCCGCGCAGCCTCCCCCTGAGGCTGCGCTCCGCGCGCCTCTGATGAAGGGCGGGTGCCGCGCCCCTCTGATGAGATGGCGCACGAAGTGCGCATCTCAGGGGCGCGGGGAACTGCGCGACCAGCCACGACGAGAGCCGCGCGTGACGGCAGGTTTTAGGGGCGCGGGGAACTGCGCGAGAAGCCCCCACCGGGGCCGCAGACGAACGACGGACTAGGCGCCGGTCGCCTTCAGGGCCAGCCACAGCTCCATGCGGACATCCGGATCGTCGAGCGAGCGGCCCAGGATTTCCTCCACCCGGCGCATGCGATAGCGCAGGGTGTGCCGGTGGACTCCGAGATCGGCGGCAGCGGCATCCCACTGCCCGTGCCGCGACAGCCACGCCCGCAGCGACGCCACAAGATCCCCCCGCCCCGTCGCGTCATGATCGCGCAGCGCCCGCAGCAACCCGTCCGCGAACGCCCGCACCGCGTCGTCCCCGAGCAGCGGCAGCACCGACCCGGCGACGACGTCCTCGTGCTCGACCAGCACCCGCCCGCGCCGCCGCGCGACCGACAGCGCCTGTTCGGCCTGCTTGAACGCGGTCGCCGCCGCGATCGGCCCGGCCGGCGCCGAGAAGCCGATGACCAGTTCCTCGTCGGGGCCGCCCGAGGAGCCGGAGGCCGCGGACCGGGTCACCTCCAGCGCCTCCGCGTACTGCCCGCACGCCGCGGCCGCCGCTCCCCCGTCGACCACGAGCAGCACCACGCGCTCCCCGTCCGGCACGACGAGCACGGCCTCGCCGGAGCGCGCGGCGGCGGACTCCACGACGTCGATGAGGACCGGGACGGGGTCGCCGGGCGGACCGCCCGCCCCGGTGACCGCCTCGGCGAGCAGCAGCGCGGTGCCGGCCGGCCGGCCCCCGCTCGGCGCGACCCCGGTGGGCGGCGGCGCCACGGCCTCCGCGAGCACCATCCGGAACGGGGCGTCGAGCAGCGCCCCGTACAGATCACCGGCGACGGCCCGGGCGTGGTCGGGTTCACCGGCGAGGAGCATGCGCAGCACCGCGGCGCCGATCCGCTGCTCGGCCGCGTACAGGGCCCGCGAGCGTTCGGTGGTGAGCGTCAGCAGCGCGATGGCGGAGTGCAGCGCGTACCGCTCGGCGGTGCCGAGCGCGGCGGCCGTGCCGACCGCGAGCGCCGCACGCGGCCTGCGCCCGGTGCCGATGGAGTGCAGTTCCACGCGGTCGGTGCCGTTGTCGGAGCCGCCCGCGACGACCGCGCTGGCCGGTGCGGGGCGCTCCCGGAGCCGTTCGACGTCGGAGGTGAGCCGGGCCGCCCGCCGCCCGGCCCACTCCGGGGCGGTGGCGACGACGGCGCCCGAGGCGTCGTACAGGGCGGCCCAGCCGTCGACCTGGGCGGCGAGCACGGAGAGCAGCCCCTCGGGGCCCTCGCCGAGCGCCTGTTTGGTCAGCTCGCGCTGTGCGGCGAAGCCGGAGGTGACGGCCCGGTACTGGTCGGCGGCGATGGCGGCCGACACCGCCTTGCTGATGGCGATGAACGGCGTACGGGGCGGTACTTCGAGGAGCGGCAGGCCCTCGTCCTGGGCGGCCCGCACGAGCGCGTCGGGCACGGCGTCGTAGTTGACGCCGACCGCGAATCCGAGCCCGACGACGCCCGCGCCGACGAGCCGCTTCACGTAGCGGCGCATGGCCTCCGGGTCGTCGGCGTCCAGTTTGAGGGCGGTGATGAGCAGCAGCTCCCCGCCCTCCATGTAGGGCACCGGGTCGGCCAGCTCGCTCACGTGTGCCCAGCGAACGGGGGTGTCCAGGTGCGCCTCGCCCGCGCGCACGGTGAGTTTGAGCGCCGAGTGGTGGACGAGCGAGGCGAGCGTGGGCGGCATGGGGGCCTTCAGGTGTGCTGTGGGGGGGAGGGCAGGCGGGCGGGCATCCGGAGTTGTGAAGCTTTTGGACTCTCCGTATGAACGCCCCGTGCCGATTCTGCCTCACCGTACGTACTCCTGGGGCCCCGCCCCGGGCTCCCCCGGGCTCCGGGCCCGCCCGCGGGGCGCCGATCAGCCGCGCAGATCGACCAGGAGCGGTGGCGCGTGCTCACCGCGCACGGTGGTGAGGGAGAGCACGGCGTGGCCGGGCGGGACGGCGTGCGCGAGGTCGGAGGCGGACCAGCGTTCGCGCTCGACCCTGCGGACGGTGACCGCGCGGGCGGTCGGCGCCCGTCCGGTGATCACCCGGCGCACGGCGTGCAGCGCCTTGCCCGCCGGGGTCTCGGCGATGATCTGCCGGTCGGTGACGTCGCGGGTCTCGGTCCACTCCTTGCCCCAGACCTCGGCGAAGTCCTGGCCGTCCCACGGGGTGAGCCCGGACAGCGCCATCCGGCATCCGACGGCGCCGAGCAGCGGGGAGCGCAGTGCGCGCGGTACGTCGTCGAGGGTGCGCAGGGTGAGGATCGCGCCCGCGTTGGCCGAGCGCAGGCGCTGCACGGCGCGCACGGCCTGCGGGGTGACGACCCCGGTGGCGTCGTCGAGGACGAGGCAGGCGAACAGGGAGCGGTCCTCGCGCACCGCCACGTTCGCCGTGAACTGGGCGAGCACGAGCCGGGCCAGGATCCGGGAGGCGTCGGCGTGCCCGCGCTCGGGCAGGTCGATGCGGACCCGGACGGGGTGGTCGAGGGCGCGCAGGGAGAACGGCCGGGTCCGCCCGGAGGTGTCGAAGAACGACGCGAAGGCGGGCCGGTCGAGCAGCGCGATCCGGTCGGCGAGGACGGCGCCCACGTCGCCCGGCTGGCCCAGCTGCCGCTCCCGCGCGTCGAGCTCGCGCAGCATCGCCTCGTGCCCGGCCTCGGTGAGCGCCTTGCGCAGCGCGCCGAGGGCGGTGGGCGCCCCGTCGAGCAGCTGCCGCAGTTCGGGGACGGAGGGGAAGCGGTCGTGCACCGCGTGGTACGGGCCGAGCAGCTGGCCCAGGACGGTGGTGGAGCGGCGGCTGTCGCCGCTCGGGTGCGGGTCGGCGAGGTCGCCGACGAGCGCCTCGGCGAGCACGGCGGCGGCCTCGTCCGGGTCGGTGGAGCCGCCGTACAGGTCGAGGTCGTAGGCCGAGTCGGGCTGGCCGACCTGGACCACGACGTCGTAGGCGTCCGGCGAGCCGAGGCCTGCGCCGGCCGCGCCGACGACGATCACGGCGGCGCGTCCGGCGAGCGCGCCCAGGCACAGCGACTCGGCGAGCGGCCACACGACGGCGCTGGTCTTGCCGGCGCCGGGCGGGCCGACCGCGAGCAGCGAGGTGCCGAGCAGATCGGGGCCGATGCCGAGACCGACACCGCGGTACGCGTACGGGTTGCGCTCGTCGTCGGCCGCCGCGCCGAGCCTGACCTGGGCCGTGCCCAGGTCGTGGCGGGCCGCGCGGGCGGGCAGGTCACGGACGCCCGAGGGGTGCGGGCAGGCCGCGGCGCCGTCCTTGACGACGGCGGCGGAGAACGCCGCGAGGGAGTGCTTGCCGCGTTTCACGCCCTGCCAGGCGCGGGCGATCCGGGCGTGGTCGACGTCGCGCATCAGCCCGGCGCGGGCGTCGGCACCGAGCCGGTCGGCGGCCTCGGCGGCTCCGGCCTCGCGCAGGGTGGGCCACCGGACGGGGTCCTTCTCGGGGGCGACGGGCCGGGCGGCCTGCACCGGCTCCGCGGCCCTGCGCCAGGCCGGGTAGCCGAAGCGGCGCCAGATCTCGCCCCAGCGGCCGAGGCGTCCGACGGCGACCGTGATGCCGACGGCGAAGATCCCGTAGTAGAGGTACACGACGACGACGGACATGAACGAGTGCGGGGTCGCCCAGGACTCCGGGATCATCGCGTACAGCGGGAGGAGCCACCAGCCGCCCAGGTACCCGTTCCACAGCAGCGACCAGACCAGCCAGCCCACCAGGAAGGCGATGACCGCTCCGGTCAGCAGCTGCCGGACCGGTGTCACCGCCGGTGCCGCCTCCGGCCGCGGCCGGTGCCCGAACCGCCACATGCCCGGGGCGGCGCTCGGCCGCGGGGTGCGCAGCCAGGTCAGGAACTCCGACCCGGCGGCCGCCTCGTCGCGCACGCCCGGCGCGTGCGCGGGCCGCGGCGGCGGTGCGACCGGGCGGGCCGGGTGCGGCACGGCGGCACGGCCGTGCTCAGCGGCGGCGCCGCTCGTGCCCTGCGTACCCTCGGTGTCCATGGCCCTTGCCCCCTGCTCAGCGCATCGTTCGGCGAACCGGCCTCAATGTAGTGCCCGTACCTGGGGAGTTCACCGGTTACGCGCCCCGTTACGCGCGCCTTCAACCGTTACCTGCCTCTGTGTGTATATGTCCACGGCGGACAACGCCCCGGGCCAACCCCACCCCGATGGAGCATGACCGGCCCCTTCCTTCGCCCCTAACCTGCGAGGAAAGCCCCCTGTACATCCCGGCGAAACCGGACCAGAGCCCGGTGACACGCCCTCTTCAGAACCAGGAGCCCCGCATGAGCGACATCCCGCAGGAGCGCCGCGTCGTCACCGCCATCCCCGGCCCGAAGTCGCAGGAGCTGCAGGAGCGCCGCCTCGCCGCGGTCGCGGCCGGCGTGGGCTCCACGCTGCCGGTCTTCACCGCCCGCGTGGACCGCGGCATCATCGAGGACGTCGACGGCAACCGCCTGATCGACTTCGGTTCCGGCATCGCCGTCACCTCGGTCGGCGCCTCCGCCGAGGCCGTGGTCCGCCGCGCCTCCGCCCAGCTGCAGGACTTCACCCACACCTGCTTCATGGTCACGCCGTACGAGGGCTACGTGGCCGTCGCCGAGGCGCTCGCGGAGCTGACGCCGGGCGACCACGCCAAGAAGTCGGCCCTGTTCAACTCCGGCGCCGAGGCCGTCGAGAACGCCGTCAAGATCGCCCGCGCCTGGACCAAGCGCCAGGCGGTCGTCGTCTTCGACCACGGCTACCACGGCCGTACGAACCTGACGATGGCGCTGACCAGCAAGAACATGCCGTACAAGCAGGGCTTCGGCCCGTTCGCCCCCGAGGTCTACCGGGTGCCGGTGGCCTACGGCTACCGCTGGCTGACCGGCGAGGAGAACGCGGGCGCCGAGGCCTCCGCCCAGGCGATCGACCAGATCACCAAGCAGATCGGCGCGGAGAACGTCGCCGCGATCATCATCGAGCCGGTGCTCGGCGAGGGCGGCTTCATCGAGCCGGCCAAGGGCTTCCTGCCCGCGATCCGCCAGTTCGCCGCCGACAACGGCATCGTGTTCGTCGCGGACGAGATCCAGTCCGGCTTCTGCCGCACCGGCCAGTGGTTCGCGTGCGAGGACGAGGGCATCGTCCCCGACCTGATCACGACCGCCAAGGGCATCGCGGGCGGCCTGCCGCTCGCCGCCGTGACCGGCAGGGCCGAGATCATGGACGCCGCGCACGCGGGCGGCCTCGGCGGCACCTACGGCGGCAACCCGGTGGCCTGCGCCGGTGCGCTCGGCGCCATCGAGACGATGAAGGAGCTCGACCTCAACGCGAAGGCGAAGGAGATCGAGGCGACCATGAAGGCCCGCCTGACGGCGATGCAGGAGAAGTTCTCCGTCATCGGCGACGTGCGCGGCCGTGGCGCGATGATCGCCATCGAGCTGGTCAAGGACCCGGCGACCAAGGAGCCGGACGCCGCGTCCGCCGCCGCCCTCGCCAAGGCCTGCCACGCCGAGGGCCTGCTCGTCCTCACCTGCGGCACCTACGGCAACGTGCTGCGCTTCCTGCCGCCGCTGGTCATCGGCCAGGACCTGCTCAACGAGGGCCTGGACATCATCGAGAGCGCCCTCGCCGCGCTCTGAGCGGAGCGACGGTCGGAGCATGTGAAGAAGGTGTGGGGGCCCCATGGCAGGTTGTCGAACCGGCTGTCGTGGCCCCCATTCCCTGACGTACGGTTTCCGCAGATGAGAGAAACACCCCGCCCGCAGGGGACTGCGGGCGAACCCGGGTCGGAGCCTCCCCAGCCCCGCCCTGGTCGTGCCCTCGCGCACACACCCGGAGCCTCCGGCTCCGGAACTCCTCACCGATCGGACGGTCGCCCGCCCCAAACCCCCCGGGGCGCGCGGCACGCCGATCAGATCGGGCGCCTCGGAGCTACCCCCCCTGCTCCGGGGCGCCCGGCCACTTTTCTGGCCGCCTTCGCGGCCCTCCTCTTCGCGGTCCTCACCTGGCAGGTGGCGGCGGACGGCCCACTGCTCGCTCCGGACGAACGCCTCGGCGACGCGATCCGCACCAGTGGCATCCCGTCGGGCCCGGCGGAGTTCTTCGCGGACCTCGGCAACATCCAGGTCGCGCTCCCGGTCCTGGCCGCGACCGTCGCGTACGCCACGTACCGCACCCGCCACTGGCTCCCGGCGGCGACCGCCGCACTCACGATGACCCTGACGCTGGCCCTCGTGCTCCCCCTCCAGTCCCTCCTCGCCCGCCCCGGCCCGCCCCCGATGGCCCCGGAGACGGGCTTCTACCCGTCGGGGCACGCGGCGACGGCGGCGGTCGCGTACGGGATCTGCGCCCTGCTGCTCGGCAGACGTGAACTCACCTACGGATGCGTCGTGTTGAACGCGGGCGTCGGGATCGGCCTCGTACGGCAGGGCTACCACTGGCCGGCCGACGTGCTCGGCAGCTGGTGTCTGGCGGTTCTGCTGATCGCCGGGCTGGGGCGGCTCCTGGCACGGTACGGTCGGCAGCCGGGCGGCGACGGTTGACGGAGGCGGGACGCGCATGGCGGACGGGCACGAGCAGGCGACCGGGACTCCGAGGAAGACGGACCGGACGGTCGTGGCCTTCGAGGGCCGGGAGTACGCCCTCACCCCGTCGCCCGGCGAGGTGATCCTGCCGCTGCACGGGCAGTTGATCCACCACGATCCGGGGTGCCGGCACCTGACCGACGCGCACACCCTGCCCCGGGCCGCCGACCCGCAGCGGCTGATCTGGCGGCGACTGATCGACTCGGCACCGACCGGGGACCTCGCGGGACGCGCCGCGTTCGCCCGGGAGCAGGGGCTGCTCAACGGCCAGGGGCGCCCGGTCACCGGCGTGTGCACCTGCGTCCTCGAATCCGTCACCGCCGCGCAGGCCGAGGCGCTGCGGCCGTGGCCGCTCGCCGACGCGCTCGCCGCGTTCGACCGCGCCGCCCACGAGAAGGTCCTGGCCGAGGCCGAGGCACAGGCGGCCGCCGTCCGGGAGGCGTTCCCGCTCGCCGAGTGGCCCGCACTGCCGCTGTCGCGCTACGCGCTCGGGCAGGGCGACAGCGCCACCACCCAGCCGTACTGCTACCTCGTCGAGTTCGGCAGCAACGCGCTCGGCAGCATCGCGGGCGGCTCGGCGATGAAGCACCTCGTCTTCCGCCGCAAGGACGGCAGCTGGTGGCACGACCCCCGCTATCCCGACGTCGAGACGGCGTGGCAGGCGGTGCGGTCCGGGATCGTCGAGGCGGTGGCGGCGGCCCGCGAGGGGCGCCTGTCCGACATCGACTCGATCGACGCGGTCCGCTCGGGCCCCTCACTGATCGCGAAGACCCTGTCGGTGTACGCGCCCGAGTCCACGCTCCCGGTCTACTCGGGCGACCTGGCGCGCCACTTCCTGCAGCGGCTGACCGGGCGGCCCGCGCCGCGTCTCGAACGGTTCGCGCTGCAGGCGAGGCTCAAGCAGGTGATCGACGCCGACGAGCGGTTCGCGGGCTGGCCGCCGCGGCTCGTGGTGCGGTTCCTGTACTGGTGGGCGGACCCTAACCGGACCCGGCAGATCGTCAAGATCGCCGCGGGCCGGGACGGCGAGGTGTGGGAGCAGTGCCGCGCGGGCGGGTACATCGCGGTGGGCTGGGACGAGATCGGTGATCTGCGTGAGTTCGCCGACCGGGACGAGTACACGGCCGCGTTCCGTGAGGCGTTCGGCGCCGAGTACAACAACTTCCAGTCGAAGATCACCGCGAAGGCGAACGAGCTCTGGAAGCTGCTGAGCCTGCGCGCCGGTGACCTCGTCGTCGCCAACACGGGCGCCAGCCAGGTCCTCGCCGTCGGCCGGGTCACCGACGAGGGCTACACCTGGCGCCCCGACCGCACCGGCCACCGGCACACGGTCGCCGTGGAGTGGGACGACAGCTGTGCGGGCCGGCTGGCCCAGCCCGAGGGATCCTGGGCCACGGTGACGGTGAAGGACGTGCCCGCCGCCACCTGGAAGCGGATCAAGGATCTGCGGCGGACGGAGACCCCGGAGGCGGCCGCGCAGCCGAACGAGGTCCCCGCCCCGCCGCTGGATCCGCTGCTGCGGCGCATCGCCGAGGGCCTCGACCGGCGCGGCCAGGTCGTGCTGTTCGGCCCGCCCGGCACCGGAAAGACGTACACGGCGCTGAACTACGCGGTGCGCGGACTCGGCGAGGTCTGCTCGCTGCCCGGCCTCGACCCGTACGCCGAGCCCGGCTCCCCCGGTTACGAGGCCGCGCTCTCCGCGCTGGTGGAGGCGGGCCTGCTGACCGTGGTCACCTTCCATCCCGGTTACGGCTACGAGGACTTCGTCGAGGGGTTCCGGCCGGTACCCGGCGCCGGAGGCACCGGACTCGCGCTCGACCGGGTCGACGGCGTCTTCAAGCGGGTCTGCCAGGCCGCGGCCAAGGACCCGGAGCGCCCGTACCTGATCGTCGTCGACGAGCTGAACCGGGGCGATCTGCCCAAGATCCTGGGCGAGCTGATCACCCTGATCGAGCGGGACAAGCGGGGCCGCACGGTCACCCTGCCGCTGAGCGGCGAGCGCTTCGCCGTCCCGCCGAACGTCCGGCTCGTCGGCACGATGAACACCGCCGACCGCTCCATCCGGATGCTCGACGCCGCCGTCCGCCGCCGCTTCGCGTTCCTCGAACTCCTCCCCGACTCCACGCCGCTGGAGGGCTGTTACGTCGATCGGCTGCACCTCGCCGAGATGCTGGACGCCCTCAACGAACGCATCCGCACCCGCCTCGACCGCGAGAAGCAGATCGGCCACGCCTATTTCCTGCCGGGCGGCACCCCGGTGGACTCGGCGGCCGAACTCTCCGCGATCGTACGGGGCGAGGTGCTGCCGCTGCTCCAGGAGTACGCGTACGACGACTACACGCTGCTCGCGGCGTTCCTCGGCGAGGAGCTGGTGGACCGCGACCACCACACGCTGCGCGAGGTCGAGGACGAGAAGCTGATCGCCGCCCTGTACGAGGAGTTCCAGGTCAAGGACCAGGCGGAGTAGGCCGGTGCGGGTGCTTGTGCTGCGCGAGTACGAGAGCCGGGAGTTCGGCGGGGTCCGGCTCAGCGCCGCGGACCGGCGGGCGGTCGCCGACGAGCGGTTCGCGCGCCGCCTGCGGGTGCGCGAGCTGACCGGCGGCCGGATCGAGGTGAGCGCGGGGCCGCACGTCGGCGTCGTGTCCCTGGACGGCTGCGAGATCCGCGTCGAGCCCAAGTACCTGGGCGCCGGCCTGGACGTGCTGCGGATGGTGCACCACGCAGTCGGCACCGCGCCCGAGGCCCTGGCCGTGCCGCGCACCTTCTCCGACGGGGCGCCGCAGCTGCGGGACCTGGTGGCCCTGATGGTCACCACGCACGCCGAGCGACTGCTCGCGCGCGGGGTGCGTCGTGACTACGTACGCCGCGAGGAACCGCTGCCCGCTGTCCGCGGGCGGCTCCTGCCGGACCGTCAGCTGTTGCGTCACTACGGTCAGTTGGACCGGCTGGCCTGCCGCTACGACGACTTCGACACGGACATCGTGGACAACCGGGTGTGCGCGGCCGCGGCCGATCTCGCGGCCCGCACCACCTCGTCGCTCACGGTCCGGGCGCGCGCCCGCCGGGTGGCGGGCCGCTTCGCGCAGTACGCGCCGACCCGCCCGGCCGACGTGCGCGCGGACCTGGCACGGCTGAGCTACCACCGGCACAACGAGCACTACCGCCCGGCCCACTTCTGGTCGGCGCTGCTGCTGACCGGTGGCGGCCTCGACGACCTCTTCGGCGCCGGGCCACTGGCCGCACGGGCCTTCCTGATCGACATGAACGAGCTGTTCGAGCTGTTCACGACCCGCCTGCTGGCCGAGGCCGCGACGGGCACGGGCCTCACGGTCGAGGGCCAGTCCCGGCACACCCACGTCCTGTGGAACGAGCGGACCGCCCGCCCCTACAGCGAGGTGCGCCCCGACGTCCTGATCCGGGGCGGCACGGACGCGCTCCCCTTCGTGCGCCCGGTGGACGTCAAGTACAAGCTCTACGCGACCCGGAAGATCTCCACGGCCGACCAGTACCAGGCCTTCCTGTACGCGCACGCCCTGGCCCGCGATCCCGGCGACGCCCCGCCCACCTGCGTGCTGCTGCACCCGGGCGGGGCGTCGGGAGACCGTGCGGCCGTGGCCGTGCGGCGCTGGGACGGGAGTACCTCGGCGCGGGTGCGCCCGGTGCCGCTGGACCTGCCCGCGGCACTGGGCGCACTGGAGTCACCGCGGCGGGCGGAGTTCCTGTCGGAGCTGCTCGCCGAGGTGACCCGGCGCGGCTAGCCGCCGAAGTACGCGTCGAAGTTCTTCTGGAACTCCCAGTTGTTGAAGCGGTCCCAGTTGACCGACCACGTCATCAGGCCGCGCAGCGCGGGCCAGGTGCCGTGGGTGGTGTACGAGCCGCAGTTGGTCTTCTTCGTGAGGCAGTCCAGGGCCTTGTTCGTCTCGGCCGGGGCCACGTAACCGTTGCCCGCGTTGGTCGAGGCGGGCATGCCGATGGCGACCTGGTCGGGGCGGAGCGGCGGGAAGACGTTGTTGGCGTCGCCCGCGACCGGGAAGCCCGTCAGGAGCATGTCGGTCATGGCGATGTGGAAGTCGGCGCCGCCCATGGAGTGGTACTGGTTGTCGAGGCCCATGATCGGGCCCGAGTTGTAGTCCTGGACGTGCAGCAGGGTCAGGTCGTCGCGCATCGCGTAGATGACCGGGAGGTAGGCGCCGCAGCGCGGGTCCTGGCCGCCCCACTTGCCGGAGCCGTAGAACTGGTAGCCGTTCTGGACGAAGAAGGTCTCCGGGGCCATCGTCAGGACGAACTTGTCGCCGTACTTGGCCTTGAGGGTCTTCAGCGCCGAGATCAGGTTGACGATGACGGGCGTGGTCGGGTTCTTGAAGTCCGTGTCGCCGGTGTTGAGGGACAGGGAGTGGCCCTCGAAGTCGATGTCGAGGCCGTCGAGCCCGTAGGTGTCGATGATCTTCGAGACGGACGAGACGAAGGTGTCGCGGGCCGCCGTGGTGGTGAGCTGGACCTGGCCGTTCTGGCCGCCGATCGAGATCAGCACCTTCTTGCCGGCCGCCTGCTTGGCCTTGATCGCGGCCTTGAAGTCGGCGTCCGACTCGACGTTCGGGCACTCGGTGACCGGGCAGCGGTTGAAGCGGATGTCGCCCGAGGTCACCGAGGTCGGTTCACCGAAGGCGAGGTCGATGACGTCCCAGCTGTCGGGGACGTCGGCCATGCGGGTGTAGCCGGAGCCGTTGGCGAAGCTCGCGTGGAGGTAGCCGACGAGGGCGTGCGCGGGGAGGCTGCCGGAGCCGCCGCCCGGGTTGCCCGAGCCCTGGGCCGTGGTGGCCGTGACGGCGGTCGACTTCGAGGACTCGCCCGCGTCGTTGAGCGCGGAGACCTGGAGGCTGTACGCGGTGGCGGGCGTGAGGCCGGTCAGGGTCGTCGAAGTGCCGTTCACGGTACGGGACTTGGTGCCGTTGACGTAGACCGCGTAGCTCGTCGCGCCGGAGACGGCGGGCCAGGACAGGGCGAGGGACGTGGCGGTGACGGAGCTTGTCGTGACGCCCGTCGGGGCGGCCGGGACGACGGGGGCCGCGCCGCCGGGGCCGATCAGGCTGATGTCGTCGGCGGTGTAGGCGGGGGTGCCGTACCAGCCGTGCGTGAAGAGCGTGACCTTGGTGGTGGACGGGCCGGTCGTGAACGTCGTCGTCAGCTTCTGCCAGTCGGCGGCCGACTGGGTCCACGTCGAGACGTCCGTGGTGCCGGTGCCGGTGGCACCGAGGTAGACGTAACTGCCGCGGACGTAACCGGAGAGCGCGTACGTGGAGCCCGGCTTCACCGTCACGGTCTGCGTGCACTGGGCGTTGTCGCCCGCGGTCGGGGTGCCCTGGAGGGCCGAAGTGCCGCTGTGCGTAGGCGAGCTGACGGTCTTTCCGGTGCCGGCCGAGCACGTCCAGCCGTCCAGGCCGGACTCGAAGCCGCCGTTGCGGGCCAGCTCGGTGTCGGCGGCGTGGGCGGGGGCGGTCAGCGCGGTGAGGCCGGCGGCGGCGAGCGCCGCCGCCGTCACGGCGGTGAGGAATCTGCGGGGTGGTCCGGTACGGGCCATGACTGCCTCCGGGCGTGGCGGGGGAAGGGGCACGGTGGAGCGGAGTGCGCCCAACTTGGTCCAGACCAATTGAGTTGTCAAGAGTTCGCGGGCCTCCGAGATCATCTTGGGTCCGGACTACTCCCCCGATTCCCGCGCCAGTTGGGCCGCCGCCTCGTGCATCGCGAGTTCGAGCAGCGCCGGATCGGTGAGCGTGCCCCGGCCGTCCGGCGGCACCAGCCAGCGCACGCCGCCGGTGGCGCGGCCCGGGTAGGGGACCACGATCCAGGTGCCGTGGCCCGCGCCGCGCACCCCCGTGCCGAGCCAGCGCGCGACCGTGCCCGCCGGGACGAAGAACCCCATCCGGGCGTCGCCGAAGTCGGCGAGGACCGGGCCGGGGCGGTCGATGACCCGGGTGAGGACATCGAGCGTGGGGTAGCCGAGCTCCCCCGGCAGGATCAGGACGTCCCACTCCTTGCCCGCGGGCAGCAGGGCCACCCCGAGCGGATTGCGCTCCCACTCCCAGCGGCACGCCTCCGGGTCCGGCGCCACCGACACCAGCCACTCGACCGCCGACTTAGCCGCGCCTGAGCCCGTCATGGCGGAACCTCCCTCTCGCTTCGACTTCATGGGTCACGAGCGAGAGGGAGGCGAGGGCCCGAGCATTACGCGACTTCGGGCTACTTGTTGGTAGTGAACCGGATCACACCGGCGACCTGGGCGTACGCCGGTTGATCGGGACCGGCGTGATCGCCTGGCATCCCGGTGCAGGGCGGCCGCTGAGGTCGCGCGCAGCGCATGCCTCAGGGGCGCGGTGAACTGCGCGAGAAGCCTCACCGGCCGCCTGCCGGTCGGCGACTCAGCTGTCGAAGCCGAGCCCCACGGCGTCCATCGTCTTGAGCCACAGGTTGCGGCGGCCGCCGTTGTCGTCGGCGCGGGCCAGCGACCACTTGGTGAGCGCGATGCCGGTGTACGCGAACGGCTCGGGCGGGAACGGCAGCGGCTTGGAGCGGACCATCTCCAGCTCCGTGCGCTCGGTGCGCTCCCCCGACAGCAGGTCGAGCATCACGTCCGCGCCGAAGCGCGTCGCACCGACGCCGAGCCCGGTGTACCCGGCCGCGTACGCCACCTTGCCCGCGTGCGCGGTGCCGAAGAACGCCGAGAAGCGCGAGCAGGTGTCGATCGCGCCGCCCCACGCGTGCGTGAAGCGCAGGCCCTCCAGCTGCGGGAAGCAGGTGAAGAAGTGGCCGGCGAGCTTCGCGTACGTCTCGGGGCGGTGGTCGTACTCGGCGCGGACCCGGCCCCCGTACGGATAGATCGCGTCGTAGCCGCCCCACAGGATCCGGTTGTCGGCGGACAGCCGGAAGTAGTGGAACTGGTTGGCCGAGTCGCCGAGTCCCTGGCGGTTCTTCCAGCCGATCTCCGCCAGCTGAGTTTCCGTCAGCGGCTCGGTCATCAGCGCGTAGTCGTAGACCGGGACGGTGTACGAGCGCACCCGCTTGACCAGCGAAGGGAAGACGTTCGTGCCGAGCGCGGCCCGGCGGGCGAAGACCCGGCCGTAGGGGGTGCGGACCGCGACGCCCGTGCCGTTCGAGGCGAGCTGGGTGGCCGGGGTGTTCTCGTAGACGCGTACGCCGAGGTCGAGGCAGGCCTGCTTGAGGCCCCAGGCGAGCTTCGCCGGGTGGAGCATGGCGACGCCGGCGCGGTCGAAGAGGGCGCCCTGGAAGGTCGGCGAGTTCACCTGCTCGCGGGTCTGCTCCGCGTCGAGGAGTTCCAGGCCGTCGGTGAGGCCGGCCTCGGCCAGTTCCTCGTAGTACTCGCGCAGTTCGGTGACCTGGTGCGGCTGGGTGGCCACGTCGAGTTCGCCGGTGCGCTCGAAGTCGCAGTCGATGGAGTAGCGGGCGACCGCCGCCTCGATGGCGTCGAGGTTGGCGGCGCCCAGCTCCTCCAGCTTCTTGATCTCCTTGGGCCAGCGGGTCAGCCCGTTGGCCGTGCCGTGCGTGAGGGAGGCGGCGCAGAAGCCGCCGTTGCGCCCGGAGGCGGCCCAGCCGATCTCCCGGCCCTCGACGAGGACCACGTCCCGGCCCGGGTCGCGCTCCTTGGCGAGCAGGGCCGTCCACAGGCCGCTGTAGCCGCCGCCCACGACCAGCAGGTCGCAGTGCTCGTCGCCGGTGAGGGCGGGGCGGGCCTCGGGGCGGCCCGGGTCGTCGAGCCAATAGGCGACCGGCTTGGCGTCGGCCAGTGATTGGGTCCAGCGATTCATGGCACCAGCGGCCATGATTCCAACTCCCTCAGAAATTTCTTGAGGCCCTGTGGTTCAGGAGCTCTTGTTCTTTCGCCTGCCGACCATCATTCCGGCAAGCACACACAGTACGGCGACCAGGAACATGGCCGTACCGATGACATTGATCTGAACGGGCGTACCGCGTTGCGCCGATCCCCATACGAACATGGGGAAGGTCACGGTCGAGCCCGCGTTGAAATTCGTGATGATGAAGTCGTCGAAGGAGAGCGCGAAGGCGAGCAGGGCGCCCGCCGCGATCCCGGGAGCGGCGATGGGCAGCGTCACGCGGAGGAACGTCTGCACGGGACCGGCGTAGAGGTCCTGCGCGGCCTGTTCGAGGCGGGGGTCCATCGACATGACCCGGGCCTTCACGGCCGTCACCACGAAGCTGAGGCAGAACATGATGTGGGCGATCAGGATCGTCCAGAAGCCCAGCTGAGCGCCCATGTTGAGGAAGAGCGTGAGCAGCGAGGCGGCCATCACGACCTCGGGCATCGCCATCGGCAGGAAGATCAGCGAGTTCACCGCGCCGCGCGCCCGGAAGCGGTAGCGCACCAGGGCGAAGGCGATCATCGTGCCGAGCGCGGTCGCGCCGAGCGTGGCCCAGAAGGCGATCTGGAGGCTCAGCGAGAGCGAGCCGCACATGTCGGCGACCCCGCACGGATTCTTCCAGGCGTCGACCGAGAATTCCTGCCACTCGTAATTGAAGCGGCCCTTCGGCTTGTTGAAGGAGAAGACCGTGACGACGACGTTCGGCAGGAGGAGATAGGCGAGCGTGAGCAGGCCCGCGAGCACCACCAGATTGCGGCGTATCCAGCGCACGAAGGGCATCAGACCAGGTCCTCCGTTCCGGAACGGCGAATGTAGAAGGTGACCATGAAGAGAATGGCCGCCATGAGGATGAAGGAGAGCGCCGCCGCCGTCGGATAGTCGAGGATGCGCAGGAACTGCGTCTGGATGACGTTGCCGACCATGCGGGTGTCGGTGGAGCCGAGCAGGTCCGCGTTGACGTAGTCACCGGTCGCCGGGATGAAGGTGAGCAGCGTGCCGGAGACGACGCCCGGCATCGACAGCGGGAAGGTCACCTTGCGGAACGTGGTGATCGGCGACGCGTACAGGTCGCCCGCCGCCTCGTGCAGCCGGCCGTCGATCCGCTCCAGCGAGGTGTAGAGCGGCAGGACCATGAACGGCAGGAAGTTGTAGGTGAGTCCGCAGACCACCGCGAGCGGGGTGGCGAGGACCCGGTCGCCGTCGGTCATGCCGAGCCAGGTGGTGACGTCGAGCAGATGCAGCGAGTTGAGCGTGCTGACGACGACGCCGTTGTCCGCGAGGATCGTCTTCCAGGCCAGCGTGCGGATCAGGAAGCTGGTGAAGAACGGCGCGATGACCAGCACCATGATGACGTTGCGCCAACGGCCCGCGCGGAACGCGATCAGGTAGGCCAGCGGATAGCCGAGCAGCAGGCACAGGATCGTGGCGAGGCCCGCGTACAGCACGGACCGCAGGAACTGCGGCCAGTACTCGGACAGCGCGTCCCAGTACGTGGCGAAGTGCCAGGTGACGGTGTACCCGTCCTCGAGGGACCCCTGCTGTACGGAGGTGGAGGCCTGGTAGATCATCGGCAGCGCGAAGAAGACGATCAGCCAGAGCATGCCGGGCAGCAGCAGCCAGTACGGGACGAGACGGCCGCGCCGCTTCGGCTTGCGCGGGGCCGGTGCCTCGGACGGCGTCCCGGGCGCCTCGGTGAGAGTGGTGCTCATGCCGCCGCGTCCTCCGAGACCTTCTCCACGCCCGCCTCGGCGTCCTGGGCCGCGTCCAGACCGAACGTGTGCGCGGGGTTCCAGTGCAGGACGACCTCGGCGCCGGGCACGAGCCGGGCGTCCCGTTCGATGTTCTGGGCGTAGACCTCGAAGGCGTCGCAGAGCGGGCTGTCGACGACGTACTGCGTGGAGACGCCGATGAACGACGAGTCGGCGATCCGGCCGGTGATGCGGTTGCGGCCGTCGGGGATCTGAGAGGCGTCGTCGGCGTGGGTGAGGGAGATCTTCTCGGGGCGCACGCCGAGCAGGACCTTGTCGCCGGTGGCGGTGGAGGCGGTGGAACATCGGGCGCCGGGCAGCACCAGCTTGCCGTCGCCGGCCCGCAGGGTGAGGTCGTCGCCGGCCCGGCCCGCGATCTCGGCCTCGATGAAGTTCGAGGTGCCGAGGAAGTTCGCGACGAAGGTGGAGCCCGGGTTCTCGTAGAGGTCGGTGGGGGCGCCGAGCTGTTCGACGCGGCCCTGGTTCATCACGGCGACGGTGTCGGCCATGGTCATGGCCTCCTCCTGGTCGTGCGTGACGTGGATGAAGGTGATGCCGACCTCGGTCTGGATGCGCTTGAGCTCCAGCTGCATCTGGCGGCGCAGCTTGAGGTCGAGGGCGCCGAGCGGCTCGTCGAGCAGCAGCACCTTGGGGTGGTTGATGAGGGCGCGGGCGACCGCGACGCGCTGCTGCTGGCCGCCGGAGAGCTGGTGCGGCTTCTTGCGCTTGTGCTCGCCGAGCTGCACCAGGTCGAGCATGTCGTCGACCTGCTTCTGCACCGACTTGATGCCGCGGCGGCGCAGGCCGAAGGCGACGTTCTCGTAGATGTCGAGGTGCGGGAAGAGCGCGTACGACTGGAAGACGGTGTTCACGGGCCGCTTGTAGGGCGGCAGGCCGGTGACGTCCTGGTCGCCGAGCATCACGGTGCCGGTGGTCGGCTCCTCCAGGCCCGCGATCATGCGCAGCGTGGTGGTCTTGCCGCAGCCGGAGGCGCCGAGGAGCGCGAAGAAGGAGCCCTGCGGGACGGTGAGGTCGAGCGGCCGGACGGCCGTGAAGCCGTTGTCGTACGTCTTGCTGATGCCGGTGAGACGTACGTCGCCGCCGTGGTCGCTCTGAGGATGCGTCGTCATGGTGAGTCCAAGGAGTCCGGGGGAAGGGGGTGGGCAGCGGGCACCGGGTCAGCCGCCGGTGAGCTGGGCGAACTTCTGCTCGTACGACGTCTCTTCCTTGGCGCTGAGCGACCGGAAGCCGTGCGCCTTGGCCGACATGGCCTTGTCGGGGACGATCAGCGGGTCGCTGGCCGCGTCCTTGTCCAGCTTGGCCAGCTCCGCCTTGACGACAGTGCTCTCCAGCGGGGTGACGTAGTTGATCGCGTTGGCGAGTTCGGCGCCGACGGCCGGCTCGTAGAAGTAGTCCATGAGCTTCTCGGCGTTCGTCTTGTGACGCGCCTTGTTGGGGATCAGCATGTTGTCGGTCGACGTGATGTAGCCGGCGTCCGGTATCGCGAACCGCACGTCGGGGTTGTCGGCCTGGAGCTGGACGACGTCACCGGCCCAGGCCAGGCACGCGGCGAGGTCGCCCTGGTTGAGGTCGGCGATGTAGTCGTTGCCGGTGAAGCGGCGGACCTGCTTGTTGTCGACGGCCTTCTGGACGCGGGCGATCGCCGCGTCGAAGTCGTCGGTCCTAAAGTCGCGCGGGTCCTTGCCCATGTCCAGGAGCGTCATGCCGAGGGTGTCGCGCATCTCGGAGAGCAGGCCGACCTTGCCCTTGAGCTTGGGGTCGTCGAGGAGCTGCGAGACGGAGGTGATCTCCTTGCCGCCGGTGGCCTTCACGTTGTACGCGATGACCGTGGCGATGCCCTGCCAGGGGTAGGAGTAGGCGCGCCCGGGGTCCCAGTCGGGGTCGCGGAACTGGCCGGCCAGGTTGGTGAACGCGTGCGGCAGGTTCGCCGCGTCGAGCTTCTGCACCCAGCCGTAGCGGATGAGGCGGGCGGCGAGCCAGTCGGTGAGGACGATGATGTCGCGTCCGGTGTCCTGGCCCGCCGCGAGCTGCGGCTTGATCTTGCCGAAGAACTCGACGTTGTCGTTGATGTCCTCGGTGTACTTGACCTTGATGCCGGTGCGCCGGGCGAACGCGTCCAGGCTCGGGTGGTGCTTCTTGTCCTTGCTGAGGTCGATGTACTCGGTCCAGTTGGAGAAGTTGACCGTCTTCTCCTTGGCCGAGTGGTCCTCGGACGAGACACCGCCCGAGGACTTGCTCGCCGCGGGGATGCCGCAGGCACTGAGCGCGCCGAGCCCGCCGACGGCGAACGCGCCGCCCGCCGAGGCACGCAGCAGGGAGCGGCGCGACAGTGTCGCCGAGGCCCTGCCGTTGTGGAAACTGCGCCTCATCGCGGCCAGCAGGGCCGGGGACGGGCGGTCGGGCTCGTACTGCTCCATGCGCGTGGTTGCCCTTTCGGGAGTCCCTTACGGGAAGGTGGAGTCGGCCGGGAGTCAGGCGGCCAGGTGGCTATCGGTCCCCGAAGACGGTGCGGTGCCAGTCCTTGCGGACGACCGCGGTGTTGTCGAACATGACGTGCTTGACCTGCGTGTACTCCTCGAAGGAGTAGGCGGACATGTCCTTGCCGAAGCCGGATGCCTTGTAGCCGCCGTGGGGCATCTCGCTGAGGATCGGGATGTGGTCGTTGACCCAGACGCAGCCGGCCTTGATCTCGCGGGTGGCGCGGTTGGCGCGGAAGACGTTGGTCGACCAGGCGGAGGCGGCGAGCCCGTACGGGGTGTCGTTGGCCAGCGCGATGCCCTCGTCGTCGCTGTCGAAGGGCAGCACGACCAGGACCGGGCCGAAGATCTCCGACTGGACGATCTCGCTGTCCTGCGGGGCGTCGGCGATGAGGGTGGGCTTGTAGTAGGCGCCGGGGTGGTCGGGGGCCTCGCCGCCGGTCACCACGCGCGCGTAGGCGCGTGCCCGGTCGACGAATCCGGCGACGCGGTCGCGGTGGACGTGCGAGATGAGCGGGCCGAGGTCGGTGTCCTCGGCGAAGGGGTCGCCGAGCCGGACGGTCTCCATCAGGGCGGCGGTCTTCTCGACGAACGCGTCGTAGAGCGGACGCTGCACGTACGCGCGCGTGGCGGCGGTGCAGTCCTGCCCGGTGTTGATGAGCGCGCCGGCGACGGCGCCGTGCACGGCCGCGTCGAGGTCGGCGTCGTCGAAGACGAGGAACGGGGCCTTGCCGCCCAGCTCCAGGTGGAGCCGCTTGACGGTCGCGGTGGCGATCTCGGCGACGCGCTTGCCGACGCCGGTCGAGCCGGTGAAGGAGGTCATGGCGACGTCGGGGTGGCCGACGAGGTGCTCGCCCGCGTCGCGGCCCGCGCCGGTGACCACGTTGACGACGCCCTCGGGCAGCCCGGCGGCGACGGCTGCCTCGGCGAACAGCAGCGAGGTGAAGGGGGTCAGCTCGGCGGGCTTGAGCACGATGGTGTTGCCCGCGGCGATGGCCGGCAGGACCTTCCACGCGGCCATCTGGAGCGGGTAGTTCCAGGGCGCGATGGAACCGACGACACCGATCGGCTCACGCCGTACGTACGAGGTGTGGTCGCCGCTGTACTCCCCGGCGGACTGCCCTTGCAGGTGACGGGCGGCGCCCGCGAAGAACGCGGTGTTGTCGACGGTGCCCGGCACGTCGAACTCGCGGCTCAGCTTGATCGGCTTGCCGCACTGCAGCGACTCGAACCGGGCGAACTCCTCGGCCCACTCGTCGAGCACGGCGGCGAACCTGTGCATCGCGTCGGAGCGCTCGCCCGGGGTCAGGCCCGACCAGCCGGGGAAGGCCGCGCGGGCGGCGGCGACGGCGGCGTCCACGTCGTCCGTGCCCGCCAGCTCGTACGTGTAGACCTCCGCGCCGGTGGCCGGGTCGACGACCGCGTGGGTGCGGCCGGAGGTTCCCTTGGTGAGGCGGCCCGCGATGTGGTTCGCGCCGTCGGCGAACCGTTCTTGTACGGAGGCGGTGACGGACGTGGCCGAGAGGGGGTTGGCCGAGGTGGGGTTGTGCATGAGTGCTCGCTCTCGCTCTCCTCCGCCGGCGGTCCCGTTCCACGGGTGCCGGCGTGGCTCCAGCTCGATTTGAGTGCCGATCCTGACAGAGCCCTACTACTCCAACAAGTGATTCCGTTGTTGCCTTTTGGTTACGCGACGGAATCTGTCGACCAGGTGTCGAGTCAGCCTGGAAAACCCAGGACGGAGTGTCAGTGGTGCGTGCCAAACTCCCGTGTATGGAGATCGACAGCAGGGAATCCCTGGTGGCGGCCCTGGGGGCGGGGACACGTGTGAAGTACCTCCCCTTCTGGGGGCACGCCCCTCGGGCGGACGGGGAGCTGGGGCCGAGCTGCCTCAGTCAGTGGTGGCCGTCGCCGTTCACGGTGGACGGCGTGGAGTACGCGACGGCCGAGCACTGGATGATGGCCGCGAAGGCCCGGCTGTTCGGCGACGCCGAGGCGGAGCGGCGCGCGCTGGAGGCCGGGCATCCGTCGCAGGCCAAGAAGGCGGGGCGGCTCGTGCGCGGGTTCGACGACGCGGTGTGGCAGCGGGAGCGGTTCGGCATCGTCACCGAGGGCAGCGTGCACAAGTTCGCCTCGGACCCGGCGCTGCGGGCGTTCCTGGTGGGCACCGGCGAGCGGGTCCTGGTCGAGGCCAGCCCCGTGGACCGGATATGGGGCATCGGGCTCGCGGCGGACGACCCCGCGGCGCAGGCCCCGGAGAGATGGCGGGGCCCGAATCTGCTGGGCTTCGCGCTGATGGCGGCGCGGGAGCGGTTGCGGGGCTGACCTCGCCGGTCACCTAGAAGGTGGCGACGACCAGCACGATGAAGCCGACGGCAAGGGCCACTCCGGCCGCGCCGCAGATGATGCCGGTGAGCGCCTGGCCCGGGTTGGTGGCCTCGCCGCGTTTGGCCTTTCCGCGGCCCATGGCTCCGAAGATGATGCCGAGGACTCCGCAGATGATGGCGATGGGCCACATCAGGAACAGCACGTCCGAGATGATGCCGAGGACCATCCCGGCGACCCCGAGCCCGTTGCTGGGCTGCGCCTGCACGGCGCCGGGCCAGTACGCGTAATTCTGGGCGCCGCCGTACGGGGCGGGGTGCTGCGGTGCCGGGTAGCCGTGCTGGGGGCCGGGGTAGCCGTACTGCGGCCCCGGGTAGCCGTACTGCGGGCCGGCCTGCTGGGCGCCGTAGACCTGCTGGCCGGGGCCGTCGGGCGAGATCGGGGGCGGGGGCACCGGGCCGTGGCCGTGCGGGGGTGCCTGCGGGCCCGGCGCGGGCGGCGGCGGGGGTGTCTGCGGGGGTGCGGCCTGCGGTCCGGGGGCGAGCGGCATCGACGTCACCGTCTGCCGGTCGTGCAGGTCGGGTGTCGTGTCGGGCATCGTGTCCGAGGCCTTCGCGAGGGGCACGGCCTGCGGCGGGGCCCAGGGGTCGTGCTCCTGTGGTGTGCTGCCGCCGCTCATGTACGGGCCCCCTCCGCGTCCGTGATCTGCTGCGCGTACCCGCACATGCTAGGGCGTGGGCCCGCCCCGGAGTCCGGCAGGTCCCGTGCTCGTTTCCGGACGCCGGGCCGGAGCCGGCGGGCCGGGCGCATACGATGCCCAGGACCCCGATCAGCCGATCACCCAAGTTCCTGGGGAGGAATCCGTGAGCTCCGAGAGCACGAACCTGCAGACCTTCGTCGCCGGACTGCCGAAGGCAGAACTCCACGTCCACCACGTGGGGTCGGCATCTCCCAGGATCGTGTCGGAGCTGGCCGCCCGGCACCCCGACTCGAAGGTCCCGGCGGACCTCGAGCAGCTCACGGAGTTCTTCACCTTCAAGGACTTCGCCCACTTCATCCAGGTCTATCTGTCGGTCGTCGACCTGATCCGCACGCCGGAGGACGTCCGGCTGCTCACGTTCGAGGTGGCCCGCGACATGGCCCGGCAGAACGTGCGGTACGCGGAGCTGACCCTCACCCCGTTCTCGTCGACCCGGCGCGGCATCGACGCCCGCGCGTTCATGGACGCGATCGAGGACGCCCGCAAGGCGGCCGAGGCGGAGTTCGGCACGGTGCTGCGCTGGTGCTTCGACATCCCGGGCGAGGCGGGCCTGGAATCGGCGGAGGAGACGGTGCGGCTGGCCACGGACGACCGGCTGCGCCCGGAGGGCCTGGTCTCGTTCGGGCTCGGCGGCCCCGAGATCGGCGTCCCGCGCCCGCAGTTCAAGCCGTACTTCGACCGGGCGATCGCGGCCGGTCTGCGCTCGGTGCCGCACTCCGGCGAGACGACCGGCCCGGAGTCGGTCTGGGACGCCCTGACCGAACTGCGCGCCGAGCGCATCGGCCACGGGACCTCCGCGGCGCAGGACCCGAAGCTGCTCGCGCACCTCGCCGAGCACGGTATCCCGCTGGAGGTCTGCCCGACCTCGAACATCGCGACGCGCGCCGTGCGCACCCTCGACGAGCACCCGCTGAAGCAGTTCGTCGACGCGGGCGTGACCGTCACCATCAACTCGGACGACCCGCCGATGTTCGCCACGGACCTCAACCACGAGTACGAGGTCGCCGCCCGCCTCCTCGACCTCGACGAGCGGGGCGTCGCCGACCTCGCCAAGAACGCGGTGCACGCCTCGTTCCTCGACGCGGCGGGCAAGGCCCGGATCGCCGACGAGATCGACGCGTACACGCGCGACTGGCTCGCGCGCGCGTAGGGCGGCGCTCCGGGACGCCAGAATGGGCCCATGCGCACCGTGACTGCCGTGGCCCACCGAGGCGACCCCTACCGCGTCCGCGAGAACACCCTCCCGTCCCTGCGCTCCGCGCTGGAGCGCGGCGCGGACGCGGTGGAGATCGACGTACGCCTGACCCGCGACGGCGTTCCCGTCCTCCTCCACGACGCGTCGCTGAAGCGGCTCTGGGACCACGACCGCCCGCTGTCCGCGCTCTCCGCCACGGAGGTGCGCGAGGTGACGGCGGGCGGCGTGCCCACGCTGACCGAGGCGCTGGCCGCCACGGCCGGCACCGGCGCCCGGCTGATGGTCGATCTCCCGGGCATCACGGCGAAGGCGGTGCGCACGGTCGTCGGCACCATCCGCGAGGCCGGCGCCGCGGACCGGGTCTACTACTGCGCGGGCGCCGAGACGATGCTCAAGGTCCGCGCCGCCGACCCGGCCGCCGAGATCGCCCTGACCTGGACGACCCTGGCCCCGCCCCGCCCGGCCCTGCTCGCCGCGGTCGGCCCGCGCTGGCTCAACTACCGCTTCTCCCTGATCGACCGGGACCTGGCGGCCCGCATCCACCGCGACGGCCGGCTGATCTCGGTCTGGACCCCGGACACGACGAGGTCGATGCGCAGGCTCCTGGACATCGGCGTCGACTCGATCACGACGAACCGCATCGACGTCCTGACCGGGCTACGCGGCGCCGCCTGACGCGGCCAGAGGCGGCAGCATCGCCTGTGCGTCGGCCCCCTCCCCCACCCACAGCCGGATGACGAGCGCGGCCGTCGCCTCCAGCAGTCCCGCCCGGTCGAGGCCGCCCGCGGACAGCGGCACGCACCCGGCGTCCCGCACCAACTCCCGTACGAGGTCAAGGGCCCGGTCGTCGTCGGCGCAGAGCGGGACCGCGAGCGGGCGGCCGTCGAAGACCGGCGGGGTCAGGCGCCAGACGTCCTCGTGGCAGAGGTTGAACGCCTTGACGACCCGGGCGCCGGGGGCCGCGGCGGCGATCCGCCGCGCGGCGGCCGGGCCGCCCTCGGTGAGCAGCCGGAAGCCCTCGCCGACGGGATTGCAGCAGTCGAGCAGCACCTTCCCGGCGAGGGGTTCGCGGAGAGCGGCGACCACCCGCTCGCCCACCCCGTACGGCAGCGCGACGAGCACCACGTCCCCGGCCCCCGCGGCCCGCGCCAGACTGCCGTGGCCCGCCGCCCCGATCCGCGCGGCGAGCCGTGCCGCCTTCTCCTCGTCCCGTCCGCCGACGGTGACCTCGTGGCCCGCCCGCACCCAGTGCGCCGCCAGGGCGTGCGCCATGTTTCCCGTTCCCAGGGTCGAAATCCGCATGTCCGGGACGGTAGGCGGCGCGTCGGGCACCATTCGGTGCGTGACCTCCGACCAGGGATTCCTCGCCGACTGCCGGGCCCGGCTCGCCTTCGACCTGCTCGCGAACACCTGGAACGCGGTGGTCCTGTGGGCGCTGCGCCACGGCCCCTGCCGCCCCGGCGAGTTGCGGGAGCGGATCGGCGGCATCAGCGCGAAGGTCCTGACCGAGACCCTGCGCCGCCTGGAGTTCAACGGACTCGTGACGCGCCACGCGTACGAGGAGACGCCGCCCCGGGTCGAGTACCGGCTGACCGACCTGGGCCGGACGCTGCTCGCCCCGATCGACGCCTTCGGCGCCTGGGCCTTCGAACACGGCGACAAGGTGCTGGCCGCGCAGGAGGAACGAGAGCCCGGGCCCTCCTAGTCAGACGTCCTCGACTCCCAGCATCTGTACGGCCTTTCGGGCCTGGTAGAAGTCCTCGTCGGACACCTGCGGGTCGTCCTCGGTGTCGTGGAGCCAGTCCGCCAGGTCCGCCACGGACCACGTCTCGAAGTCCTCCGGCACGTCGAGGGAGGTCGTCCTGCGCAGGCGCGTGGCGACAGCGGCGTCCCGGACGCTGCGCGTGCTCACCTCGGTCATCTTCCGCACCGCCTTCCGGTGTCATCGGGGTCGGACGGGTGACGTTGCCAGACGAGATCCGTACTGTCCAAATACGCAGGCCCGGCGCGGCCCGATCCGGCGGGCGGGACCGGCGGACAGACCCTAGGGGAACCCTGGGTGCAGGGCCGGGGTCCGCGTCATCCGTGGACAGGATGTTCCGCGGGGTGCGCCACGCGAAGGTGATCACGTCGACCGGCACCGGAGCCGGCCGGCCCGTACAGCCCGGTCGGCCCGTACAGCCCCTGTGCGGACGGCACCGTACGGACATCGTGCGAACAAGCCACCCAGGAGACCCCGTTGAAGCGTCGCGCTTTTCTCGGACTGTCCGCCGCCCTCGCCGCCGCCCCGGCCCTCGCGGGCCCGGCGGCGGCCGCCTCCCCGCGTGCCCGGCTCGACGCGGAGGCGCTGCGGCAGGCCGTCTCCGGGCTGCCGGACGACGACGCCACCGCCGCACTCGTCCGGGTCGGCGGCACCGCCGGGACCTGGCACGGCTCGGGCGGCGTGCACGATCTCGCCTCCGGGCGGGCCGCCGATCCGTACGCCCGCTTCCGCGCCGGTTCGACGACGAAGGTGGTCACCGCCGCCACCGTGCTGCGGCTCGCCGCCGCGCGCCGGGTCGACCTGGACGCCCCGGTACAGCGGTACCTGCCCCGCCTCTTCCGCGGCACGGATTTCCACCGGCCCGTCTCCGTACGGCAGTTGCTGAACCACACCAGCGGTATACAGTCCGCCGACGGCTGGGGCGACGAGTTCGCCGACCAGTACCCGCACCGCTTCGACGTGGTCGCGCCCGCCGAGGTGGCCGTGTCGGCGCTCGCCAAGGGCCCGGCGTTCAGGCCGGGTACCCGGCAGGACTACCTGAACATCAACTACACCCTCCTCGGCCTGCTGGTCGAACAGCTCACCGGGCAGTCGTACGCGGACGTGGCCACGCGGCTCGTGCTGCGCCCGGCCGGGATGCGGGACACGTACTTCCCGGGCGCCGACCGCACGATCCACGGGCCGCACAACCGCGGCTACCAACTGGTGGACGGCGCGTTCGTGGACGTGACGGAGTGGGTGCAGGCCGACCGGTTCGCGGCGGGCGACATGATCTCCACCACCGCCGATCTGGAACGGCTGCTCGTCGCCCTCTTCCGGGGGCGGATCGTGCCCGCACGACAGCTGGCGGAGATGTTCACCGTGCCGGCCCGGATCCGCGGCGCGACGCTGACCGCGGGCCTGGAGCGGATGGAGCTCGGCGGCCGGGTCTACTGGGGCAAGACCGGCGCCCGGTACGGCTACAACGCGGCGCTCATCGCCTCCGACAACCTGTCCCGCACCCTCGTCTATGCGGTCAACGCCACCGACGCGAAGGGTGAGAGGACGAACGCCGTCGCCGCGCGCATCGTCATGGCCGCCGCGCGGACCGTGTGACCTGCCGCACACCCCGCTGAGCTGCCCGGCCGGGTTCCGAACTGCCCCTGTCAGGCGGAACTCTGTGGAGCTAGCATGTTCCAGCTGTCACGACCACCTGGGTCACCTGTTCTTCACCAGAAACTCATGCCCGCAGCCCGCACCCGATGAGCCGGACCATTGACGACCTCACCCTCTCGCATATCCCCGTCCGACCACCCCGGGCCGCTCTGGCGGCGCCCGCGCTTCATCCTGTGGACCGCGGCCGGGGTGGCGACCGCCGGGTTCCTCATCGCGCTGGAGTTCGCGGCACGCCGCTACGGGCAGCCGGGTCCGCTGACCGTCGAGGCGCAGGAGCTGATCTTCGCCCCGCACTCCGGACCGCTGCTGTACGCCGGTCTGGCGCTGACGATGGTGGTCCTCAGCTGGCGTGAGCGGATGATCGCGGCGGCCACCGCGGTCGCCGTCGACGTGGTGTTCCTGCTCGTGCGCCTGGCCGTCGGCGCCGACCTGAACTTCGGCAACGGCGCGCTGTGGGTGGTCCTCGGCCTGGCGGTCGTCGCGGTCACGCGCCGCACCGGCACGGACCGGGCCCTGCTGCTCAAGGGCTGCGGCCTCGGCATGCTCCTGGTGTTCGGCCACAAGACGGGCGACACCTGGCTGCTCATCACCGCGAAGGAGCACCCGCAGGTCCTCGACCCGTACGTGGCCCTCGCCGACCACGCGCTCGGCAACCCGTCGTGGGTCGCGGGCCGGATCCTGGAGGCGATCGGCCCGGTCGGCAGCCATGTCCTGAACATCGTCTACGGCCAACTTCCGCTCGCCGCCGCACTCGTCGGCCTCTACCAGCTGCGCAACGTGGCGACGGAGCGGCGCTTCCCGGCCCACCACCTGGTGCGGACGTTCCTGGTCATCGGCCTCATCGGCCCCGCGATCTACATGATCTTCCCGGTCGTCGGCCCGGTCTACGCGTACGGCGCCGAGGGCGGGGCCTGGGCCGTCTCCCACGTGTGGCCCGACGTGCTGCCGGCGATCGGCACCCCGCATCCGGTGCTCTTCGACGAGATCACCCCGCGCAACTGCATGCCCAGCCTGCACACGGCCTGGGCCACCTCGCTGTTCATCCACACCCGCAAGGGCTCGCGCTGGATGCGGTACGCGGGCGCGTTCTGGCTGGTGGCGACGCTCAGCGCGACCCTCGCCTTCGGCTACCACTACGGCGTGGACCTCGTCGCCGGCGTGGTGTTCGCGCTGACGATCGAGGCGGCGATGCGCGCCTTCGCCCGCGGCTGGGACCTGTCGGCGATCCGCATGGTCTCGTACGGCACGGTCGTCTTCGCCGCGCTGCTGACTGCGTACCGCTACCTGCCGCGCGAACTGGCCTCCCACCCCTGGCTGTTCGGCCCGCTGCTGCTGCTCGCCATGGCCTCGGTGATCGTGTACTTCATCCGCACCACCCGGTCCTGGGACCCGAAACCGACACTGCCACGCCAGCGCGAACCCCGGACACCGGAGCCACAACCGAAACCGGAACCGGAACCGGAACCGGCCTGAGGGCTCGCTCACTTTGGCTGTAGCAGGGAGTCGAACGTGCAGGACAGTGTTGTCGACCCGGTGGCCCACAATCGGGCCGCCTGGGACAAGTACGTCCAGGAGGGCAACGAGTGGTCGAGGCCGGTGAGTTCTGAGGAGGTCGAGCGCGCCCGGGAGGGCGACTGGTCGATCGTTCTCATCGGGCACGAGCCGGTCGACCGCTCCTGGCTGCCGGCGGATCTGACCGGCAAGGACGTGTTGTGTCTGGCCTCCGGCGGTGGCCAGCAGGGTCCGATCCTCGCCGCCGCGGGGGCGCGGGTCACCGTGTTCGACAACTCACCCCGCCAGCTCGGCCAGGACCAGATGGTGGCAGCGCGCGACGGACTCGGACTGCGCACCGTCCTGGGCGACATGCGCGACCTCGGCGCCTTCGGCGACGCGGCGTTCGACGTCGTCTTCCACCCGGTCTCCAACCTGTTCGTACCGGACCTGGCAGCGGTGTGGCGCGAGTGCTTCCGCGTCCTGCGACCGGGCGGGACCCTGCTCGCGGGCTTCCTCAATCCCGATGTGTACTTGTTCGACCACGAGGCGCTCGACGACCGCGGCGAGCTGATCGTCGTGCACAAGCTGCCCTACAGCGATGTCACGCAGTACTCCGCCGAGGAACGCGCCGCGAAGTTCGGCGCGGACGCCGCTCTCGAGTACAGCCACACCCTCACCGACCAGATCGGCGGGCAACTCGCCGCGGGGTTCGCCGTCACGGGCTTCACGGAAGCGCCGCACCAGTCCAACGCTTCCGCGGCCTACATGTCGAACTACTTCGCGACGCGGGCGGTCAAGCCGGGCTGACCCAGCCGCCGTGGCCGGCAGCCGCCACAGGCGGCGACAGCAGCCCTACAACCCCGCGATCGCGTTCCACCGCTTCGCGAACTCCGTACGTTCCTTCGACGTGATGTCCCGGGCGATCGCGAGCCGCGAGCGCATCTTGTCGTCCGGGAAGATCAGCGGGTCCTCGGCCAGGGCCGCCGTCTCCTTGTCCTTGGCGTCGGCGAGGATGTCGCGGGCGGCCGGGACCGGGCACACGTAGTTGACCCACGCGGCCAGCTCGGCGGCGACCTCGGGCTGGTAGTAGTAGTCGATGAGCTGCTCGGCGTTGGCCTTGTGGTCGGCGAGGTTGGGGATCATCAGGGACTCGGCCCAGAGCTCGGCGCCCTCCTCGGGCACGACGAACTCGATGTCCGGGTCGTCGGCCTGGAGCTGGATGATGTCGCCGCTGTAGGCCTGGCAGGCGAGGACGTCGCCGCTGGAGAGGTCCTTGATGTAGTCGTTGCCGGTGAAGCGGCGGATGTGCTTGGACTTCACCAGCTTCTCGACCTGGTCGCAGATCTTGTCGAAGTCGGCGGCGGTCCACTTGGTGATGTCGACGCCGTTGCCCTGCATGAGCAGCGCGAAGGACTCGTCGAGGCCGGACAGCAGGGTGACCCGGCCCTTCAGATCGTCGGCCCACAGGTCGGAGACGTGCTTGATCTCGCGCCCGAGGCGGCGCTTGTTGTACGCGATGCCGGTGATGCCGGACTGCCACGGCACGGTGTACTTGCGGCCCGGGTCGAAGGCAGGGGAACGCAGCAGCGGGTCCAGGTACTTGGTGACGTGGGGCTGGCGGGCGCGGTCCATCTCCTGGACCCAGCCGAGCCGGACGAAGCGTGCGCACATCCAGTCGGAGATGACGATGAGGTCCCGGCCGGTCCGCTGGTGGTTCATCAGCGACGGACTGATCTTGCCGAAGAACTCGTCGTTGTCGTTGATCTCCTCGGTGTACTTGACCTGGATGCCGCTCTGCTTCTCGAACGCGTCCAGGGTCGGCCGCTTCGAGGTGTCGTCGTCGTCCACGTCGATGTACAGCGGCCAGTTCGCCCAGGTGAGCCGCTTGTCGTCGGCGGACTGATCGTGGGCACCGCGGTCCCCCGGCGCCACATAGGCGGCCGGCACCCCGCACCCGGTGGCGAGGGCACCGACCGCCGCGGCCGTGGCACCGCCGCCGAGGGCGCGCAGCAGGGATCGACGGGTGACTCGGGGGCTGATCACGTTTGCTCGCACGACCGAAGGATGCCGCCCCGCCACCCCGCCGAACAATGGACGCTGCGTCGAGCCACCCGTTCCACGCCCGACACCCTGTCGATGAGCGGCGCGCAGCGCACGCTCCAGGGGCGCGGGGAACTGCGCGACCGGCCACACACGACGCGCACTCAGCCCGCCGCACAAACCTCTACGGCGAATCCGCGCACGCCCCCACAACCGCCCGCAGATACCGCCGGGTCACCCACAACTGCACCGCCCGGGCCACCGGCCCACCTACCCGCACGACCCACCGCCCGGGCCGCGAGAACGCCCGTACCCGGAACCACACGCCCCCCTCGGCGTCCCGCTCGACGAGAAACGCCTCCCCCCCGCACTCCGGATGCCCGCGCAGCGTCCCGTACGCGAACCCGACCCGCTCCGCGGAGCGCACCACGCGCACCACGCGGCAGGGAATCCGGAGGAACGGCGCCGAGACGATCACGTCGACGCCCTCCCGGGCGGGCCCGCCCGGTGTCACGGTGAACCCGGCGCCCCGGTGCGCGGCCCACGACAGAACCGCCGCGCCCGCCCGCTCGAAGCAGTCACTGCCCGAGCCGAGACGGACGCGGCGGTCCATGTGGTGGTACCCCGACGGCAGTTCACCGTCCGTCAGGGTCGCACCGACCTCCTCGTAGGTGAGGTTCACGCGTCCAGCGACGTCATGACGTGCTTGATGCGGGTGTAGTCCTCGAAGCCGTAGCCGGAGAGGTCCTTGCCGTAACCGGACTTCTTGAAGCCGCCGTGCGGCATCTCGGCGACCAGCGGGATGTGGGTGTTGATCCACACGCAGCCGAAGTCGAGGACCTTGGACATGCGCATGGCGCGGCCGTGGTCCTTGGTCCACACCGAGGACGCCAGCGCGTAGTCCACGCCGTTCGCGTACGAGACGGCCTGCTCCTCGTCCGTGAAGGACTGGACGGTGATGACCGGGCCGAAGACCTCGTTCTGGATGATCTCGTCGTCCTGCTTGAGGCCCGAGACGACGGTCGCGGCGTAGAAGTAGCCCTTGTCACCGACCCGGTGGCCACCGGCCTCGACCTTGGCGTGGGCGGGCAGCCGCTCGATGAAGCCCGAGACCTGCTTCAGCTGGTTCGGGTTGTTCAGCGGGCCGTAGAGCACGTCCTCGTCGTCCGGCTGACCCGTCTTGGTCTCGGCGGCGATCTTGGCGAGCGCGGTGACGAACTCGTCGTGGACCGACTCGTGGACGAGGACGCGGGTGGCGGCGGTGCAGTCCTGCCCCGCGTTGAAGTACCCGGCCTCGGCGATGCCCTCGGCGGCCTTGGCGATGTCGGCGTCCTCGAAGACGACGACCGGGGCCTTGCCGCCCAGCTCCAGGTGGACCCGCTTGAGGTCCTTGGAGGCGGACTCGGCGACGGCCATGCCGGCGCGCACGGAGCCCGTGATGGAGGCCATGGCCGGGGTCGGGTGCTCGACCATGAGGCGGCCCGTGTCGCGGTCGCCGCACACGACGTTGAAGACGCCCTTGGGGACGATGGAGCCGATGATCTCGGCGAACAGGACGGTCGAGGCCGGGGTGGTGTCCGACGGCTTCAGCACGACCGTGTTGCCCGCGGCGAGGGCCGGGGCGAACTTCCACACGGCCATCATCATCGGGTAGTTCCAGGGCGCGACCTGGGCGCAGACGCCGATCGGCTCGCGGCGGATGATGGAGGTCAGACCCTCCATGTACTCGCCCGCGGAGCGGCCCTCCAGCATGCGCGCGGCGCCCGCGAAGAAGCGGATCTGGTCGACCATAGGCGGGATCTCTTCGGAGCGGGTGAGCCCGATCGGCTTGCCCGTGTTCTCCACCTCGGCGGCGATGAGGTCCTCGGCCCGCTCCTCGAACGCGTCGGCGATCTTGAGGAGGTAGCGCTGGCGCTCGCCCGGGGTCAGGTCGCGCCAGGCCGGGAAGGCGGCCTCGGCGGCGGCCATGGCGGCGTCGATGTCGGCCTGCCCGGACAGCGGCGCGGTCGCGTACGCCTCGCCGGTCGCCGGGTTGACCACCTCGGTGGTCCGTCCGTCGGCGGCGTCCCGGAACTCACCGTCGATGTAGTTCCGCAGACGACGCAGCTCACTGGTGCTCACTGCCGGCCCTCCTGAGTAGCTTGTCCAAGGCTTGAGACACCCACCCTAATCCGTTCACCGACGTTTTCGACACCCCCCGCCACCCCGGACCTACGAAATCCGTGAGTATCGATGACGTAAACAACGAATTTCATCGATCCGGGGTTGCGAAAACGACGAGCTCTCATGCACAGTGAAGTCGTGGCCAGTCGCAGCGCAGACCCCAAGGGATCCAGTTCGAAGAACGGCAGCGGCGCTCCGTCGCTGGACACCGTCTCCCTCGCCATCATCGAGCAGCTCCAGGAGGACGGCAGGCGTCCGTACGCCGCCATCGGCAAGGCCGTGGGCCTGTCCGAGGCAGCCGTCCGCCAGCGCGTCCAGAAGCTGCTCGACCAGGGCGTGATGCAGATCGTCGCCGTCACCGACCCGCTCACCGTGGGATTCCGGCGCCAGGCGATGGTCGGCATCAACGTCGAGGGCGACCTGGATCCCGTGGCGGATGCGCTGACGGCCATGCCGGAATGCGAGTACGTCGTGATGACCGCGGGCTCGTTCGACCTGATGGTGGAGGTCGTCTGCGAGGACGACGACCACCTTCTGGACGTCATCAACAAACGCATCCGGGCCCTGCCCGGAGTGCGCTCCACCGAGAGCTTCGTCTACCTCAAGCTCAAGAAGCAGACCTATATGTGGGGAACCCGATAGCCGTGAGCACCAAGGACCTCAGCCAGAGCGCGTACGACCACCTGTGGATGCACTTCACCCGCATGTCGTCGTACGAGAACGCGCCCGTTCCCACCATCGTGCGTGGCGAGGGCACCTACATCTACGACGACAAGGGCAAGAAGTACCTCGACGGCCTCGCGGGCCTGTTCGTGGTCCAGGCCGGCCACGGCCGCCGGGAGCTCGCCGAGGTCGCCGCCAAGCAGGCCGCCGAGCTGGCCTTCTTCCCGATCTGGTCGTACGCCCACCCCAAGGCCGTGGAGCTGGCCGAGCGCCTGGCCCACCACGCTCCGGGCGACCTCAACAAGGTCTTCTTCACCACCGGTGGCGGCGAGGCCGTCGAGACCGCGTGGAAGCTGGCGAAGCAGTACCACAAGCTCAACGGCAACCACACGAAGTACAAGGTCATCTCGCGCGCGGTCGCCTACCACGGCACCCCGCAGGGCGCCCTGTCCATCACCGGTCTGCCGGCCCTCAAGGCCCCCTTCGAGCCGCTCGTCCCGGGCGCGCACAAGGTGCCGAACACGAACATCTACCGCGCCCCGATCCACGGCGACGACCCGGAGGCCTTCGGCCGCTGGGCCGCCGACCAGATCGAGCAGGAGATCCTGTTCGAGGGCCCGGAGACGGTCGCGGCCGTCTTCCTGGAGCCGGTGCAGAACGCCGGCGGCTGCTTCCCGCCGCCGCCCGGCTACTTCCAGCGCGTGCGCGAGATCTGCGACCAGTACGACGTGCTGCTCGTCTCCGACGAGGTCATCTGCGCCTTCGGCCGTCTCGGCACGATGTTCGCCTGTGACAAGTTCGGCTACGTGCCCGACATCATCACCTGCGCCAAGGGCATGACGTCCGGCTACTCCCCGATCGGTGCGGCCATCGTCTCCGACCGGATCGCCGAGCCGTTCTACAAGGGTGACAACACCTTCCTGCACGGCTACACCTTCGGCGGCCACCCGGTCTCCGCGGCCGTGGGCCTCGCCAACCTCGACATCTTCGAGCGCGAGGGCCTGAACCAGCACGTGCTCGACAACGAGGCGAACTTCCTCAACACGCTGCAGAAGCTCAACGACCTGCCGATCGTCGGCGACGTCCGCGGCAACGGCTTCTTCTACGGCATCGAGCTCGTCAAGGACAAGGCCACCAAGGAGTCCTTCACCGACGAGGAGTCGGAGCGGATCCTCTACGGCTACGTGTCGAAGAAGCTCTTCGAGTACGGCCTGTACTGCCGCGCCGACGACCGTGGCGACCCGGTCATCCAGCTCTCGCCGCCGCTGATCTCGGACCAGTCCACGTTCGACGAGATCGAGGGGATCATCCGCCAGGTCCTCACGGAGGCCTGGACGAAGATCTGATCCTGCTTCGGGCAACGGCCCGGCTGCCCCATCCGAGTGAGATGGGCGCGGCCGGGCCGCGTCTTTTTCCCCGGCGGCCCTATGAGATACCTAGCGTGCTCGTGACCGATCGGCCTCGCCTTCGTTCCCTCGTACGGGGGAAGGCAACTGATCTGAACCGAGGTGTACGCCATGGTGGCCCCGCCGGACAACGATGTGCTCTGGGCCCGCGCCCTGCACTTCTCCCACAGCGGCTCGCCCGCGCTCACCGGGGTCTCCCTCGGTGTCCGCGAAGGCGAGATCCTCGCCGTCACCGGCCCGCGCGGTGCCGGCAAGACGACGCTCCTGCAGTGCCTGTCGGGCCAGCTGCTGCCCGACCGGGGCGGGGAGGTGTGGTTCAACAGCGCCCCCGTGCACACCATGGGTGCCCTCGTACGGGAGCGTCTGCGGCGCGACCGGTTCGGCTGGATCGACCCGGAGCCCGTCCTGGTCCCCGAGCTGAACGTGTGGGAGAACACCGCCCTCCCGCTGATGCTGCGCGGCACCGGGCGCCGGCCCGCCAAGACCGCCGCCCACGAGTGGCTGGACCGGCTCGACGTCGGCCAGCTCGCCCGCAAGCGCCCGCACACCCTCACCATGGCCGAGCGGCAGCGCGTCGCCATCGCCCGCGCCCTGGTGCACGCGCCCGACGTGGTCTTCGCCGACGAGCCGACGGCGACCCTGCACCGCGCCGACCGCGCGCACGTCCTGCGCACGCTGACGGCGGCGGCCCGCTCGCACGCCATCACCGTCGTCCTGGCCACGCACGACAGCGAGGTCAGCGCGCTCGCCGACCGCACGGTGTCGCTGCTCGACGGACGCCGGGTCACCACCGTGCACCTGCCGGCCGGGCCCGCGGACCCGAACGATCCGAAGGACCCGAAAGAGACGGAGGGCCGGGCCGCGTGCTCAGTCTCCGTCTAGCCCGCGGCGCCCATCCCCTGGTCCAGCTGCGCAGACTGCTGGTCGCCGCCGCCTCGGGCGGCACCGGCTTCCTGCTGCTGTGCACGCTCGGCTACGCGATGGGCCACCCCGACGCCTCCGGCGGCTCCCTGCTGCGCCTGGCCTGGTGCGCGATCCCGCTGGCCGCCACCGTGTACTTCGCGGTCGCCGTGGCCCGCTCCGACCCCGGCACGAAACCGCGCACGGGCCTGTCGGCGGTCGGCCTCGGCCCGGCCCGGCTCACCCTGCTCTCGGCGATCTCCACCGCGATCGCCTGCACGCTGGGCTCGATGCTGGCGCTGCTGTTCTTCCTGCACCTGCGGGGCGATCTGTCGGGGCTGCCGTTCGACGGCGCCGCCCGCGACCTGCTCGCCGCGAGCAAGCCGCTGCCGCTGGCCGCCGCGCTCACCCTGCTCACCTTCGTGCCGGTCGCGGCGTCGGCGGCCTCGGCCGTCGTACTGCGCCCGCAGGCCACGAAGCCGGGCGGCACGGACGCCGAGGACGAACTGCGCGAACCGTCCCCCGCGCCCACCGGACTGCCCTGGGGCATCGCGCTGCTCGCCGCCGGACTCGCCGTGGAGACCTACGCCTCGCACGCCCGGGGCGACCGCGGCTTCCCCATGCCGGGCGGCCTCGGCGGCTCCTCCTCCGGGGTGCTCGCCGGCTGGGCGCTGACCGCGCTCGGGCTCGCCCTCGCCGGGCCGGCCCTCACCTACCACTGCGGGCGCGCCCTCCAGGCCGTGCGGCCGGGCGCGGTGCGGCTGCTCGCCGGGCGCGTGCTCCAGGAGGAGGCGCGGCGCATCGGGGCGCCGCTCGGCGTCGTGTGCGCCGTCGCCTCCGGCACGTACGCGGCGGTCGCCCTGTACGCGAGCGCGGGCCCCGAGCTGGGCCCGCTGTCCACGCTCGGCTCGGTGCTGGTCGTCGGCTGCGCCGTGGCCACGCTGCTCACGGCCGCCGTCGAGGCCCGCCAGGCCCGCAGGGACACGACGGCGGCGCTGCTGCGCCTCGGCGCCCCCGCGACGATGCTGCGCGGCGCCGCGGCCCTGCGGGCGGGCGCGCTGTTCGCCCTCTTCACGCCCCTGACCTGGGCCGTGGCGGAACTTTCGGCGATTCCGCTGATCGCGCGATGAGTTTCGCCCCGGGCGCCCGTCTAACTCAGCACAGGGCACCAACCAACTCACCGAAGGCGACGGACACCCCATGTACCAGCAGATGATCTTCGTGAATCTGGCCGTGAGCGACCTGGACGCCGCCAAGAAGTTCTTCACGGAGCTGGGCTTCACCATCAACCAGCAGTTCACCGACGACACCGCGTCCGCCGTGGTCGTCAGCGACACCATCGTCCTGATGGTGATGACCAAGGAGAAGTACGCGGGCTTCACCCACAAGTCCATCATCGACTCGACCACCAGCAGCGAGGTGCTGCTGTGTCTGAGCGCCGAGAGCCGCGAGAAGGTCGACGAGCTGGTCGAGAAGGCGATCGCCGCGGGCGGCACCGAGACCGGCGAGAAGCAGGACCACGGGTTCATGTACGGCCGCTCCTTCGACGACATCGACGGCCACACCTTCGAGATCACGTGGATGGACCCGTCGGTCGTCGAGGGCTGACCAACTGCCGCGCGCCGGACGGTGCTTAAGGTGGGCGGGTGTCGACACCCACTGATCCCGCCCTGCCCAGCACCACGACCGACCACGAGATCGAGACGCTCGCCGAGTTCGACCGGGTGACCGCGGACGGCGGCAGCCTCACCGGACACCGCGTCCAGGCCGTCGACCTGACGGCCCGTACGTCCACCCTGCTGGACGCCGACGTCCAGGGCGCCATATTCCTCGGCTGCCCGATGGAGCCGGAGGCCGCCGCGCGCGTCAGAGCGCGCGGCGCCCTCGTCTTCCCGCCCGTCCCCGGCCTGCCCTTCGACCCGTACCGCGGCCATGTCTACGCGCCCGGTGAACTCTTCGCGGGGCTGGCCTCGGAGGAGGGGTACGAGGCGACTCCCGACGCCCGCGCCTACGACTGGTTCCAGCGCACCAAGGCCGACGGCGACGTCTTCGCCTCGATGCTGCGCGCCGTGCACGACGACTCGGTCTCCGACGCGCTCGACGAACTCCTCACCGGGGCGCGGGTGGTGGGCGTCATGGGCGGGCACGCGATGGCGCGCGGCACGGAGGCGTACGAGGGCGCGGCCCGCCTGGGCCGGACACTCGCCCGCGCCGGACTCACCGTGGCCACCGGCGGCGGCCCGGGCGCGATGGAGGCGGCGAACCTGGGCGCGTACGCGGCCCCGTTCGACGACCCGATGCTCACCGAAGCGCTCCAACTCGTAGCGAAATGCCCGTCGTTCACGCCCTCGGTCACCGAATGGGCCAGGGCCGCCTTCGAGGTGCGCGACCGCTGGCCGGACGGCGGTTCCTCGGTCGGCATCCCCACCTGGTTCTACGGCCACGAGCCGCCCAACCCGTTCGCCTCGCACCTCGCCAAGTACTTCGCGAACGCCACCCGCGAGGACGGGCTGCTCGCCCGCTCCAACGCGGGCGTGATCTTCCTGCCCGGCGCGGCCGGCACCGTCCAGGAGATCTTCGACAACGCCACCCCGAACTACTACGAGTCGCGGGGCGAGCCCACGCCGATGGTCCTGGTCGGCCGCGCGCACTGGACGGAGGAGCTGCCGGCGTGGCCGTTGCTCCAGGCGCTCGCGCGGGGCCGCTCGATGGAGTCACGGATCGCGCTCGTCGACACGGTCGAGGAGGCCGGCGAGGCGTTGAAACGGATCGCCGGGTCAAGCGCGGGTCAAGACTGACTGCTGTGCCCAGTTTGTGCATTGACGTTGCGTCACGTGCACTTGTAAACGTGAGGTGACCGTGGGGGTTCCGTGGCGATAGCCGCGTGCGGTCCCACAGCACCCCCGTCATCTCGACAAGATCCCGTGAAGGACAACAGTGTCCGTACCCCCCTCCCTTTCCTCCCGTATATCCGGCCGTGCCGGACGTATCGCCGGTGTCGCGTGCGCCGCGACCGTGCTGGCCGTCGGTGCCGCGGGCACCGCGTCCGCGTGCAACATCTCCGAGTTCACCGCTGCGGCGAGCTGCACCGGCGACAAGGGCGTCATCACCGTCACCGACAAGGACAGCTCGGGCACCCCGGCGACCGTCACCGTCTACCTCCAGTCGAACGGCTCGGAGAAGGAGATCGGTTCGCAGGTCGTCAAGGGCACCGGCGAGGGCGCCACCATCACGTTCGAAGAGAACTGGGCGCCGAACGCGACGTACCGCATCCACGTCAAGACGGACAAGTACAACGTCGACGAGGACATCAAGGGCGGCGTCACCACGCCCGCCACGGCGTGCGCCACCGAGAAGCCGACCCCGCCGGCCTCGACTCCGCCGGCGTCCTCCCCGGCTCCGTCGAAGCCGGCCGAGTCGGCGAAGCCGAGCGCTTCGACCTCCACCTCGGCGGCCCCGGCCCCCGCCAACTCGGCCTCCCCGGCGGGTGACTCGAACCTGGCGGAGACCGGAGCGAGCTCCAACACCGGCCTGTTCGCGGGCATCGCGGCGGCGCTGGTCGTCGCGGGCGGCGGCGTGGTGTTCGCGCTGCGCAAGCGCGGCGGCGCGAAGGCCTGATCCGCCTCGGCGGCCGTACGGGGCACCAGCAGGACCGGTGCCCGGTACGGCCGCTTTCGCGTGTCCGGGCCGCTACACGTCCGGGCCGGCCAGCGCCACGATCTCCTGGGCGTCGAAGGCGACGCCCACCTCGTCGCCCACCTCGGGCGCGTCCCGCAGCGCGCACGCCGCCTCGAGGCGGGGCGCGTCCGCAGGTTGCAGGTGCAGCGCGACGTGCGTACCCCGGAAGGTGCGGGCGGCCACCGTGCACGTCACCTGTGCCTCGTCGGCGGGCACCAGCCGCACGCCGGCCGGCCGGACGAGGAGGTGTCCGGCGCCCTGCGCCGTGCCGGCGGGCACCGGCACCTTGCCCCAGGGCGTGTCGGCGACCTCCCCGGAGACGGTCGCCGCGACGACGTTGTCGAAGCCGAGGAAGCGCGCCACGAACTCGTCGGCGGGCCGCTGCCACACCTCCAGAGGCGTCCCGGACTGGGCGATCCGCCCGTCCCGCATCACCACGACCCGGTCGGCCAGCGCGAACGCCTCCCCCTGGTCGTGGGTGACGGCGAGCACGGTGGTCCCCAGCTCGCCGAACAGCTCACGGAGTTCGACGACGAGCCGCTCCCGCAACGACCGGTCGAGCTGCCCGAGCGGTTCGTCCAGCATCAGCAGCCGGGGCCGCGGCGCGAGCGCCCTGGCCAGGGCGACGCGCTGCTGCTCACCGCCGGAGAGCGCGGCGACGGCCCGCCGCTCGGCGCCGGGCAGCCCGACGAGGGCGAGCAATTCCCGTACACGGTCGCCCTGTTCGCTCTTCGGCGCGCCGTGCATGCGCAGGCCGAAGGCGACATTGCCGCCGACGTCGCGCTGCGGGAACAGCTGGTGGTCCTGGAACATCAGGCCCACGCCCCGCTTGTGCGCGGGCACTCCGCGCTGGTCGCGCCCGCCGAGCAGCACCTGCCCGGCGTCGAGGTCCTGGAGCCCCGCGACGGCCCGCAGCAGCGTCGACTTGCCGCTGCCGCTCGGCCCGAGCACGCACACGATCTCGTGCTCGGCGACCTCGAGCCCGACCGCGTCGAGGACGGCGCGCCCGCCGAACCGTACGGTGGCGTCGGCCAGTTGCAGCAGCGGCGGCGATTGCGGCGAGGGCGCCATCAGAACTCCCCGGTCGTGGCCTTGGCAGGCCGGATGCGTTCGAGCAGCAGCAGGCAGACGGCGCAGACGAGCATCAGGATCGTCGAGAGGGCCATCGCCTGGCCGTAGTTGAGGTCCCCGGCCCGCCCGAGGAGGCGGGCCACGGCGACGGGCAGGGTCGGGTTGTCGGGCCGCGCGATGAACACGGTCGCGCCGAACTCGCCGAGCGAGACGGCGAAGGCGAAGCCCGCGGCGACGAGCAGCGCCCGCCGCACCATCGGCAGGTCGACCTCGCGCCAGGCCCGCAGCGGCGAGGCGCCGAGCACGGCGGCGGCCTCCCGCAGCCGCCCGTCGACGGCGCGCAGCACCGGCAGCATGGTCCGCACGACGAAGGGCACGCCCACCAGCGCCTGGGCCAGCGGCACCAGGATCCAGGAGGCCCGCAGGTCGAGCGGCGGCTTGTCGAGGGTGATGAGGAACCCGAATCCGACGGTCACCGCGGACACGCCGAGCGGCAGCATCAGCAGCGCGTCGAACCCGCGCACGAGCCGCCCCGCGCGCCGGGTGAGCGCCGCCGCGGCGAGGCCGCCGATCAGCAGCGCGATGGCGGTGGCGGCGAGCGCGTACTCCAGCGAGTTCCCGATGGCATTGATGGGCGGTACGAGGAAGGTCCCGCCGTCGGCCGAGAGCAGCGCCCGGTAGTAGCCGAACCCGAACCCGTCCGCCGTGTCGAGCGAGCGCAGCACCAGTACGCCCAGCGGGAGCAGGACCAGGACGACGACGCTCGCGAGGACCCCGCCCAGCAGGGCCCACTGCCCGGCGCCGCGCGGCCGCCGTGCCGTCTGCGACGCGTCGACGAGCCGCAGGGCGCTCTCCCGTCGCCGCACCGTCCAGGCGTGCACGGCGAGGATCAGTCCGACGGCGGCGAACTGCACGAGGGTGAGCACGGCGGCGGTCGGCAGGTCGAAGATCTGCGCGGTCTGCCGGTAGATCTCGACCTCCAGCGTCGAGAATCCGGGCCCGCCGAGGATCTGCACGACGCCGAACGAGGTGAAGGTGAACAGGAAGACCATCAGCGCGGCGGCCGCGACGGCGGGCCCGAGCGCGGGCAGCGTCACCTTCCGCCAGGCGGCGAGGCGCGAGGCGCCCAGCATCCGCGCGGCCTCCTCCTGGCGGGGGTCGAGCTGTGCCCACAGGCCGCCGACGGTCCGTACGACGACGGCGTAGTTGAAGAAGACGTGCGCGAGCAGGATCGCCCACACCGTGGTGTCGAGCCGTACTCCCCACAGTTCGTCGAGCAGGCCGCCCTGTCCGAGGAGGGCGAGGAAGGCGGTGCCGACGACGACGGTCGGCAGCACGAACGGCACGGTGACGACGGCCCGCAGCACCTGCTTGCCGGGGAAGTCGAGGCGGGCGAAGACGTAGGCGCCGGGCAGCGCGACCAGCAGCGTGAGCGCGGTCGAGGCGAGCGCCTGCCACACGGTGAACCACAGCACGTGCCGGATGTCGGACTGCCCGAGCACCTCGGTGATCCGCCCGAACTGCCAGCCGCCGTCCACGTGCAGCCCGCGCTCGACGATCGCGACGACGGGATAGGCGAAGAAGACCGCGAAGAACACGACGGGCAGGAGCATGAGCCCCAGCCGCGCCGCGTTCCCGTGGAACGCCTTCCGGCCGCCTCCTACTTCAGTACGAGCGAGGTCCACGACTTGACCCAGTCGTCACGGTGGTCGGCGATCGTGCGCGGCGCCATCGTCTCGGGGTTCTCGACCGGGACCGCGTACTTGGTGTACGCGGCGGGCGCGGTGGCGTTCTTCGTCACCGGGTCGACGAACATGTTGAGCGGCATGTCCTCCTGGAACTTCTTGGAGATCAGGAAGTCGACGAGCGCCTGCCCGCCCTTCTCGTTCTTCGCGCCGTCGAGCAGCCCGGAAAACTCGATCTGCCGGAAGCAGGTCCCCTTCGCCACGCCGACCGGCGAGGTCTTCGGCTGCGGGTCGGAGTAGATGGCCTCGACCGGCGGCGACGACGCGTAGCTCACGACGAGCGGCCGCTCGCCGCCCGCCTTCTTGCCGCCGGCGCTGCCGCTGAACTCCTCGTTGTAGGCCTGCTCCCAGCCGTCGACGACCTTCACGCCGTTGGCCTTGAGCTTCTTCCAGTACGCCTGCCAGCCGTCGTCGCCGTACTTGGCGGCCGAGCCGAGCAGGAAGCCGAGGCCGGGCGACGAGGTGGCCGCATTCTCGGTGACGAGGAGGTCCTTGTACGCGGGCTTGGCGAGGTCGGCGAAGGAGGCCGGCGGCGTCAGATGATGATCCTCAAAGTACTTCTTGTCGTAATTGACGCAGATGTCGCCGGTGTCGATCGGCGTGACCCGGTGCTTGCCGGCGTCGAGCTGGTACTGGCTCTTCACCTGGTCCAGGCCCTTGGCCTTGTAGGAGGCGAAGACGCCGTTGTCGAGGGCGCGAGAGAGCAGGGTGTTGTCGACGCCGAAGAAGACGTCGCCCTGCGGGTTGCCCTTGGACAGGATGGCCTTGTTGACGGCCTCTCCGGCATCGCCGTCCTTGAGGACCCTCACCTTGTACCCGGAGGTCTTCTCGAAGTCGGCGAGCACGCTCTTGGAGACGGCCCACGAGTCGTGGCTGACCAGCGTGACGGTCTTGGAGCCGCCGTCCGAGCCCGCGGTGTCCGATGACGACCCGCACGCGGACAGCGTGACCAGGCCGAGGCCCACCGCCACGGCCACGTATGTCTTCTTGCTCACTTGAATGTCCTCCTGGGGGTGTCCAGGAAGAGACGCGGCCCTGCCCCGGGGCCTCGACGGCCTCAGGGCAGGGCGCAACAGCTTGAGTGGTGACCGAACTTCCTACCCAGAATGACCTGGGCAAGGTTCAGAGGGTCTGCGGCCCACCATGTGTCTGGCTACCGCACTCTCAGCGCTGTGGCGCTCCCCTGTCGGAATATGAAGATGTATGTACGAGTGTATGTACGAGGTACGGGTGCCAGGCTACCGCTCGGTCGCCGCGAGCTGACCACACGCCCCGTCGATCTCCTGACCGCGGGTGTCGCGCACGGTCACGGGCACCCCGTGAGCGGCGATCGCCTCGACGAACGCCTTCTCGTCCTCGGGCCGCGACGCCGTCCACTTCGACCCGGGCGTCGGGTTCAGCGGGATCAGGTTGACGTGCACAGGCTTGCCGCGGAGCAGCCGCCCGAGCCGGTCACCGCGCCACGCCTGGTCGTTGATGTCCCGGATGAGCGCGTACTCGATGGAGAGCCGGCGCCCCGACTTGGCCGCGTACTCCCACCCGGCGTCGAGGACCTCGCGCACCTTCCACCGGGTGTTGACCGGTACGAGGGTGTCGCGCAGCTCGTCGTCCGGCGCGTGCAGCGAGATGGCGAGCCGGCACTTGAAGCCCTCGTCGGCGAACCGGTGGATGGCGGGCACGAGCCCCACGGTCGACACGGTGATGCCGCGCTGGCTCAGCCCGAGCCCGTCCGGCTCGGGGTCGGTGAGCGCCCGGATGGCGCCGACAACCCGCTTGTAGTTGGCGAGCGGCTCGCCCATCCCCATGAACACGATGTTGGACAGCCGCGCGGGCCCGCCGGGGATCTCCCCGTCGCGCAGGGCGCGCATCCCGTCGACGATCTGGTGCACGATCTCGCCGGTCGACAGGTTCCGGTCGAGACCGGCCTGCCCGGTGGCGCAGAACGGGCAGTTCATCCCGCACCCGGCCTGCGACGAGATGCACATCGTCACTCGGTCCGGATACCGCATGAGGACCGACTCGACGAGCGTCCCGTCGAACAGCCGCCACAGCGTCTTGCGCGTGGTGTCCTGGTCGGTCGACAGATGCCGCACGACGGTCATCAGCTCGGGCAGCAGCGCCTCGCGCAGCTTCTCGCGCGACGCGGCGGGGATGTCGGTCCACTGCTCGGGGTCGTGCGCGTACCGCGCGAAGTAGTGCGTCGACAGCTGCTTGGCACGGAACGGCTTCTCGCCGATCGCGGCGACAGCCTCCTTCCGCTCCGCAGGAGTCAGATCGGCAAGGTGCCGCGGCGGCTTCTTGGCTCCGCGGGGGGCGACAAAGGTGAGTTCTCCGGGCTTAGGCATGGCTGTACTAGTGTCGCAGATGGATGAGGGTGACCCGGGGTCGTCGCCCTGGGCATCCGGTCCCGGCTTCGGCTCCGGACGGCGGCAGGGCCCGGACCACGCGTGGTGGTCCGGGCCCTGCCCCGTGCGATGCCGCTCTGCGGCAGTGGTGCGTCAGCTCTGTGCGGTGTCGTCGTCCGCCTGCGCGGTGCCCTCGGCCGTGCCCGTCTTCTCGCGCATCTTGCGCAGCAGCTCCGCCTTCTGGTCGGCCGCGCGCTTGCGGTCGAGGTTGCGGTGCGGACCGTTGTTCTGCCGTTCGGCGCGGGACTGCTTCTTGCGCTGGCCGCCGCCCTGGCCCACGGGGTTGTTGATGTTCTTGCTGTCGGTCACGGGTTCTCCCGGCGTGATGTGAAGTGATCTACGGATTCAGCGGTGGGGACGGGCGGCGACGCCGAAGGACACCGAGGGGCGGGCGCCCAGCAGGCGCCCGCCCCTCATTCGGTCGGCTCGGCTCAGGCGGAGCCCACGAACAGCACCAGCAGCAGCCACACCACCGGCGCCGTCGGCAGCAGGGAGTCCAGGCGGTCCATGATGCCGCCGTGGCCCGGGAGCAGGGTTCCCATGTCCTTGATGCCCAGGTCGCGCTTGATCATGGACTCGCCGAGGTCGCCCAGGGTCGCGCTGGCCGCGACGCAGGCGCCGATCACCAGGCCCTGCCACCAGGTCCCGTCGTCGATCAGGAACTGCATGCACAGGACGCCCGCCACCATCGCGAACAGCACCGCGCCGAAGAGCCCCTCGCGGGTCTTTCCGGGGCTGATGCGCGGCGCCAGCTTGTGCTTGCCGAAGCGCCAGCCGATCGCGTACGCGCCGGTGTCGCTGACCACCGTCAGGATCAGGAAGGTCAGGACCCGCCAGGCCCCGTCGTCCGCGGTGAGCATCATCGCCACGAACGTCGCGAGGAACGGGACGTAGAAGGCGGCGAAGACGCCGGCCGTCACGTCCTTCAGATAGCCCTCGGGCGGCTCGGTCATCCGCCACACCAGGACGGCGAGCGCGGTCAGCGCCATGGCCACCCACGCGCCCTCGGGCCCGCGGACGTACCCGGCGACGACCATCGCGGCGCCACCGACGGCCAGCGGCACGAGCGGCGCCTTGATGCCCTTGCGCTCGTCGAGCCGCGAGGTGAGCTCCCACAGGCCCACCACGACGGCGACCGCTATCACGCCGACGAACACCGCCTTGACGATGAACAGCGACGCGATGATCACGGCACCGAGTCCGACGCCGACTCCTATGGCCGCGCCGAGGTCCCGGCCCGCGCTCTTCTTCTGGGGCTGGGGCTGCGGCTCGGGCTGGGGCTGAGGTGCTGCGCCGGTCATGGGCTCCTGCGGGGTCTGCGACGGTGGCGCCGGCCGCTCGGCCTGCGGGGTCGCCTCGTCGCGGAACAGGGGACCGCTCAGCCGAGCAGCCCCCCGGTCGTCCTGGTCGTCACCGCCGCCGGTGGGCACGTCGGGCATATCGGGCACGATGGGCATGGGCCGAGTCTCCTCAACCGCGTGCCGTTCGTACGCGGGACCCGCCGGAGCGCGTCCCTGGTCGTACGAGGGGCCCTGACCGTACGCGGGACCTGCCGGGGCCCGGTCCTGATCAGCGGGCCCCCAGTACCCGGGCCCGGTCTGCGGCGCCCCCCAGGAAGAGTCGTTCACGGATTCCTCGAACCTCGATCTTCCGCGCTGCCTCAGACTTCGAGCAGCTCGGCTTCCTTGTGCTTGAGCAGCTCGTCGACCTGGGCCACGTACTTGGCGGTGGTGTCGTCCAGCTCCTTCTCGCCGCGACGGCCCTCGTCCTCGCCGATGTCGCCGTCCTTGATCGCCTTGTCGATGGCTTCCTTGGCCTTGCGGCGGACGGAGCGGATGGACACCTTGCTGTCCTCCGCCTTGCTCTTGGCGACCTTGATGTAGTCGCGGCGGCGCTCCTCGGTGAGCTCGGGGAACGTCACACGAATGATGTTGCCGTCGTTGCTCGGGTTGACGCCCAGGTCCGAGTCACGGATCGCCTGCTCGATGTTGCGCAGCGCGCTCTTGTCGAACGGGGTCACCACGGCCATCCGCGGCTCCGGCACCGAGAACGAGGCGAGCTGGTTGATCGGCGTCAGCGCGCCGTAGTAGTCGGCCACGATCTTGTTGAACATCGCCGGGTGCGCACGGCCGGTGCGGATCGCGGCGAAGTCCTCCTTGGCGACCACGACGGCCTTCTCCATCTTCTCCTCGGCCTCGAGGAGGGTCTCTTCGATCACCACTTGCTCCTGCGTGTCTTGAGTGAGGCCCGGCGTGCACGGGGGCGGCCGGCTGCGTCGCGTCTGTTGCTTCCCGCGCGGTGTGATCGCGCGGCTTCCTGCGGTGTCCTGCGGTCCTGCGGTGTCCTTGCACGGTGTCCGACCGGCAGGACATTGTCCATCCCCTGCGGGGTGTCACGGACCCGAGGGTCAGGCGCGGGTGCCCTGCTCGCCCACCAGCGTCCCGATCTTCTCACCCTTGACCGCGCGCGCGATATTGCCCGACGTGAGGAGCTCGAAGACGAGGATCGGCAGCTTGTTGTCGCGGCACAGGGTGATGGCGGTCATGTCGGCGACCTTCAGGTCGCGCGTGATGACCTCGCCGTAGCTGAGCGCGTCGAACTTCACGGCCCCGGGGTTGGTCTTCGGGTCCGAGTCGTAGACACCGTCGACACCGTTCTTGCCCATGAGCAGCGCCTCGGCGTCGATCTCCAGGGCGCGCTGCGCGGCGGTGGTGTCGGTGGAGAAGTACGGCATGCCCATGCCGGCGCCGAAGATCACGACGCGGCCCTTCTCCAGGTGGCGCACGGCCCGCAGCGGGATGTACGGCTCGGCGACCTGGCCCATCGTGATGGCGGTCTGGACGCGGCTGTCGATGCCCTCCTTCTCCAGGAAGTCCTGGAGGGCCAGGCAGTTCATGACCGTACCGAGCATGCCCATGTAGTCGGAACGGGCCCGGTCCATGCCGCGCTGCTGGAGCTCGGCACCGCGGAAGAAGTTGCCGCCGCCGATGACGACGGCGATCTGCGCCCCGTCGCGGACGACGGCCGCGATCTCACGGGCGATGGCGTGCACCACGTCGGGGTCGACACCCAGACCCCCGCCCCCGGCGAACGCCTCACCGGAGAGCTTCAGCAGAAAGCGCCCAGCGCCTTTGCCGTCGTCGCTCTTGTCGCCCTTGTCTGCTGCCTGGGTGCTGGTCATGGATTCTCGCCTCTTCTTGCTTGGCACACATACGAAGGAGACCATTGCCGATGGGGTGTTTCGCATCCCATGTGCGGCAATGGCCTCCTCGTCACATCTGCGGTCGTCCGGTGCGTACCCGGACGACTGCTGTCGACCCTAGCGGGGTCTCGCGTCGGGCGCGGTACGGACTCAGATGCCGACCTTGATGCGCGAGAAGCGCTTCAGGGTGACACCGGCCTCCTGGAGGACCTTCTCGACCGACTTCTTGTTGTCGAGCGCGTACGGCTGACCGAGGAGGGTGACCTCCTTGAAGAAGCCGTTGACGCGACCCTCGACGATCTTCGGGAGCGCGGCCTCGGGCTTGCCCTCGGCGCGGGTGGTCTCCTCGGCGACGCGACGCTCGGACTCGACGACCTCGGCCGGGACGTCGTCCTTGGTGAGGTACTTCGGCGCGAAGGCGGCGATGTGCTGCGCGACACCCTTGGCGAGGTCGGCGTCGGCCTTGTCCAGCTCGACCAGGACACCGATCTGCGGGGGCAGGTCGGGCATGGTGCGGTGCATGTACGCGGTGACGTACGCGCCGGAGAACTGGGCGAAGCGCTCCAGGACGATCTTCTCGCCCAGGGTGGCGTTGGCCTCGTCGACGTACGCCTGGACGGTCTTGCCGGCCTCGATCTCGGAGGCGAGCAGGGCGTCGATGTCGGCGGGCGACGTCTTGGCGATGTGCGCGGCCAGCTCGTTGGCGACGGCCTGGAACTTCTCGCCCTTGGCGACGAAGTCCGTCTCGCACTTCAGCTCGACGATGACGCCGGTGGAGTTGTCGTCGGCGATGAGGGAGACGACAGCGCCGTTCTCGGCGGAGCGGCCCTCGCGCTTGGCGACGCCCTTCTGGCCCTTGATGCGCAGCGCCTCGACGGCCTTGTCGACGTTGCCCTCGGCCTCGTCGAGCGCCTTCTTGCAGTCCATCATGCCGGCGCCCGTGAGCTCACGGAGCTTCTTGACGTCAGCGGCGGTGTAGTTCGCCATGATCCTGGTTTTCTCTCTACGAAGTCTGAAGTGTCTGACGACGAAAGGTCGTACGGAGGACGGTCACGGGTGAACGGCGGGGGCCTTGTGGGGCCCCCGCCGTCACCTCATGAAACCGAATCCCGTACGGGTCAGGCCTGCTCGGCGTCCGCGGCCGGGGCCTCGGCGGCGGGCGCCTCGGCAGCGGGGGCCTCGGCGGCAGCGGCGTCGGCGGCCGGAGCGGCCTCCTCAGCCTTCTCGTCGGCCTTCTCGTCGGCCTTCTTCTCGCCCTCGAGCAGGTCGCGCTCCCACTCGGCGAGCGGCTCGCCCTGGGCCTTCTCGCCCGGCTTCGAGTCACCGGTGGCCACGCCGGAACGGGCGATGAGGCCCTCGGCGACGGCGTCGGCGATCACGCGGGTGAGCAGGGTGACGGAGCGGATCGCGTCGTCGTTGCCCGGGATCTTGTAGTCGACCTCGTCGGGGTCACAGTTCGTGTCGAGGATCGCGACGACCGGGATGTTGAGCTTCCGGGCCTCGCCGACAGCGATGTGCTCCTTCTTGGTGTCCACGATCCAGACGGCGCTGGGAACCTTGGACATCTCGCGGATACCGCCGAGGGTCTTCTCCAGCTTGGCCTTCTCGCGCGAGAGCACGAGAAGCTCCTTCTTGGTGAGACCGGACGCGGCGACGTCCTCGAAGTCGATCTGCTCGAGCTCCTTGAGGCGCTGCAGACGCTTGTAGACGGTCGAGAAGTTGGTGAGCATGCCGCCCAGCCAGCGCTGGTTCACGTAGGGCATGCCGACGCGGGTCGCCTGCTCGGCGATCGCCTCCTGCGCCTGCTTCTTCGTACCGACGAACATGACCGTGCCGCCGTGGGCGACGGTCTCCTTGACGAACTCGTAGGCGCGGTCGATGTACGACAGCGACTGGAGCAGGTCGATGATGTAGATGCCGTTGCGCTCCGTGAAGATGAAGCGCTTCATCTTCGGGTTCCAACGACGGGTCTGGTGACCGAAGTGGACGCCGCTCTCCAGCAGCTCCCGCATCGTGACGACGGCCATGGCCGTACTCCTCTGAGTGTTCTCGGTTGTTTCCTGACGTCCCGAGCGCGCCTGCCTCGTGCGTGAGCACGGGACCGAAAGGCGCTGACACGAACCCGAACGGGCCCGGTGTCGGGGCGTGCGAAGTCGATCCGGTGGCCCGGATCGCCACATGAAGTGTACGGGACCCTGGAGGTACCGGGTGACGCCGCTGTCCACAACCGGCCGGTAGTCCACGTTTCCCGGCCAAGATCCCCCGGGACGAGTCCGATCGCGGATCATCTCCGCCATGCGACGACTACTCTGCGTGATGTTTTTGCTGGCGGCGCTGTCCGCCGGAACACCGGCGCACGCGGCCGGTCTCTGGCCGGTGGGCGACCGACCCGCGGTGGTACGCGCCTGGTCCCCACCGGCGTCACCCTACGGTCCTGGCCACCGCGGCGTTGACCTGGCGGCCCCGATCGGCGCCCCGGTGCGGGCACAGGCCGCCGGCCGGATCTCCTTCGCGGGCCGGGTGGCGGGCCGGGGCGTGATCTCCGTGGAGCTGGCGGGCACCGGGGATCCGCCCCTGCGTACGACGTACGAGCCGGTGGCGGCGACGGTGGCGGAGGGCGACGAGGTCGCGCCGGGTCAGGTGATCGGCACCCTGGAACTCCCGACGGGCCACTGCCCGCCCACGGCACCGTCCTGCCTGCACTGGGGCCTGCGGCGGGGCGCCACCTACCTGGACCCGCTGTCCCTACTGGACCCCTCCCTACGAACCCCCACCCCACCCCGCCTACTCCCCATCTGGCCCCCACCCCCACCTACGACACGACCGTCTCGGGCCACCCATTCACCGTGGACAGCGCCTACGCCCCGGCTGACACCACCGCCTTGGACCGCCCATTCGCCATGGGCAGCGCCTACGCCCCGGGGGACGCCGCCGTCCTGGACCGCCCACGCCCCGGGTGACGCCGCCGTCTTGGGCAATCTGCCGCCATGGGCGGCAGGGTGGGCAAGGCGGCACCCCGGCGCGGGGTGAGCGCTCCGATGGGGCCCGGCCACGGCGCCGCAGCGCAGGCCCGAGGAACGGCGCCGGAGCACAGGCCCGAAGGGCGGGATCTCAGCACAGGCCGCACGGCGGGACCTCGGCGCGGCGCCGGCCGGAAAAGCAGGGCTTCAGCCCTGAACGCCCCGCAGCGCCATGCCCACGGCGGCATCCACGATCACACCCGGCTCCTCGGCGGCCCCGAGCTCGATCCGCCGCACCGCGGCATCGACAACGCCCTGCACCAGCATCGCCGCCAGCCGCGGCTGCCCGTGCCCCATCTCCCCGAGCGCCTCGACGATCATCGCGACGAGCCCCCCGTGCGCGGCCCGGATCTTCTCCCGCGCCCCGGCGTCCAGCTCGCTCGCGGAGATCGCGACGACAGCCCGGTGCCGCCGGTCCCCGACCAGCGCCAGCTGCTCCCGCACATACGCCTCGACCTTGCCCTGCGGCGTCGCGGCCCGCGCCATCCCGGCCTCGACCTCGGCGGCCCACACCGGGAAGTCGACAGCGCACAGCTCCTCGACCACACCCGCGCGGGACTTGAAGTACTCGTACACGGACGACCGCGCGAGCCCCGTCCGCTCCGCGAGCGCGGGGAACGTCAGCGCCTCCGTCCCACCCTCGGACAGCAGGGAACGCGCGGCATCCAGAAGAGCCGCGCGCTGCATCGACCGGTGCTCGGCCACAGAGGCCGCTCGAATCCTTGGCACACATCCACTGTACGGACGCGCCGCCCGCTACGGGAGCCTCGGCGGTCACGGCGGCCCGTCGCCCGGCCACGGCGGGCCGCCGATCACGGCAGGGACGATTCACCACCGCAGGTCGCCCAAGCGCCCTCAGCGTCCGAAACTCGCCAGCTTCGCCCGCAGCTGCAACACCGACTTCGTGTGGATCTGGCTGACCCGGCTCTCCGTCACGCCCAGCACGTTGCCGATCTCGGCGAGGGTCAGCCCCTCGTAGTAGTAGAGCGTGACGACGGTCTTCTCCCGCTCGGGCAGCGTATTGATCGCCCGCGCCAGGAACCGCCGCAGCTCACGGTCCTCGGCGACCTCCACCGGATTGTCGGCGGCCTGGTCCTCCAGGGTGTCCATGAGGCTGAGCCGGTCACCGCCCTCGCCCCCGACGTGCAGCAGCTCCTCCAGGGCCACCACGTTCGCCAGCGACAACTGGCTGAAAACCGCGTGCAGTTCCTCCAGCGCCACACCCATCTCCTCGGCCACCTCGCTCTCCGAGGGCGAGCGCCGCAGCTTGGCCTCCAACGTGGCGTAGGCCCGCTCCACGTTGCGCGCCTTCTGCCGCACGGAGCGAGGAATCCAGTCCAGGGCCCGCAATTCGTCGATCATGGCGCCGCGGATCCGGGTGATCGCGTACGTCTCGAACTTGATCTCCCGCTCGATGTCGAACTTCTCGATCGCGTCGATCAGCCCGAACACCCCGGACGAGACGAAGTCGGCCTGCTCGACATTGGGCGGCAGCCCGACGCTCACCCGGCCCGCGACGTACTTCACCAGCGGCGAGTAGTGCAGGATCAACTGCTCCCGCAGGCGCTCGTCGCCCGTCGCCTTGTACGACCTCCACAGCTCCTCGAGCGAGGAGGGGGCCGGAGGCCGCACGCTGGAGCCGCGGGCTGCGGGGGGAACCGCCGCCCGGTCGGATCCGGAGGTGTGCTGTGGCATGCGCCGCCTTGTGCCGTTCTGCTGCTTGCCGAGTGAGTCGGAGAGGGTGCCCCGGGTCGGGGCCTGGACCTGAGTGCCCGTGGTCCGGGTCGTGGGAGCCGCTGGGATCTTTTTGCTGGTGAAGATGGAGTCTTGCCCGTCTAGTGATGACTGGTGCCGAGCTGCCTGCCTGATTACGGATTGAGGTGACGAACCCGAATCCTGGTGAGCGTAGCGTGACTGCGGCGTCGCAGTGTGCGAAGGGTGGGGGATCGTACGCGCGCAGATACGTTCCCTTGGGGGACTTGCGCGGACGGTTCCGGTACCGAACGCGATCAGGACAGAGCGTCAACTGCCGGAATTGCCAAGGTCATCGAGGGGTCATCCGGACGGCGCAACACCATGGCTCAGGATTCGCCTCCGCCCGTGAAGACCGACCGGTTCGCCTGGCGTGTCAACTTCCAGCCGTCGCCGTGTCGTTCGACGAACCCCAACGAGCGCAGTTCGTACAGCCGACCGGTCGTGTCGTCGTCCGTCGCGCCGGCCTCCCTCCCGATCTCGGCGAGCGTCCGGGTCCCGTGCGCCGGCACCGCGGCGAGCACCCGCGCGGTCGCCGGGGCCAGCAGGTCGCGCGGCACCACGGGCCCGCGTCGCTCCGGGGCGAGCTGCCCCATCTCACCGACCAGCTCGACGACTTCCTCGGCATCCGTCACCAGCACCCCCTCCTTGCGCAACAGTTCGTGGACTCCGGCGGACACGGCGCTGGTCGCGGGACCCGGCACCCCCATCGCATGCCGCCCCAGCCGCAGCGCCCAGCGGGCCGTGCCGAGCGCTCCGCTGCGGTAGGCCGCCTCGACGACGACCGTGCCTCTGGTGAGGGCGGCGATCACCCGGTTCCGCAGGATGAAGCGGCTGGGCGTGGGGTGCGCGCCCGGCGGCAACTCACTCACCACCAGTCCCTGTTCCGCGACCCGGCCGATCAACTGCTCGTGCCCGCGCGGGTAGGTGCGATCGATGCCGCAGGCGAGGATCGCCACCGTGGCCCCGGTGGCGCCGAGGGCTCCTCGATGGGCCGCGGCGTCGATCCCGTACGCGCCGCCCGAGACGACCACCCAGCCGCGCTCGGCGAGCCCGGCGCCCAGGCTCGCGCCCATCCGCACCCCGTAGTCGGTGCAGGCCCGTGCCCCCACGACGGCCACCGAGCGCAGCGCCCACATCCGCAGGGAGGGACCGCCCCGCACCCACAGCCCGAGGGGGCGCGCGTCCCCCAGATCGTCCAGCTGCCCCGGCCACTCGGGGTCCCCCGGGCACACGAAGCGTGCCCCGATCCGGCCGGCCCGGGTCAGGTCGAGCTCCGCGGGCGGCGCTTCCCCGGCCCGCGCGACCAGCCCCGCCCAGCGCGCCTCGCTCACCCCGGGCAGCGCCGGATCCGTCGCCCCCGCGTCCGCCTCGTCGACGCGCCGTACGGTCTCCACGGCTCCGAACTCCCGCAGCCACCGCCCGGCCGGCTCCCACCCCGGCTCGACGATCCGGGTCAGCCGGGCCCGCGCGAGCCGCACATCGTCCGGGACGCTCCGCCCGGTCATGTGCCGGACCCGATCGTCATGGGCGCCCCGCGCGAGATGCCGGTCCGCAGTTGCAGGGCGAGCGCCACATCCTGGGCGCAGGGCCGATCGCGTCCGGCGAGGTCGGCCACGGTCCAGGCCACCCGCAGCACCCGGTCGAGCCCGCGTGCGGTCAGGAAGCCGCGCTCCAGGTCCAGTTCGGCCTCGTCCAGGGCGCCCGGGGCGGCCGGCCACCGGGTGCGCAGGGTGTGCCCCGGCACTTCGCTGTTGGTCCGCCACGGAGATTCCGCGAACCGGGCCGCCGCCCGCTCCCTGGCCTGGCGCACCCGGTCGGCGACGAGTCGGGTGGAGTCGCCGCGCGGTCCGTACCCGGCGAGTTCGTTGCGCGTGACGGGGTCGACCTCGACGCGCAGGTCGACCCGGTCGAGCAGCGGGCCGGAGAGCCGGGACTGATAACGCCGGACCGCGGCGGGCGGGCAGTCGCACTCGCCGCCGTGGACCCGGAACTGCCCGCAGGGACAGGGGTTCGCGGCGAGTGCCATCAGGAAGCGTGCGGGCAACCGCACCACTCCCGCGCTGCGGGCGATGACGACATGCCCCGCCTCCAGCGGCTGCCGCAGCGCGTCGAGCGCCTGCCCGCTGAACTCCGGCGCCTCGTCGAGGAAGAGCACTCCGCGGTGGGACAGCGAGACGGCCCCCGGCCGCGCCATGCCCGGTCCGCCGCCGACCAGGGACTGCATGGTCGCCGAGTGGTGCGGCGCGCAGTACGGCGCGATGTCGATCATCGACTTGCCCGGTGGCAGCATGCCCGCCACCGAGTGGATCGCGGTGACCTCCAGCGACTCCTCGCGGGTGAGCGGGGGCAGGATCGCGGGCAGCCGCTCGGCGAGCATGGTCTTGCCCGCGCCCGGCGGCCCCGACAGCATCACGTGGTGGCCGCCCGCGGCGGCGACCTCGATCGCGGTGCGGGCCGACAGCTGTCCGACGACATCGGCGAGATCGAGACCCGGTCCGTCCTGCGGCAGGCCGCCGATCCCGGTGCCCGCCCCGCTGCCGGGCATGCTCAGCCCGGCCAGCATGGGATCGGGGCGGCCGTGCGTCTCCGGCTCCTCGTCCGGCACCGGCTCGTCCGCGAGGACCGCGATGAGCTGGCGCAGGCTGCGCACGCCGAGGACGGAGATCCCCGGCACCAGCGCGGCCTCGCCCGCCGTGGACTCCGGGACCACCACCTGCTCGTAGCCCGCGTCGGCCGCGGCGAGCACGGCCGGGAGCACCCCGCGCACCGGCCGCACCCGGCCGTCCAGCCCCAGCTCCCCGATCATCACGATGTCGGCGAGGATCCGCGGGTCGATCCGCTCGGCCGCGCCGAGCACGGCGCACGCGACAGCGAGATCGAAACCCGAACCACTCTTGGGCACGGAGGCCGGGCTCAGCCCCACGGTGAGCTTCTTCTGCGGCCAGTCCCCGCCCGAATTGACCACGGCGGCCCTGACCCGGTCCCGGCTCTCCACCAGGCTCTTGTCGGGCAGTCCCACGAGGGTGAAGGCCGCGATGCCCGGCTCCAGGTCGGCCTGCACCTCGACGACGACGCCCTCGACCCCCACCAGGGCCACGGAACACGTGCGTGCGAATCCCATCTCAGGACACCCCCCGCACGTGCTCGACGCGGGGCGCGCCGCGCTCCGGCAGCAGGACGCCGACGAGGTCGATGCGCACCCCGCCGGGTGGCGCCCCGCCGTGCTCCTGCACCCATCGCTCGGCGAGATCACGCAACCGCCGCGCCTTGACCGGCGTGATGGACGCCATCGGGTCCTCGAAGGCCCTGTCCCGACCGGCGCCGCCCACGGCCCGGCGGGTCTTGACCTCGCACACGACGATCGCGTCGCCGTCCCGTGCCACGATGTCGATCTCGCCCGACCGACCCGCGCGCCAATTGCGCGCGAGCACCGTCATCCCGGCCTCGGCCAGCCGCCTCGCGGCCAGGTCCTCGCCGTACTTCCCCAGTGCGCTCTGTGCGTTCACGTCGGCACCACCTCCGACGCCCACGGTGACGCGGCGACGACAAGGAAGTGGATCTTGGTGAACTACTGGCAGGTTGTGGAAAACCCCGCCACCCGATCAGCTTCCCGGAAGCTCCAGGTCGCTCTTGTTCAGTTCTTCGATATTCACGTCCTTGAACGTGAGAACACGGACCTGCTTCACGAACCTGGCAGGCCGGTACATGTCCCACACCCAGGCGTCCGCCATCGACACCTCGAAGAACACCTCACCCTGGACCGAGTGCACCTGCATCTCGTAGTCATTGGTGAGGTAAAAACGCCGCTCGGTCTCGATCACATATTTGAACAGACCGACGACGTCGCGGTACTCCCGGTAGAGCTTCAGCTCCATCTCGGTCTCGTACTTCTCGAGGTCCTCGGCGCTCATGGCATGTTCCCCTTCAGCCGTGCGTCCCCCTATTGTGCGCCAGTCTCCGGGGCCTCTAGACGATTTCCGTGTCGAGGACCAGCGGCCGGCTCGGGGGACCTTCGACGAGCAGCCGGTTCAGCAGCTCGGCGAGTCTGGTCGGATACACCGTCTCATGCGCTTCGGCCAGTTCCCGGTACGTCCACCAGCGTGCTCCGACGACGCTGCGCCGTTCCAGGTCGGTCAGGCCCGTTTCGTTGATCATCGGCCCCGCCTCCGAGGCCGTCGGGCGACGGGTGCGGGCCAGGAAGTACCACTCGTCCTGATCCCAGCGCCGCCCGGCGAACGGGAAGGAGCACGAGCGCTCCCACAGCACCGGGCCCAGCTCGACGTCCGTCATGCCGGTCTCCTCGGCGAGTTCCCGCAGCGCCGCCTGGGCGCGCGTCTCGTCGCCCTCCAGGCCGCCGCCCGGGGTGAACCACCAGTCGTCGGCCGGGTCGTCCGGCTCGTGCCCGTGCAGCAGCAGGATGCGGTTGTCCGGATCGAGCAGCACGACCCGGGCCACCTTGCGCCGCTCGTCCCCCGGCTCAGGCACGGACCGGCTCCGTGCGGGTCCGCGAGCGCCGCGAACGCTTCGCGATCGGGCCGTACGCGGCCCCGCCCAGCACCAGCACCGCGCCGGCCACCACCGCGTACACCATCCACGTGAGCGGTCCGGGGTTCGAGATGCCGCCGGGCAGCTCCTCGAAGCCGGTGGGCCTGGCCAGCATGCCGTCCAGCGGCCAGGCCACGGCGTCCACCCGGGCCCGTACGGCGCCGCGCTCCACCGAGCCGTGCTCCGCGTCGCTGAGGTGGACGGTGGAGTCCAGGGAGCCGCTGCGCTCGTCACCGAGCAGGAAGAGACGGCCCTTCGGCACCGTCGTGGACTTGATGCCGGTGATCGAGGCGCTCATACCGCCCTGCAGATACGGTTCGTCGATCTTCTTGCCGTTGACGGTCAGCTTGCCGTCGGTACAGCAGGCGATCTTGTCGCCGCCGATGCCGACGACCCGCTTCACCATCGGCAGGTCGCCCCAGCTCGCCTCCTGGAAGACGACGACGTCACCGCGCTTGACCACACTGCCGTCGATCCGCTGCGCGAGGACCCGGTCGCCCGCGCCGATCGTCGGCGTCATCGATGCGGTGGGCACCGTGTACGGCTGGTACACGAAGGCACCCCACACGAATCCGCCGAGGAACAGCACACAGCCGAGGGCCACGGCTATGCCCGACAGCATGCTGCCGGCCTTGCCGTGGCCCTCGTCCGTACGACGTGTCCTGCTCATCCCAGTTGCTCCCCCGCGTCGGAGAAATCGATCTCGCGGTCCGGCCCCGCAATGGCGCGGACCACGGAAGATCGGCGATCTGGGACGGCACCCTACCCGGCGGTACCGGTGCCAGAAACCCTGGTGTTCCCGTCGGTAAGCCCCTTGGTGATCTTGCGCCTGCGCCAGATCACCAGCGGCACCGCGCCCGCGAGACCGAGCGCGCCGGGAGCCGCGCTCGCCGCCGCGTTGATCCCGGACTGGTCGAAGGTGTCCGGCACGGGCAGCGTGGACCAGTGCGTGGGCGGCCAGGCGACGACGATCGCGCGGCCCACGACGTTGTCCACCGGGACGAAGCCGGAGTTCTTGTCGTTCTGGTGGTAGCGGGAGTCCATGGAGTCCTGGCGGTGGTCACCCATGACCCAAACTTTGCCCGCGGGTACCTTCACCTTGAACGTTCCGCCCGCGTTGTCCGCGCTGCACGGGGTGTTGCCCGCGTAGACGTACGACGACTCGTTCAGCGCCTTGCCGTTCACCTTGAGCGGGCCCGTGCCCGAGCACTCGACAGTGTCGCCCGCGACGCCGATGACGCGCTTGATGAGGTCCTTCTCGTCGGCGGACGGCATCAGGCCGACCCAGCTGAGCACCTGCTGGATCGCGTTCGGATCCGCCGTCGGCTCGCCCTCCAGCCAGTCGGCCGGGTCGTGGAAGACGATGACCTCGCCACGCTCCGGCTTCGAGCCGAACCAGGGCGTGAGCTTGTCGACGAGCACCCGGTCGCCGATCTTCAGCGTGTTCTCCATCGACGCCGACGGGATCGAGAACGCCTGGACCAGGAACGTCTTGATGAGCAGGGCCAGGACCAGCGCGATACCGATCAGCAGCGGCAGTTCCTTCCAGAAGGAACGGGGCTTCTTCTGCTGCCTGCCGGGGTCGTCACCGCCCCCGGTATCCGCCTGCACACCCTCACCGGCTGCGGGCCCCTGGTCCGTCACGGCCGGGTTCGCCGCGTCGTCGGAACGCCCGGGCTGCTCTTCGGGCCCCTGCCCTGACCGTGCGCCGACCGCCAAGTCCCCCACATCCACTCCTCACTCCGTGCCGCTGCCTGATCCCTACGCGATGCAGGCCCACCACTCCCATAACGAGCGGGAGTTCCGCAGGGGTCGGGAGGGGGATCATTCCGTCCGAATCCGATGCGTTCGAACTCGGGACGGCGCTGTTCGTGGTGGCCACCTTATGCGACGCGCCGGACGCGGCGGTCGATCCGTCACCTTGCGCGTCGGCCACGGCCGAGAAGGTCCCGGGCTCGCCCAGGGTGGACCAGTTGCCGATCGGCCAGACGATGGCACGGGCCCGTCCGACCACCGAATCCTCGGAGACCGTGCCGTGGTAGGCCTCGGTGAGGTGGTAGCGGGAGTCCGCCGAGTTGGCGCGGTGATCCCCCATGACGAACAGCCGGCCTTCGGGAACCTTCACCGAAAAATCGAACTTGGAGGGAGTGTTGCCGGGATGGATGTAGGAAGTCTCGTTCAGCGGCGTCCCGTTCACGGTGACACGGCCCTGCTTGTCGCAGCACTTCACGGTGTCGCCGCCGACACCGACGACCCGCTTGATCAGATCGCGGTCGTTGTCGGAGGGCAGCAGACCGATCCAGGTCAGGCCCTCCTTGACCTGCTTGACGCCGACCGGCGGGTCCTTCTTCTGGCCCGTCTCCGCCGTCAGCCACTTGCCGGGGTCCTTGAAGACGACGACATCACCGCGGTGCACCTCGGCACCGAACCACGGCGTGAGCTTGTCCACCACGACCCGGTCACCGATCTTGATCGTCTGCTCCATGGAGCCGGACGGGATCACGAAGGCCTGGACGAGGAACGTCTTCAGGACCAGGGCTACGAGCAGGGCCACGCCTATGAGGAGCGGTATCTCCTTGATCGCCGAGCGTCGGCGCCTGCGCTTCACCTTGCGTGCGAGCTTGCGCCGCTCCGCCCGGCCCGGGTGCGCGGGCCCGCTGGTGGGCCGGCTCCCGGTGGGCAGCCGCTCGTCGCCGTGCGCCTTGCCCCGCCTACCCATGGGAACCGCCGGATGCGGGCACGCGCGCGTAGACGTCCGGCCGGGACAGGGAACGCCAGTGTCCGGTCGGCCAGGCGACCCACTCCGCCTTGCCGATCACATGGTCGAGAGGGAGGAAACCGCCGCCGGGCGCGCCCAGGAGTTCGCGGGAGTCCCGGGAGTCGCCGCGGTGGTCACCGAGGAGGAAGAGGGTCCCGTCGGGAACCTTGATGTCGAACGACACCTCGGAGGGCGCGTCCCCGGCGTGCAGCAGGGAGCGCTCGTTCACCGGCTGGTCGTTCACCTCGATCCTCCCCCCGCTGTCGCAGCAGACCACGTGGTCTCCGCCCACACCCACGACCCGCTTGATGTAGTCGCCGTCACCGAAGTACCCGTCGCCGTCGAAGACGATCACGTCTCCGCGCTCCGGTTCGGCACCGAAACGGTACGCCAACTTATTTACGAGAACGCGGTCCCCGATCCTCAATGTGGACTCCATGGAGCCGCTGGGGATCTGGAACGGCTGCATCACGAACACGCTGAAGGCGAGCAGCAGCGCCAGGCAGCTGAGCAGTGCGAGCGTCACGCGTCCGCCGGGCAGCCAGGCGGCGACCGCGTCGACGCCCCGGGACAGGGCGTTCCCCGAACGCAAAGAGGAGCGCGACCGGTCCTCCTCGCCCTCCGGGTGTTCCGCGGGCTGGGAGGAGCGGTCGCGCTCCACGTGCTGTGCTTCGGTGTCCATCGAGGCCAGATGCTATCCGGCGACGCTGTGACCCCGAACGCGAGATCAGTTCTCGCGCTTCTCCTTGATCTTCGCGGCCTTGCCGCGCAGCTCGCGCAGGTAGTACAGCTTGGCGCGGCGGACGTCACCCTTGGTGACGAGCTCGATCTTCTCGACGATCGGGGTGTGGACCGGGAAGGTGCGCTCCACGCCGACGGAGAAGGAGACCTTGCGGACCGTGAAGGTCTCGCGGACGCCGGCGCCCTGGCGGCGGATGACTACGCCCTTGAACTGCTGCACACGGGAGCGGTTGCCCTCGATGACGCGGACGTGGACGTTGACGGTGTCGCCCGGGCGGAAGGCCGGGACGTCGCTGCGCAGCGACGCGGCGTCGACGGAGTCGAGCAGGTGAGACATGATCGTCTGCTTTCTTCGCCGATGCCACAGGTCATCGGCGGGAGGTATGCGATGAGTTTCGGTAGCTGATCGCGTCGGGCCTTGCGTCGTTCCCCCTGTGGCAGGGGCGCAGGCTGGACGTACAGCAGCGGCCTATTCTTCCACGGCTCCGGGCGTTGGCCCAAATCGTCCGTCGGGGCCGGGACCCCAGCCCAGGATCGAGAGCATTTCGCGGTCCTTCTTGTCGAAGGCCTTGGGGTCGGTGCGCTCGATCAGGTCGGGGCGGTTGCGCGTGGTGCGGCGCAGCGCCTCGTCCCGCCGCCAGCGGGCGATCTTGCCGTGGTGGCCGCTGAGCAGCACGTCGGGGATGTCCCGGCCGCGCCACTCGGGCGGCTTGGTGTAGACGGGCCCTTCGAGGAGGTTCGCCATGTCGCCCGGCGCGAAGGAGTCGTCCTGGTGCGAGGCGGCGTTGCCGAGGACGCCCGGCAGCAGGCGGGCCACGGCCTCGGTGATCACGAGGACGGCGGCTTCCCCGCCCGCGAGGACGTAGTCGCCGATGGAGACCTCGTAGACCGGCATACGGGTCGCGTACTCGTCGATGACGCGGCGGTCGATGCCCTCGTAGCGCGCGGGCGCGAAGACCAGCCAGGGGCGCTCGGAGAGCTCGACGGCGAGTTCCTGGGTGAAGGGGCGCCCGGAGGGCGTGGGAACGACCAGGACGGGCCCGTGGGCCCCGCTCTCGTACCCGTCGGCGAGCACGTCGTCGAGGCAGTCGCCCCACGGCTCGGTCTTCATGACCATGCCGGGGCCGCCGCCGTAGGGGGTGTCGTCGACCGTGTTGTGGCGGTCGTACGTCCACTGCCGCAAGTCGTGCGTGTGGACGTCGAGTTGCCCGCGCGCGCGAGCCTTGCCGACCAGGGAGACGTTCAGCGGTTCGAGGTATTCGGGGAAGATCGTGACGACGTCGAGCCTCATGCGGACTCCTCCTCCACGGAGTCCTCGCGCGACGACGCGATCTCGGCGCGGTCGTCGATCAGGCCGGGCGGCGGGTCGATGACCGCCTTCTGCTCCTCCAGGTCGATCTCGGTGACGATCTCCTCGACGAACGGGATCATGACCTCGCTGCCGTCGGGCCGCTCCACGATGAACAGGTCCTGCGAGGGCAGGTGCGAGATCTCGGTGATCCGGCCGACCTCGGTGCCGTCGACCGTGACGACGTCGAGGTCCATGAGCTGGTGGTCGTAGAACTCGTCCTCGTCCTCCGGCAGCTCCTCCGGGTCGACCTCGGCGATCAGGAGGGTGTTGCGCAGCGCCTCCGCCGCGGTCCGGTCCCGTACGCCCGCGAAGCGCAGCATCAGCCGGCCGGAGTGCACCCGCCCGGACTCGATGGTGAGCGGCCCGGTGGAGGCGGGGTCGGTGGCGAGCACCGCACCGGGGCCGAGCCGCAGCTCGGGCTCGTCGGTGCGCACCTCGACGGTGACTTCGCCCTTGATGCCGTGGGCGCGGCCGATGCGCCCGACTACCAACTGCACGTCGGAATCTCTCCTGTCATACGACTAGGGCCGGGGACGGCCCGTAAGCCCTCCCCGGCCCGAGCCGGTGTTCAACTTTGTCAGCGGACCTGGTCCACGTCGACGAGGTCGACGCGGATGCCACGGCCGCCGATGGCGCCCACGACGGTACGCAGAGCGCGCGCGGTGCGGCCGTTGCGGCCGATCACCTTGCCGAGGTCGTCGGGGTGGACCCGGACCTCCAGCACGCGCCCGCGGCGCAGGTTGCGCGAGGCGACCTGCACGTCGTCGGGGTTGTCGACGATGCCCTTCACGAGGTGCTCAAGAGCCTCCTCGAGCATGCTCAGGCCTCGGTCGACTCGGACGCAGCCTCAGCGGCCTCGTCCTTCTTCTCAGCCTTCTTCTTCTGGGTGATGGCCTCACCCTTGGGCTCGTCGGCCGTGGCCAGCGCCTCGAAGGAGGGGCGAGCGGACTTCGGCTCGGCGACCTTCAGCGGCTCCGGGGCGGGCAGACCCTTGTGCTTCTGCCAGTCACCGGTGAGCTTCAGGATGGCCATGACCGGCTCGGTCGGCTGCGCGCCGACACCCAGCCAGTACTGCGCGCGCTCCGAGTCGACCTCGATGCGCGAGGGGTTCTGCACCGGGTGGTACAGACCGATCTCCTCGATGGCCCGGCCGTCACGGCGGGTACGGGAGTCGGCGACGACGATGCGGTAGTGAGGCGAACGGATCTTGCCCAGACGCTTCAGCTTGATCTTGACTGCCACGGGAGTGGTGTCTCCTGGTCTTGACGTGGGTGGGCACGGCGAGATTGCCGCGTGGGGTTGCGGTACCCGAGTGCCCGATGGACGCGTCAGCCGGAGGAGAGAGGGGTCCTGTGCGGCTGTCGAGTACAGCTAGCCATTGTGCCATATGCCGAGGGGGCGACCGAACCGGAGTACGGTCGCCCCACCTCACCCCACCAGGAGCGGGAACCCGCCGGTCACCCGGCGGCCGCGCCCACCACTTCGGGGATCCGGAACGGCTTGCCGCAGCCGCCGCACACGATCGGCGCCTGGGCGAGCACCGACGGTACGACCCGGACGTTGCGACCGCAGTCGCAGACGGCCTTGACCCGGACGCCGCCCCCGGAGGAGCCGTGCCGTGCGGCCGGTCCGCGGAAGCTGCGCTTGGTGTCGGCGGCCGTGGCCGCCGTGTGCGCCTTCAGCGCGCGCTGGAGACGCTCGATCGTCTGGCGGTAGCGCTGCTTCGCCTCCGGGTTGAGCGTGACCAGGGAGAAACCACTGCTCGGGTGCGGCTCCTCGGGGTGGTCGAGGCCCAGCTCCTCGGCGATGGCCAGGAATCTGCGGTTGTGGTACCGGCCGGCGCGTGAGGTGTCGCGGATTCCGCGCGCGGCTGCGATGCCATGGACTGCCTCGTGAAGCAGTCGCTCGAAGGAGAGTTCGTGTCCGCAGGCGGACGACGACTCCCCGATCAGGGATTCGGGCGCGGCAAGATCCGGCAGTTCGGGGTGGTGCCGCTGAATGTCGGCCCACGCCCCTGCCAGCTCTGCGGCGAGAACAGGTGGTGTCGTGCTCACGTCGTGACAACGAGCCGGGGTGCCTCCGTGTTCCTATTCCGGGGCATCCCAAATAATTTGCACGTACCAGTCAGTTGTCGCTGATGCGTCCTGACGAGGGCGGGTGCGCTGATCTGCGGAGAAGAAGCACAGCCCGCACCAAGGTGGTGCGTAGTGTCACGTACGCCCCGGCGCGTAGATGGAGCTACGCGCCGGGGGCCGGATGCGCAAGAGACGGTTTCGGCCTCAACAGGGCTCGGTCGCTCTCAGCCGGTCGCCTCAGTAGGCGCGCGCCACGACCGCGACGTTACCGGGTGCGTCGTCCGCGTCCGGCACCGCCCCGTCCGCGGTGAGCAGACACCGTACGGACACCGCGTGCTCGGCCAGTTTCGCCTCGCCCGCCTCGCCGAGGGTGGCCCACGGGATGCGGGCCCAGCCGCCGGCCGTCGCCGCCTCGACGGCCTCGTCGACCGTGGTGACATCGCTCGTACGGGACACGCGCCGCTCGCGCGACTGCTTCAGCAGGAGTGCCTGGTCCGCTTCGAGGACGCCGGGCAGGAGGGCGGCGAGCCCGTCGATCGCGACCGGTTCCTTGCCGCCGGGGATGCGGCGGGCCAGCATCGCGGTCCCGTTCTCCAGGTCGCGCGGGCCGACCTCGACGCGGACCGGCACGCCCTTCAGCTCCCAGTCGACGGCGCGGCGCCCGAAGGGGGTGTCCGTGCGGTCGTCGACGTGGACGCGGATGCCGGCCGCCTTGAGCGACGCACCGATCTCGCGCACCTTGGCGAGCACCGCCGCGTCGTCCTTGACGGCGAGGACGACGACCTGGGTGGGCGCGAGGCGCGGCGGTACGCGCAGGCCGTTGTCGTCGCCGTGCATCATCACCAGGGCGCCGATCATGCGGGTCGTCGAGCCCCAGGAGGTCTGCCAGACGAGTTCCTGCTTGCCCTCCTTGGAGAGGTACTGCGTGTGGAACGCCTTGGCGAAGTTCTGGCCGAGTTCGTGGCTGGTGCCCATCTGGAGGGCCTTGCCGTCGCCCATCATCCCTTCGAGGGTCAGGGTGTTGACGGCGCCCGCGAAGCGCTCCTTCGGGGTCTTGCGGCCCAGGACGACGTCCATGGCGAGCACGTTCTCCATGAAGTCGGCGTACACGTGCCGGTGGATGCGCGCCGCGAAGTCGCGCGCCTCCTCGTAGGTGGCGTGCGCGGTGTGGCCCTCCTGCCAGAGGAACTCGGTCGTGCGCAGGAAGAGGCGGGGCCGCAGTTCCCAGCGGACCACGTTGGCCCACTGGTTGATGAGCAGGGGCAGGTCGCGGTAGCTCTGGATCCACTTGGCGAAGTAGTCGTTGACGATCATCTCGGAGGTGGGGCGGACGACGGCGGGCTCCTCCAGCTCCTTGCCGCCGCCGTGTGTGACCACGGCCAGTTCGGGTGCGAAGCCCTCGACGTGGTCGGCCTCCTTGGTGAGGTACGACTGCGGGATCAGGAGCGGGAAGTACGCGTTCTGCGTGCCGGTCTCCTTGATGCGCGCGTCCATGTCCTGCTGCATCCGCTCCCACAGGCCGTAGCCGTACGGTCGGATGACCATCGTGCCGCGCACCGGTCCGTTGTCCGCCAGTTCGGCCTTGGCGACGATGTCCTGGTACCAGCGCGGGAAGTCTTCCGCCTGGGGCGTGAGAACGGGTGCTTTGGGCATGGCGCGCATGCTACGGGGATGACTGCGGAGCACGGGAATCCTTTTCGCCCGTATGCCCAGGCGTGCACCCGTCATATGACCCTCCGGGGGGCGCACGACGGAGCACGCGCGCATTGCGCACACGCCTGCCCGACACCCCCTAGACGTGGCGGACGATGCGGAGTTTTCTGGCATACGGGGGGAGCGCGAGCAGGGCGCGAAAACGACACGAATCGGCGACAACTCTCGGCATCTCTCGGCGAATTGGGGAACTTTCCATGACACCTACGCTCGTGCAGCGGCACCTATCCCACGCGGCGCCCGTGCCGCGCGCGGACCTGTGCGCACGCGCGCGTGACTGGGCGGAAATACAGGAACGCATGCTGGTCCCGCTCTACGAAGCGGTGTACGAGCGGCTCGAGGTCGGCTCCGGCACCCGTCTGCTGGGGCTCGGCTGCGGTTCCGGTCTCGCTCTCCTCATGGCGGCGTCCCGCGGCGCGGCCGTGACCGGCGTGGAGTCCGCCGAACCCGAGCGGCTCGCACTCGCCCGCGAGCGGCTGCTGCCCGAGACCTGGGCGGGGCACCGCGGACCGCGGACCCGGCTCACGGACGGCAGCGACGACAGCATCGTGGCGGCGCCCGGCGACGAGCCGTACGGCATCATCACCGCCTTCGAGCCGATCGGCTGCACGGCCGGCGACTCGGAGGGACTCTCGGCGCTCCTGGAGAGCGCGGCGCCGCTCGCCGCGCGGGGCTCCGCCGTCGTACTGGTCGGCTGGGGTCCTCCGGAGCGCTGCACCGCCTCGTCCGTGCTGCGGGTGGCCACGAAGCTGGCCGACCCGCTGCGCACCGCGGCCAGCTGGCGCCCCGCCACCCGCGACGACCTGGAGGAGGTCGCCCAGCGGGCCGGACTGCGGCCCGACGGCTCCGGCCGGGTGGCGTGCCCCTTCGGTTACGCGGACACGGAGAGCGCGCTCAAGGGGCTGCTGTCCACCGGTCTGTTCGACGCGGCCGTGGGAGCGACGGACCCGACCCAGGTCGACAAGGAGGTGACGGAGGCGCTCCAGCCGTATGTGCGCAGGGACGGCACGGTGTGGATGCCCAACGTCTTCCGGTATCTGATCGCCCGTACCGCCTGAGGCGCGGGCGGGTCAGTCCTTGGTGAGCCGGGTGACACCGGCGACCCGGTAGGCGTCGGCCTCCTCCAGGGTCTCGTTCTCCAGGAGCGCCGCCGCCAGGGCGTCCAGCTGGTCACGATGGTCGCGCAGTTTGCGGCACGCCTCGTCGTAGCACTCGTCCACGATGCGGCGCATCTCCGTGTCGATCGTGTCCAGGGTGTCGGGGGCGGCGGCGAGCCCGTACGCCTGCTGGGCGTCGTTCGGCAGCGCGGAGAGGCGGCCGACCTTCTCGCTCATGCCCCAGCGGGCGACCATGCCGCGGGCGATGTTGGTGACCTGCTCCAGGTCGTTCTCCGCACCGGTCGTGATGACCCCGTAGACGACCTGCTCGGCCGCCATACCGCCGAGCGCGCCGATGATGCGGCCCCGGAGGTACTCCTCCGTGTACGCGTATTTGTCGGAGTCCGGCGTGGACAGCGTGACGCCCAGGGCACGGCCGCGCGGCACGATCGTGATCTTGCGGACCGGGTCGGCGCCGGGCTGCAGCATGCCGAGCAGGGCGTGGCCGCTCTCGTGGTAGGCGGTGCGGCGGCGCTCCTCGTCGGGCATCACCAGCGGCCGCTCGGCGCCCAGCTGGACCTTCTCCAGCGCCTCGGAGAGGTCGGTCTGGGTGACCTGCTTCTGCTTGCGCTTGACCGCGAGGAGGGCCGCCTCGTTGGCGAGGTTGGAGAGTTCGGCGCCGGTCATGCCCGGCGTCGTACGGGCCACCTGCGCGAGGTCCACGTCGTCGGCGAGCGGGATCTGCCGCGTGTGGATCTTGAGGATGGACTCGCGGCCGCCGCGGTCGGGCGGCGAGACGTTGACGATGCGGTCGAAGCGGCCCGGCCGGGTCAGGGCCGGGTCCAGGACGTCGGCGCGGTTGGTGGCGGCGATGACGATGACGCCCTCGGAGCCGGAGAAACCGTCCATCTCGGTGAGGATCTGGTTCAGGGTCTGCTCGCGCTCGTCGTGGCCGCCCATGCCGCTGCCGCCGCCCCGCGCGCGGCCGATGGTGTCGATCTCGTCGATGAAGATGATCGAGGGCGCGACCTTGCGGGCCTCGGCGAAGAGTTCCCGGACGCGGGAGGCGCCGACGCCGACGATCATCTCGATGAACTCGGAGGCGGAGGCCGAGAAGAACGGGACGCCCGCCTCCCCCGCGACCGCTCGCGCGAGCAGCGTCTTACCGGTTCCCGGCGGGCCCGCGAGCAGCACGCCGCGCGGCATCTTGGCGCCCATGGCGCGGTACGCGTCGGGGTTCTTCAGGAAGTCGACGACGTCGTTGAGCTCGCCCTCCACCTCGTCGATGCCGGCGACGTCGTCGAAGGTGGTGCGTTTCTTGCCGGGTTCCAGCTCGACCGGTTTCGGCGGCTGTTTGCGGCCGAGCATGCCGCCCGCGCCGCCGCCCATGCCCTGGCTCATCCGCCGCGCGATGAAGATCCACAGGACGACGAGGAGCAGCATCGGGGCGAGCGAGATGAGCAGGTTGGACAGGAAGCTGCGTTCCTGGACGACCGGTTCGGCGGTCACCGTGACGTCGTGCTTCTCCAGGTTCGCCCAGAGGTCGTCGTCCGCGAAGGAGGGCCGCTGCGTCGTGAACTTCGTGTAGTTCTTGGACCGGCTGTCGCTGTCGTCCGGGGTGGGCTGCTCCTTCTTGAGCTGGCCCTGGATCGCGTCACCCTTCGCGTAGATCTTGGTGACGTTGTCGTTGGCGACCTGCTTGCTGAACTCGGTGTACGAGATGGTCGGCTCGTCGCCCTGGTTGAAGAAGGACAGGACCAGGTTGGCGATGAGGTAGACGATCAGGGCCGTCAGGATGAGGCCGCCCCAGCCGCCGGGCATCTTGCGCTTGGGCGGCGGCTGCGGGGGCGGGGGCGGCGCGCCCTCCGAACGCCAGGGCTGATCGGTGCGATCGCGCGGGGGTACTGGGTTCGCCACGCCTTGGCCCTCCTGCCGACTACCCATGATCCTTGGGCCCATCAGCGCACAGATCAGGACGGGCCGCCACCCGGGAGGACCAGCGCGAAGGGCCCGGAACCGATGCGGTTCCGGGCCCTTCGCGCGCGTATCCGGGCAGGTCAGCCCATGAACTTCTTGAACTCGTCGGGGAGCTCGAAGTCCTTGCCGCCCTGCTGGCCCGCGCCGGGCAGACCGAGCGCGCCGCCGGACTCGGCGGCGGCCGCGCGGCGGGCGGCCTCCTCCTGCTCCTGCTGCTTGCGCTTCATCGGGTTGCCGGAGCGCTGCTTGCCCTTGGCCTTCTTCGGCTGCTTCTTGGTCCGGCCGGCGCCGCCGCCCATGCCCGGCATCCCGGGCATCCCCGGCATGCCGCCGCCCTGGGCCATGCGGGACATCATCTTGCGGGCCTCGAAGAACCGCTCGACCAGGTTCTTGACCGCGCTGACCTCGACGCCGGAACCGCGGGCGATACGGGCGCGGCGCGAGCCGTTGATGATCGTGGCGTCGGCGCGCTCGGCCGGGGTCATCGACTTGATGATGGCGGCCGTGCGGTCGACGTCGCGCTCGTCGAGGTTGTTGATCTGGTCCTTCATCTGCGCCATGCCGGGCAGCATGCCGAGCAGCTTGGAGATGGAGCCCATCTTCCTGACCTGCTCCATCTGCGCCAGGAAGTCGTCGAGCGTGAAGTCCTGGCCCTTCTTGGAGGCCAGCTTCGAGGCCATCTTCTCGGCCTCTTGCTGCGAGAAGGTCTGCTCGGCCTTCTCGATCAGCGTGAGCATGTCGCCCATGCCGAGGATGCGGGACGCCATGCGGTCCGGGTGGAACGCGTCGAAGTCGTCCAGCTTCTCGCCGTTCGAGGCGAACATGATCTGGCGGCCGGTGACGTGCGCGATGGAGAGCGCCGCACCACCGCGGGCGTCACCGTCGAGCTTGGAGAGCACCACGCCGTCGAAGCCGACGCCGTCGCGGAACGCCTCGGCCGTGTTGACCGCGTCCTGACCGATCATGGCGTCGACGACGAAGAGGATCTCGTCGGGGCTGACGGCGTCGCGGATGTCCGCGGCCTGCTGCATCAGCTCCTGGTCGATGCCGAGGCGGCCGGCGGTGTCGACGATGACCACGTCGTACACCTTGGACTTGGCGTACTCGACGGAGTCCTTGGCGACCTGGACGGGGTCGCCCACGCCGTTGCCCGGCTGCGGGGCGTAGATGCCCACGCCGGCGCGCTCGGCGACGACGCTCAGCTGGTTCACGGCGTTCGGGCGCTGGAGGTCGCAGGCGACGAGCAGCGGCGAGTGGCCCTGGGACTTCAGCCAGAGGCCGAGCTTTCCGGCCAGGGTGGTCTTACCCGCACCCTGCAGACCCGCGAGCATGATCACGGTCGGGCCGGTCTTGGCGAAGCGCAGCCGGCGGGTCTCGCCGCCGAGGATGCCGATGAGCTCCTCGTTGACGATCTTGATGACCTGCTGGGCGGGGTTGAGCGCCTGGGAGACCTCGGCGCCGGCCGCGCGCTCCTTGATCTGCTTGATGAAGGCGCGGACGACGGGCAGGGCGACGTCGGCCTCGAGCAGCGCGATACGGATCTCGCGGGCCGTGGCGTCGATGTCCGCTTCGCTCAGCCGGCCTTTGCCGCGGAGGTTCTTGAATGTCGCTGCGAGGCGATCGGAAAGAGTGTCGAACACGGCGGTCGCGAATCCTCGGGTCGGTGGGCGGTAGGGACAGGTCGCCCTCCAGGGTATCGGGCCGCAGGAGCTTGGTCTGCGGCCCGGTCACGCGAGTACGCCGCGCACCACGGGGCTCCGCCCCGGACCCCGCTCCTCAATCGCCGGAGAGGCTTGATTTCGAAGGACGCCGTCAGGGGCGCGAGGAACTGCGCGCTCAGCCACGCACCTCCCGCACCCGCCGACCGGCCCACTCCCCCTCTTCGGAGGGCGCCTACCCCCGGAGCGCCCCCTCCAGCCCCTTGGCCACCGACGCCGCCTCCTCAGAAGGCAACGGCACCCCATCGGCCCCGGTCACATAGAACGCGTCCACCGCGTTCGCCCCCAGAGTCGACACATGAGCGGAGCGCACCCGTACGCCGGAGGCCTCCAGCGCGCGCCCGATCCGGTACAGCAGCCCCGGCGCGTCCTGGGCCCGCACCTCGATCACGGTCGCGAGCCGGGATCCGGCCGATGCCACGGCGACCCGGGCCGGCGGCGCGACCACGCCACGGCGCCGCGGATAGGCGGCGTCCCGCTCGGCGAGCCGGGCCGCGACGTCGAGGGACCCGTCGAGGGCCCGTACGAGGTCGGCGCGGAGCCGGGCGGCCTGCGGCAGGGAGCCGTACTCGGCGGCGACCCGCCAGTTCAGCAGCAGCACGGCTCCTTCGACACCCTCGGGCAGCGTCAGCGACCGCAGCTCGGCCGTCCGTACGGTCAGCCGGTGCATGGCGAGCACCCCGGCCACGGCGGGCAGCACGCCCGGCTGGTCCGGTACGGCGATCAGCAGTTCGACGCCCAGCGGCTCGGGCTCGTCGGACGGACCGGCGGCCGCCTCGGTCTGCGCGCGCAGGGAGAGGACGGGCCCGCCGGTGCGGAACGCCTCCACGGCGAGCCGTTCCTGCTCGGCCGTGGGGTCGGCCGCGTCCGGGTCGAGGGGCTCGTCCCCGGCGAGCACCGCGGAGACGCGCTTGACCAGATCGGCGACGAGGGATCCCCGCCAGGACGACCAGGCGGCCGGGCCGGTCGCGAGGGCGTCGGCCTCGGTCAGTGCGTGCAGCAGTTCGAGCGTGCCGACCGAGCCGACGGCGTCGGCGACGGCCCGCACGGTCGCCGGATCCTCCAGGTCCCTGCGGGTCGCGGTCTCGATGAGCAGCAGGTGGTGCCGGACGAGCGAGGAGAGCACGGCCACGTCGGCGCGGTCGAAGCCGATCCGCGCGGCCACGTCCCGGGTGATGATCTCGCCCGCGACCGAGTGGTCGCCCGGCCATCCCTTGCCGATGTCGTGCAGCAGCGCCGCCACGAGGAGCAGGTCGGGGCGGCCGACGCGGCGGGTCAGCTCGCTCGCGCGAACCGCCGTTTCGACGAGGTGCCGGTCGACGGTCCAGGTGTGCACGGCGTTGCGCTGCGGGCGGCACCGCACCCGCTCCCAGTCCGGGAGCAGCCGGGTGATCAGCCCTTCGGCCTCCAACGCCTCCCACACGTCGACGGTGGAGCGTCCGGCGCCGAGCAGTGTCACGAGCTGTTCGCGGGCCTCGGCGGGCCAGGGGGTGGACAGCGGCCGGGCCGCCGCGGCCATCCGGCGCACCGCGTGCAGCGACAGCGGCAGTCCCGCCTGGGCCGCCGCGGCGGCGGCGCGCAGCGGCAGGACCGGGTCGCGGTCGGGTTTGGCGGCCCGCGCGAGCACGGCCTCGCCGTCCATCTCGACGACGCCCTCGGCGAGCGGCGAACGCTCCACCGGCGCCGCCTTCCCGCCGCCGAGCATGGCGCGCAGCCGGGGCCGCACGGCACGCGACTGGAGGACCCGGCCGACCTCGCGCCAGGTGACGTCACTGGCGTACGAGATGGTGCGCGCGGCCTCGTACACCTGTCTGAGCAGGGTGTCGGCGTCGAGCAGGCCCAGTTCGGCGGCGACCTGGTCCTGCTCCTGGAGGGCGAGCCGGTCGGTCGCGCGGCCGGTGGTCAGATGCAGCGCGTCCCGGACGTCGAGCAGCCGGCGCCGGGCGTCGGCGAGCCCCTCGCGCGGGGCGTCCGCGAGCCAGGACGCGGCGACGGCCCGCAGCGCCGTCGCGTCGCGCAGGCCGCCGCGCGCCTCCTTCAGATCGGGTTCGAGCAAGTACTGCAGCTCGCCCTGGCGTTCGGCGCGCTCCTCGCACATCTCGCGCAGTTCGGGGAGCCGCTTGGGCGCCTGGTTGCGCCAGTCGGCGAGGATCGCGGTGCGCAGCCCGGCCGTCAGGCCCAGGTCGCCCGCGATGTGCCGGGCGTCGAGCAGGCCCAGGTGCACCTTGAGGTCGTCGCCCGCGGTCTTGCGGGCCTCAGTGGGGGTGCGCACCGAGTGGTCGAGGGCGAGGCCCAGGTCCCAGACGGGGTACCAGACGCGGTCGGCGAGGGCGGCGATCTCTCCGGGGTCGGCGGTGCCGTCGTGCAGCAGGAGCAGATCGAGGTCGCTGCGCGGGGAGAGTTCGCCCCGTCCGTAGCCGCCGACGGCGACCAGCGCGACGCCCTGCGCGCCCTGGCCGAACAGCTCGGTCAGCCAGTCGTCGGTCAGCTCGGCGAGGGCCGAACGGCGCGGCGGCCCGGACTGCGCTCCTCCTTGGAGGAGACGCAGCCGGGCCGCCGCATAGCCGCTGGGTTTGTCGTCCGATGCTTCGGTCGTTACGTCGTTCACACTCGTCACCCAGCGACTCCCGTCCTTTGCCAGCCGGTTCGGCTCTTACAGCGCGTCCGGTCCGCGCTCACCGGTCCTGACCCTCACGGCCGTCTCGACGGGAACCGCCCAGACCTTGCCGTCACCGATCTTGCCGGTCCGCGCCGCCTTCACCACGACATCGATCAGCTGGTCGGCGTCGTCGTCCTCGACCAGGACCTCGATCCGGATCTTGGGCACCAGGTCGACGGTGTACTCGGCTCCACGGTAGACCTCGGTGTGGCCGCGCTGGCGGCCGTAGCCGCTGGCCTCGGTCACGGTCAGCCCCTGGACGCCGAAGGCCTGGAGGGCTTCCTTGATCTCGTCGAGCCGGTGCGGCTTGACGACCGCGGTGATGAGCTTCATGCGTCCACCTTCTTGGATTCCTGGGCCACCGGGGACGGCACGGCGGTACGGGCCGCGGCGCCGCCGCCCGCTCCGCTGAAGTCGTACGCGGTCTCGGCGTGCTCGGTCTGGTCGATGCCCGTGACCTCGTCGTCCTCACTGACCCGCATGCCGATGGTCTTGTCGATGAGGAAGGCGAGGATGGCGGAGGCGATCAGCGAGTAGGCGAGGACACCGCCGACACCGGCGCACTGCTTCCAGAACTGGGTGAGGCCGCCGCCGTAGAACAGACCCTGCGCGTCGGACTGGCCGCCGCCGGTGGCGAAGAAGCCGATCAGGAGCGAGCCGACGATGCCGCCGACCAGGTGGACACCGACGACGTCGAGCGAGTCGTCGTAGCCGAACTTGTACTTGAGGCCCACGGCCATGGCGCACAGCACACCGGCGATGGCGCCGACGGCGATCGCGCCGAGCGGCGAGACCGCACCGCCGGACGGGGTGATCGCGACGAGGCCGGCGACGGCACCGGAGGCGGCGCCGAGCGAGGTGAACGCGCCGTGGCGCAGCTTCTCGTAGACCAGCCAGGCGAGCATCGCGGCGGCGGTGGCGACCTGCGTGTTGACGAACATCAGCGCGCCGACGCCGTCGTCGTTGCCGAGCCACGAGCCGGCGTTGAACCCGAACCAGCCGAACCACAGCAGACCGGCGCCGAGCATCGTCCACGGCAGCGAGTGCGGCCGCATCGGGTCCTTCTTGAAGCCGACCCGCTTGCCGATGACGAGGATCACGCCGAGCGCGGCGGCACCGGCGTTGATGTGCACGGCCGTACCGCCCGCGAAGTCGATCACACCGAGGTCGAAGGCCCAGCCGCCGGTCCCCCACACCCAGTGCGCGACCGGGAAGTAGACGATCGTGGCCCACAGCGCGATGAACAGCGACCAGGCGGTGAACTTGACGCGGTCGGCCAGGGCGCCGCTTATCAGGGCGGGCGTGATGATGGCGAACATCAGCTGGAAGACGGCGAACACGTAGATCGGAATGGTGTAGCCGTCCCAGAGCTGGGTCAGCCCGATCCCGCTGAGCCCGACGTAGTCGCCGTCCCAGCCGAAGAGCGACCCCTTGTCCGTGCCGAACGCGACGGAGAAGCCGTACAGCACCCACAGGATCGTGATGATCCCGAGGCTGATGAAGCTCATCATCAGCATGTTCAGGGTGCTCTTGACGCGGACCATGCCTCCGTAGAAGAAGGCCAGGCCCGGGGTCATGAGCATCACCAGGGCGGAACAGATCAGCATGAAGCCTGTGTTCGCGGCAGAGAGCTTGGGCGCCTCTGCGGCGAGCGTGATGGCGGCTGGTGCCATCGGCGTCTCCTCGTCGTTGGTACGGCCCCGTGCGGGCGAAGCCTGAGCGGTCACATGAGGGGTGGGCCGGTTATGAGCCATGAGATTGGCGCAGGCCGGTTTCCGTGGGTGCCCCTCGATGTTTCGCCGCAGTGACGAAGAGGTCGTGGGTGTTACGCGTCCATGAACTACCGGATGACGGGTTTGTCGATCGTTATCGTGGCGCAACCAAGCGACGGTCCGGGCGTGGACATGGACCGGCCGCGGCCGCCGTCCTCGATGACCTGGCGCGGGGGAGCCGAGTCGGGCTGTTTCGGGACGGGCCGGTCGCGGCCGGGGTTCTGGAGGTGCTCAGACCGCCGCTTCGGCGGTCTCCGGCAGCTGTGCGGCGAGCAGGTCGGTGAGGTCGATGACCTCGGCGAGATCGCCGAAGTCGCGGACCGCGGTGTCCACGGTCTTGCGGATACGGGTGTTGACCCGCTCCGAGCGCACCTTGCGGGCGATGCCGAGCGCCTGCCTGGCCATCACGGTCGCCTGCTCCGGCTCCTTCTGGAGCAGGTGCACGGTGGCCATCCCGATCAGGTTCAGCGCGTAGGAACGCTGGTGCTCGGCGTCCTGGCCGAACAGGTCGACGGCCCGCCGCATCAGCGGCTCGGACATCGACGCGTAGGCGGGGCTGCGGCCGGCGACATAGGCGAGGTCGCGGAACGAGTGGCTGTTCTCCCCGTGCAGTTCGGCCGCGGAGAAGAAGCGGATCCAGTCCGGGTCCGGCTCGTCCCAGTCGTCGGCGTCGGTGAAGGTGTCCTCGGCCATGCGCACGGCCCGCTTGCACTTGCCGGGCTGCCCCATGTTGGCGTAGGCGCGGGCCTCCATCGCATACAGCATGGACTGGGTGCGCGGACTGGCGCAGTCGCGGCTGCCGTACTGGGCGAGGTGGATGAGCTCCAACGCGTCGTCGGGGCGGCCGAGATGGATCATCTGACGGCTCATGCTGCTGAGGATGTACGAGCCCAGCGGCTTGTCGCCCGCTTCCTTTGCGGCGTGCAGGGCGAGCACGAAGTACTTCTGGGCGGTGGGCTGGAGCCCGACGTCGTAGCTCATCCAGCCGGCCAGCTCCGCCAGTTCGGCGGCGACCTTGAACAGGCGCTTGGTGGTGCTCTCGGACTGCGGCTCCTGGAGGAGGTCGGTCACCTCGTGCAATTGGCCGACGACCGCCTTGCGGCGCAGCCCGCCGCCGCACTGGGCGTCCCACTGGCGGAACATGACGGTGGTGGACTCCAGGAGGTCGAGCTCCGGCTTCGAGAGCCGGTTCGCCCGGCGGTGCGCGGCCGGCTCCTGGTCCGGCCGGCTCGCCGCGGCGCCCGGGGTGGGCACCAGCCAGCGCTGCATCGGCTCGATGAGGGCGGGGCCCGCGGCGAGCGCGAGCGAGCTGCCGAGGAAGCCGCGGCGCGCGAGCATCAGGTCACTGCGCGAGAACTCGCCGATGAGCGCGACGGTCTGCGGACCGGTCCACGGCAGGTCGACGCCGGAGACGGAGGGGGCCTGGTGCGCGGCGCGGAGGCCGAGGTCCTCGACGGCGACGACACAGCCGAAGCGCTCGGAGAACAGCTCGCTGAGGATCCTGGGGATCGGCTCGCGCGGGTTCTCCCCGTCGAGCCAGCGGCGCACCCGCGAGGTGTCGGTCGAGATGTGGTTCGCGCCCAGCTGGCGGGCCCGCCGGTTCACTTGGCGCGCCAGCTCACCCTTCGACCAGCCACTGCGCAGGAACCACGAGCTGAGCAGTTCGTTCGGGCGCTTCTCCGCGTTCGCCACGCTGCCGCCGCTGCCGCCCACTGGAACGCCCCCATTCCCTGAAGCCATCTACGCGATCTCTGTCGTCAAGCGATCCGTGCCGTCCGAGACGCCCAACGCCAAAGCCCTGTCGGCCACTCTTTGTCAGCAAGTTCTCCGCAAGCACTACCAGGATGCCGTCAACTTCAGCTTCCCGTCCGGCAGTTGTCACTCCTCGAACAGGAATCCGGCTTGCCTCCGGCATACCCACGAGTGCATGTACCCCGAGGGTTCGTGCACTGAAAGTAATCCTACGATCACCCCTCTCGCGAGGGCGAACCGGGAAACGCCACCATTCGCCACCCCTTCGAATGAACTCAGTTGCGCTCACACACGATTCACTTGACATAGGACAGCCGGAGATGGGCGGAGCGTAGTGCGCCGGGGCGCGTGACCCCGCGGCGCACCACCCCGGATGCGGCCACACGCTGCCTTGACCGAGCGGCGAGTGCATCGGGTCACGATCCGTATCCGTCGCGTAACCACCGGCGCGCGGGACCTGTTGGAGGGGGCATGGGCTTCACGATCGGCGGCATTCGCGAGATGCGTTCCGGCACACGACGCCGGGGCCGCGCGTCCGGCCGCGCTTCGGACTGCACCACGGTGGCGGAGTTCACCGGGCTCTGGGGCTGGGACGTGGTTCCCGGCGCGCGTGCCGCGGGCGGCGTCTGCTCCTGCGGCAAGGCGGACTGCCCGGCCCCCGGCGCCCATCCGCTCGACCCGGCCGCGCTGATCCCGGCCGGCGCCACCCTCGACGAGGTGACGGCCGCCTGGGGGCAGTTCCCCGGCGCCGCGGTGCTGCTCCCCGTGGGCCGCGCCTTCGACATCCTGGACGTGCCCGAGGCGGCGGGCCGCCGCGCGCTGATCCGGCTGGAGCGCATGGGCGTCCCCCTCGGCCCGGTCGTCGCCACCCCGCAGGGCCGGGCCCACTTCTTCGTCGCCCCCGGCGCCGCGGCCGAACTGCCCACCCTGCTCTACCGCATGGGCTGGGACGGCGCCTCCCTCGACCTGCACGCGCTCGGCGCCGGTGCGCACATCACCGCTCCCCCGTCGGACCGCGCGGGCCTGGGACCCGCGACGTGGCTGCGCGCCCCGTCCCTGGACACGGCGACACAGCCACCGCAGGCACGCCTGCTGCTGGGCGCCCTGGCGTACGTCGCGCACCGGTCGCCCTGCGCCTAGGTCGTGTCCGGCGGGTCAGGCCGCGCCCGCACGAAAAGAATCCTCGGCCCGCACCGAAGAGTGCGGGCCGAGGATTCTTTTCGTTCAGCGGCGCCGAATCGGTTACTCCCCGATCAGCGCGTCCACGAAGGCCTCGGCCTCGAACGGCGCCAGGTCGTCCGGGCCCTCGCCCAGGCCGATCAGCTTGACCGGCACACCCAGCTCGCGCTGGACCGCGATCACGATGCCGCCCTTGGCGGTGCCGTCGAGCTTGGTCAGCACGATGCCGCTGATGTCGACGACCTCGGCGAAGACGCGGGCCTGGACCAGCCCGTTCTGCCCCGTCGTCGCGTCGAGCACGAGCAGCACCTCGTCGAGCGGCGCGTGCTTCTCCACGACGCGCTTGACCTTGCCGAGCTCGTCCATCAGGCCGGTCTTGGTGTGCAGCCGGCCCGCGGTGTCGATGAGGACGACGTCAGCGCCCGCCTCGATGCCCTCCTTCACGGCGTCGAAGGCGATGGACGCCGGGTCGCCGCCCTCGGGGCCGCGCACGGTGCGGGCGCCGACGCGCTCGCCCCAGGTCTGCAGCTGATCGGCGGCGGCCGCGCGGAACGTATCTGCAGCGCCGAGCACGACGTTCTTGCCGTCGGCGACGAGCACACGCGCGAGCTTGCCGGTGGTGGTCGTCTTGCCGGTGCCGTTGACCCCGACGACCATCACGATGCCCGGAGTGTCCAGGTTCGAGTCCGTCTTCACGGCACGGTCGAACTCGGGAACGAGCAGCTTGAGAAGCTCCTCGCGCAGCAGGCCGCGCAGCTCCTCGGGGGTGCGGGTGCCGAGGACCTTCACGCGCTCGCGCAGGTTCTCGACCAGCTCCTGGGTGGGCTGCACACCGACGTCGGCGGTGAGCAGGGTGTCCTCGATCTCCTCCCAGGTGTCCTCGTCGAGGTGCTCGCGCGACAGGAGCGTGAGCAGCCCCTTGCCGAGCGCGTTCTGCGAGCGCGACAGCCGGGCGCGCAGCCGCACCAGGCGGCCCGCGGTCGGCTCCGGTACCTCGACCTCGGGAGCGGCGGGCTCCTCGACCACCACAGGAGCCGCGGGCTCCTCGGTGACCGGAAGGTCCACCTCCTCGATCGTGCGCCGCGCTTCGTCGCGCGGCGTCTCTGCCTCGTCGCCTACGTGCGGCTCGGCGGGCGGGGCGGCGGTGATGTCGGGGGCCGACGGGGGAGGAGGCGGCAGCTGCTTCTTCTTGCGACCGCTGACCACCAGCCCGCTGACGGCGCCGATCACGACCACGGCGATGACTACAGCAAGGATGACGATTTCCATAACCCGTCCAGTATCAGTCATGGGCCCTGACCGGGGCCGCTCTCGTTGCTTCCTCCAAAGGACAAAGGGCTCTGGAGGGTATGACTCGGACTAAAGTACGATGGAAGAGGTCGCATCAACGCGCGTAGAGTCCCTTCAGATCGATTCGCCCCACCCCCACCGGCTCCCCGTCCCCCGCGTCGGAGCCGAGCGAGAGGCACGGAGCCCCACCGCCATGAGCAAGACCGCCTCGTCCGAAGGCGCCCTGGAAACACGCGGCCTCGAGCCCGTCCCCGATTCCGAGCGCACCGCCAGAACCCGTGACCTCTTCCCCACCTGGGTCGGCGCCAACATCAGCGTGCTGCTGCTCACGATGGGCGCGAGCCTCGTCGTGGCCTACGAGCTCAACTTCTGGCAGGCCCTCGTCGTCGCGATCGCGGCGCCGATCGTCTCGTACGGCCTGGTCGGCCTGATCGGCATCGCGGGCAAGCGCGGCGGCGCCCCCGGCATGGCGCTGTCCCGCGCGGTCTTCGGCCAGCGCGGCAATCTGCTGCCCGGTTCGCTGATCTGGATCGCGCGCTGGGGCTGGGAGACGATCAACGCGGTGACGGGTGCCTACGCCGTCCTGACGATCCTGAGCATTCTGTTCGACATAAAGAAGAACAACGTCCTGGTGATCGTCACCCTGCTCGCCTTCGTGGTCGCCACGTTCGTGATCTCCGGGCTCGGCATCAACGCCGTACAGAAGTGCAACAAGTACGCGACGTACCTCTTCGGCCTCTTCTCGGTCCTGGTGCTGGTCTATCTGATCGTCGACACCGACTGGTCCGCGGTCTTCGGGCGGCCCGCCGGGCAGACCTCCCTGATGGTCGCGGGCATCGGCATGATCGCCGCGGGCGGCGTCAGCTGGATCCCGTCCTCCCCCGACTTCACCCGGTACCTGCCGCGCACCGCCTCCTCCCGGGGCATCGTCGGCACCTCCATCGGTGGCGCGGGCATCGTCGTACTGCCCATGGTCCTGATGGGCGCCGTCATGGCGGTCTCCACGCCCGACCTGGCCTCGGCCGCCGACCCGGTCTCCTTCCTGGGCGAGCTGCTGCCGACCTGGATCGCGGTGCCGTACCTGCTGATCTCGCTGGTCGGCATGCTGCTGATCAACGCCATGTCGATGTACTCGGCCGGCTTCACCGCGCAGACCCTCGGCTTCAAGATCCCGCGCCACTGGGCCGTCTCGGTGAACGCGGTCATCTCGCTGGTCTTCGGCGGCGTCCTGATGCTGGTCGCCACGAGCTTCATGGGCTCGTTCATCGCCTTCCTGTCGCTGCTCGCGGTCGCCTTCTCCGCCTGGGTGGGCGTCTTCGGCGCGGACATGTTCACGCGCAAGCACTACGACGCGACGGCCATGCTCGACACCACCCGCACCAGTGCCTACTGGTACAAGGGCGGCTTCTCCCCCGCCGCCGTCGCCTCCTGGGCGGCGGGCCTCGCGGCGGGCCTGCTGTTCACCTCGTCGGACTGGTTCTCCGGCCCGCTGGCCGGCAACAACTTCATCGGCGAGTACGGACTGGGCTGGATCGTCACGATCGTCGTCTCGGGCCTGCTCTACCTGGCGCTGCCGAAGCCGGTGGACACCACCACGGCCCCTGACGCCGCCGACGACGCGTCCCGGAAGCCCGAGACCATGGCCATCTGACGCCCTGTCAGCTACCGTCCCCCTTCACCCGAGCCCGAGCCCCGAGCCCGCTGAAGGGGGACCTTTCCATGCCTGTCTCCGTCGTACGGTTCAATCTGGTCGACCCCGACGGCACACCGGAGTCGCTCAGCGCCCGCTACCAGGCGGCCGTGGAGATGGCGGTGTACGCCGACGAGCGGGGCATCGACACCGTGCAGACCGAGGAGCACCACGGCGTCGCCAACAACTGGCTGTCCTCGCCGTTCACCTTCGCCGGCGCGGTCCTCGGCGCCACCCGCCGGATCGCTGTCACGGTCTCCGCGATCATCGGCCCGCTGCACGACCCGCTGCGCCTCGCCGAGGACATCGCGGTCCTGGACCTGCTCAGCGGCGGCCGCCTGGTGACGGTCGCGGGGATCGGCTACCGGCCCGAGGAGTACGCGCAGTTCGACGTGGAGTGGAAACGGCGCGGCAAGCTCCAGGACGAACTCCTGGAGACGCTCCTGAAGGCCTGGTCCGGCGAGGAGTTCACCTTCCGCGGGCGCCGGGTCCGGGTCACTCCCCGGCCGTTCACCCAGCCGCATCCCCTGCTCCTGGTCGGCGGTTCCTCGCAGGCGGCCGCGCGCCGGGCGGCCCGGCTCGGCCTGCCGCTCTTTCCGAGCGCGCACCTGCCGGAGCTGGAGACGTACTACAAGGAGAAGCTCGTCGAGTACGGGACCGAGGGCTGGACCATGATGCCCACCGAGACCACCCCGCTGCTCCACCTCTCCGAGGACCCGGACCGCGGCTGGGCCGAGTACGGCGCGCACTTCCTGCACGAGGCGCGCACGTACGCGTCCTGGCAGTCGGGCGACATCAAGTCGGCGGTGAAGTCGGCCGCCTCGACGGTCGAGGAACTGCGCGCCGAAGGCGTCTACCGGATCCTCACGCCCGAGCAGTGCGTGGCGCAGGGCCTCGACAACTACGTACTGCACCCGCTGTCGGGCGGCATGCCGCTGGAGGAGGGCTGGCGCAGCCTGCGGCTGTTCGCGGAGAAGGTCATTCCGGCGGTCTCCGCCGGCTGAGCGGCGGGCGTCCGCGAGGTCCGGACACGACTGCGCCGCCTCCGGGAACCGGAGGCGGCGCAGTCGGCGGGGAGGCGGCGGCGGGGGATGAAGAGCCGTCTCCCCGGGTCGTACGGGAGCGGGCGGGTCAGCCCATCTCCTCCAGGGCCTTGCCCTTGGTCTCCTTCACGAACTTGAGCACGAAGGGGATGGAGAGCGCGGCGAAGACCGTGTAGATGATGTACGTCGCGGAGAGGTTCCAGTCGGCCAGCGACGGGAAGCTCGCGGTGATCGCCCAGTTGGCGATCCACTGGGCCGAGGCGGCCACACCGAGGGCGGCGGCGCGGATCTTGTTCGGGAACATCTCGCCGAGGAAGACCCAGACGACCACACCCCACGACAGGGCGAAGAAGAGGACGAACACGTGGGCGGCGACCAGGGCCACCCAGCCCTGCGTGGCGGGCAGCTTGCCGTCCACCAGGTCGTACGAGAACGCCCATGCCTCCAGGGCGAGGCCGACGACCATACCCACGGAACCGATCAGGGCCAGCGGCCTGCGGCCGATCCGGTCCACGAAGATCATCGCGATGACCGTACCGACGATGTTGATGATCGACGTCGTGAAGGAGTAGAAGAACGAGTCCGACGGGTCGATGCCGACCGACTGCCACAGCGTCGAGGAGTAGTAGAACGCGACGTTGATGCCGACGAACTGCTGGAAGACGGAGAGGCCGATACCGATCCAGACGATCGGCTTGAAGAAGAAGCTGCCGCCGAGCAGGTCCTTGAACGTCGACTTGTGCTCGCTGCGCATGGCGTTCTCGATCTCGCCCACGCGCGCGTCCAGGTCGATCTTGTCGCCCTCGACCTCTTCCAGGACCTTCTTGGCCCGGTCGGTCTTGCCGACCGAGATCAGGAAGCGCGGCGACTCGGGGATCGCGAAGGAGAGCAGCCCGTAGAGGATCGCCGGGATGACCATGACGCCGAGCATGACCTGCCAGGCCTCGAGGCCCATCAGCTTGCCGCGCTGGTCGCCGCCCGCGGCGTTCAGCAGGCCCCAGTTGACGAGCTGCGAGATGGCGATGCCGACGACGATCGCGGCCTGCTGGAAGGAGCCGAGCCGGCCGCGGTAGGCGGGCGGGGCGACCTCGGCGATGTACGCCGGGCCGATGACCGAGGCCATGCCGATGGCGAAGCCGCCGATGATCCGCCAGAACGCCAGGTCCCACAGGGCGAAGGGCAGCGCCGAACCGACGGCGCTGATGGTGAACAGGACCGCCGCGATCTGCATGCAGCGGATACGCCCGATGCGGTCGGCGATCCGGCCGGCGGTGGCGGCGCCGATGGCGCAGCCGATCAGGGCGATGGCGATCACCTGTGCGAGCGCGGCGGAACCGATGTCGTACCGGTCGCGGATGGCCTCGACGGCGCCGTTGATCACGGAACTGTCGTAGCCGAAGAGGAAGCCGCCCATCGCGGCCGCGGCCGCGATGAAAATGACATGGCCCAGATGCTCGGGCTGAGCGTCCCGGGCTCCGGACGTGGGTGCCGCTGTGTCGGTCACGTGTACTCCTCGGGCCACCGGCTTCACTGCCGGGGGTGGGGGCGAGAGCCCTTCCAGTGGCGCACAACGTGACGTGGCCCACCACCTGAAGGTAAAAGCAACGTTGCAGAGACTATGCGTTCAAGTTTCGAAGTCAATACCGGGGGTGTTGCGGATTTCTGGCACACGAGATGCACGATGCGTTCAAGTCTTGAAGACTTGGAGAGAGCCCCGACGCTCGCCGGCACGTCGCTGGGCGCGGGCCTACCGCAGCCGCTGGCTGATCACCTTCGACACCCCGTCGCCCTGCATGGAGACGCCGTACAGCGCGTCGGCGACCTCCATCGTGCGCTTCTGGTGCGTGATCACGATGAGCTGCGAGGCCTCCTGAAGCTCCTGCATGATGCGGATCAGGCGCTGCAGATTGGTGTCGTCGAGCGCGGCCTCGACCTCGTCCATCACGTAGAACGGGCTGGGCCGTGCCTTGAAGATGGAGACCAGCATCGCCACGGCGGTCAGCGAGCGCTCGCCGCCCGAGAGCAGGCTCAGCCGCTTGACCTTCTTGCCCGGCGGGCGCGCCTCGACGTCCACGCCCGTGGTGAGCATGTTGTCGGGGTCGGTCAGGATCAGCCGTCCCTCGCCGCCCGGGAACAGCCGGCTGAAGACGCCCTCGAACTCCCGGGCCGTGTCCCGGTACGCCTCGGTGAAGACCTGCTCGACACGCTCGTCCACCTCCTTCACCACTTGAAGAAGGTCGGTACGGGTCTTCTTCAGGTCCTCCAACTGCTCACTGAGGAACTTGTGGCGCTCTTCGAGCGCCGCGAACTCCTCCAGCGCAAGGGGGTTGACCTTGCCCAGCTGCTGATAGGCGCGTTCGGCGGACTTGAGCCGCTTCTCCTGCTCCGAACGGATGAACGGCCGCGGCTTGTTGCGCGGGTGCTCCGGATCCTCCGGCAGCTCCTCCCCCTCGGCGGGGAGCGAGGGCGGCACGAGCTGGCCGGGACCGTAGTCCGCGACGAGTCCGGCCGGTTCGACACCCAGTTCCTCCAGCGCCTTGGTCTCCAGCTGCTCGATCCGCAGCCGCTTCTCCGCTCCTAGTACCTCGCCGCGGTGAACTGAATCAGTGAGTTTGTCGAGTTCCGCCTTGAGATCCCGGCCGCGGCCCCGCTCGGCGACCAGATCCTGCTCCCGTACGGCCTTGGCCCGCTCGGCGAGCGTGCGCTCCGCGTCGGCCCGCGCGATGGAGACCTCGACGTGCGCGAGCAGCTGCCGGGCGCCGGACGCGACGGCCTCCGCGACCGCCGCCTCGTACTGGAGCCGGGCCCGCTGCCGCTCGGCACGCGCGCGTGCCTCGCGTTCGGCGCGGGCGGCCCGGTCGAGCGAGTCGGCGCGGCCCGCGAGCCCCTTGACCCGTTCCTCGTGCGTACGTACCTGGAGGCGGGCCTCCATCTCCGTCTGCCGGGCGTTGGCCCCGTCGGCGGAGAGCCGGTCGCGCACGGACGTGTCGGGCTCCTCGTCGCCGTCGCCGTAGGCGGACTGCTCCTCGGCGACGGCGAGCCGCTCGGCCAGCTCCTCCACGTCCGTCGCGGCCTGCTCCAGCGCGTCCTGCGCCTTGGCCGCCGCGGCCGCACTGCGCTCGGCCTCACCCGCGGCGCCCCGCGCCTGCCCGGCGAGCCGCCCGAGCTGCTGTGCCCGGCCCGAGCGCTCCCGCTCCACGGCCCGCTGCCGCTGCCCCAGCTCCTCGACGAGCGCGGCGCAGTCCTTGCGCCGCTCCCCCGCCGCCTGCTGGACCCCGGCCAGTTCCTCGCACTGCGCCGCCAGCAGCTCCAGCTCGGCGGCGGCCTCGTCGACGGAGGCCTGGACCTCCAGGAGGCTGGGCGCCCCGGCGGACCCGCCCTGCGCGAAGTGCGCGCCGAGCAGATCGCCCTCGGCGGTCACCGCGGTCAGCTCGGGCCGGGCGTGGACCAGGTCCTCGGCGTCCTCCAGGGTCCCGACGACAACGATGCCGCGCAGCAGCCGGCGCACCGCGGGCAGCAACTCGGCCGGGCCGCGGACGAGTTCGGCGGCGTAGGGCGGGCTGCTCTGCTCCGGTGCCTGCTCCTCGCCGGAGGGCTCCCCCGCGAGCAGCAGGGCGGCGCGTCCCGCGTCCTCCTTGCGCAGGAGGCGAATCGCTTCGGCAGCGGCGGTCGGGGAGGTCACGGCGATGGCGTCGGCCGCCGCCCCGAACGCCGCCGCCACGGGCACCTCGAACCCCGGTGCCACGGACAGCAGTTCGGCGGCCGGCCCGAGCAGTCCGCTCAACCGTTCCTTCGCCCCGAGCAGCGCCCCCGTACCGTCCTTCCTGCGCAGCCCGAGCGCCAGTGCCTCGTGCCGGGCGGCGACGGCGGCCCGCTTGCGCTCGGCGGAGGTGGCGGCCTCCCGGGCGGCGGACAGCGCCGACTCGGCCTCGGCGAGCCCGGTCTTCGCCTCCTCAAGGCGTGCTCCGAGCTCTTCGTCACCGGCGTCGAGCCCGTCGACCTCGGCCTTGAGCTGCTCGTACTCCTCCTGCGCCGCGACGGCCCGCTGCTCGGCCCCGTCCCGCGCGGCGGCCAGCCGGTCGATCTCGGCCTGGGCGGAGGCGGCCCGCGACCGCGCGGCGTTGACCTGCCCCTGCAAGCGGGCCAGGCCCTCCCTGCGGTCGGCGATGGCCCGGGCGACGTCCTTGAGCCGACGCTCCTCGACCGCCAGTTCGCGCTCCAGGTCGGCCCGGTGGGAGACCGTCTCGTCGAGGGCGATCTGCGCCGCCTCCAGGGCGGCCTCCAGCTCGGCCTCCTGCTCCCGCACCCGGGCGGCCTCGCGCTCCAGGTCCTCGGGGTCGCGGCCGCGCCGCTCCTCGGCGGGCGCGGACCGCGCGCTCTTCACCCGCGCGTCGGCCAGCGAGATGGTCCCGCGCACCCGCTCGGCCAGCTGCGACAGCTCCACCCAGGTCTGCTGCGCCCGCTGGAGCCGCGGGGTGAGCTGCCGCACCTCGTCTTCGAGGTGGCCCTCCCTCAGCAGAGCCTTCTTCAGCTCGTCCTCCGCGGCCTCCTTGCGCCGCTTCAGCTCGGCCTCGTCGGCGACCTCCGCGCTGAGCGCCTCCCGCAGCCGTACGAGATCGTCGGCGAGCAGCCGCAGCCGGGCGTCGCGCAGGTCGGCCTGGATGACGGCGGCCCGGCGGGCGACGGCCGCCTGCCGGCCCAGCGGCTTGAGCTGCCGCCGCAGTTCGTCGGTGAGGTCCTGGACGCGGGAGAGGTTGGCCTGCATCGCGTCCAGCTTCCGCAGCGCCTTCTCCTTGCGCTTGCGGTGCTTGAGGACGCCCGCGGCCTCCTCGATGAAGGCGCGGCGGCCCATGGGGTCGGCGTGCAGCACGGAGTCGAGCTGCCCCTGTCCGACGATGACGTGCATCTCGCGGCCGATGCCGGAGTCGGACAGCAGGTCCTGGATGTCGAGGAGGCGGCACGTGTCGCCGTTGATCTGGTACTCGCTGCCGCCGTTGCGGAACATGATCCGCGTGATGGTGACCTCGGCGTACTCGATGGGCAGCGCACCGTCGGAGTTGTCGATGGTCAGCGACACCTCGGCGCGGCCGAGCGGCGGCCTGCCGGTGGTGCCGGCGAAGATGACGTCCTCCATCTTGCCGCCGCGCAGCGACTTGGCGCCCTGCTCGCCCATGACCCAGCTCAGGGCGTCCACGACATTGGACTTGCCCGAGCCGTTGGGCCCGACGACACAGGTGATGCCCGGCTCGAACCGCAGCGTGGTGGCCGAGGCGAACGATTTGAACCCGCGCAGGGTCAGAGCCTTGAGGTGCACGCCGTCGGACTTTACCGGGCGCCCCTGTCTCACTCCATGAACCCACGGTTTCACCGATGAAGGTGCAGGGCACATCAGACGTTAAGAAAGCGCTTCGGTGCGCGGGGGCTCACCAGACCGGAGCAGGCCGGGAGGGAAGAAAGAAGGGACGCCGAAGCGTCCCTTGCACATCTGTCGCGTTGCTCTGTCAAGCGGTGGTTACGAGCAGCCGGACCGCGTGCGTCGTTGAATGCGGTCAGGTGAGCGCAGGCTCCGCCTGGGGTACGTCGACCTCGATGAGAGCGTCGTGAGAAGCGGCAGCCGCGAGCGCGTCGTTCTCCGCCTGGATCCTGCCAAGCTCGGATTCCAGGTCCTGGACACGCTGCTGGAGCCGTCGCATCTCGGCGAGAAGTCGCGGGTCGCTGCCGCCGACGTAACCGAGAAGCGCCTTTGCCATGATGAGTGGTCCTCCACACTGAGTGACCGACCGTAGCGATGGTGGGTCGTGAGGTTTGAAGGGGAAAACGCACCCGCAATGCCTGGCACTTCTTGTCTTGCTGGCTGTTCTCACATGCCAAACAGCTAAGGTGCGCGGGGCTTCCAGAGTCTCACCAAAAAGTTTGACGGTCAACACGATCACACCCCGTATTGGCGGGCATCCCGGGGGCTCTGCGCCGTGGATCGTGCGGCGCGGCCGGACCGTCGGGGCCCTGGGGGCGTGGAGATCATCCGTACCTCCGGAGCCTGCCACGACTCCCTCGCGTTGGCAACCACCAGGGCGTTTCTGCCCGGAGCAGTTGCCCACGGCACCTCCGCGCCCCTCCCGTCCGGGCTGCCAGGGACGACGGTTCAGCGAATGGCAAATCCGTCGTAGCCGCCGCGGGGTGTGTCCCAGATCTCGGTGACACCGTCGACGCGCCCGGGTGTGTCGTCGCCGTGGAGCCAGTCGAGCAATTGCTGACATGCCGTGCGCG